>NZ_CALVGS010000092.1 GCF_944327115.1 uncultured Traorella sp.
CCCAAAAAGTACAAATTACTATTCACTTTTCAAAGAACAGCTCCAGCTAACATACAAAATTAGAAATTTTATATTTTCAAACTTTTTCATCTAAATCTCTTGATTTTTATATAGTTAGCTCCTTGTAGTGTTTCAACAAATGAATTAAATGACTGCATGGCATTACCAATATAAAAAGAAAACAATTCTTCAAAATTTACGATATTGGAAATCCAATCAACTGTTGTATTTATTACATCAGAAATCACACCGATGATCTCTGCCAAAGCGCCAATCAAAACATTTAAAATAGGCAATAATAATTCACCAATCGGCACAAGCAACATTTCAATATTACGTTTCAATGATTCAATCTGTGCATTGACACCACCACTCATGGTACCTTCGACTTCTTCCATTGTGCCATTCACATCAGCAAATGTATCGCCAACAGAAACTAAAGATTCTACAAACTTTGCATTTGCATCTTCACCCATCGTTCCAAATGCAGTCGCACTCATGGTCAATTTATCCTGCTCACTTGTGCAATTCTGTATATCTTCAACAATCGAATCAATTACATCTTTTTGTGTTGCTTCACCATTCTGCCATTGTTTAAAGACTTCCTGTGTCTTTTCACTATACATATCAAGGCTTTCTTCAATCGTACCATCAGCAAGTCGAGTGGTAATCTCATTGATTGCATCATTTACTTTATCAAGGTTATATGCTCCACCTTGTGTTCCATTTTTCAAAAGCTGGAAATAATCTTTAGCAGAATAACCAGCCTGTGCAAATTTACCTGCATATTCTGATATATTGTCACCCAATTCATCAGTGTAATTTAAACCATTCTGTGCGCCACTGGCCATTAAATCCATAGCTTCTTCTGCACTCAATCCAAACTGTGTCATTAACTGATCCATACCTCTTAAAGATTCATTCAAATCCATATCAAAGGTATCTCTCAATGTTAAAGCACCTTCTGTGAGGCTTTGTAGGCTTTCATCATCTATATCATCAAACTGCAATTTGATACTAGATACTGCATTTGCTACATCTTCAAAGGATTCACCATAATTGCTCGCATATATTTCCTCCATCATAGTCTGATACTTATCAAGTTCCTCACCTGCTATACCAGTCTGTGCAGAGAATTTATTCACGGAATCCTGTACATCAGATGCCATTTTTACAGCCGCTGAACCAATAGCTGTAATTCCTGCAACCAACCCAGCTTTAGCTAATGTACTTGCTGATATTCCTATACCTTCAGTCAATGTATCGAAACCTTCAAGTACACCATCTTTCATTCCACCGGAGCTTCCTTTTATTTTTTCAAAAGCACTGGAAAAGAAACCTGAAACCTTATTGGTACTTTCTTTCGCATCCTGTACAACTTCCTTGTTATCCTGCTTTTGAGCATCAGAAGCCTCTTCGGAAGATTTCTTGATCTTCGATTCGGTTTTCTTCATATCAGATGATACTTGCGAATCATCTACCTCTACTTTATAGACGACTTTTCCATCTTCTGCCATGCCATCACCTCTTTTCTGCTATTCCTTTTAAAGCATCAAATAAACCATTGAGGTTATCTGCAAATTGTTTTTCTCTTTCTTCCTGTGACATTTCAAGCTGATATTCAGCCTTTAATCTCATCAATCTCATTCGCTCATCAGCATTATATTTTGTAGGTTTAGGTATTGGTTTTTGCCGTATATCTATGATCTGCATGATCTTCGTATCATTGCTTAGACCATTGAATAAAGATAAAAACTGCCACCAATGAAGATTAACTTTAAATAAATCAATTCCATAGCACTGGTAAAAACCTGCATAGATGTATCTTGAATCCTGCTCAAAATCTACCACTTTTTGCGACTTGCCTTTTTTCTTCTTGTCATTTAAAAGATCAAACACTTCGACGACCATCTGACATTTAAAAAAGATGTCTTTTTTCCTAGCTTTGAATCTCGACCAACTCGTAAACAAACATTCATAGATGATCATGATCTTTTCAATATCCTCAAGATCTTTATCCTGCATGATGTCATAACACGCTAGAATTCCACGAAAAGAAGCTCTAAATTTATAGAATTTTCCATCTAATTCAATAGAACAAGGTAATTCTTCATACAATTTCATATGAATCTACGCTTTGTGTTTTTCTTCATCAAAGCTATCTTTTCTTTTCTTGCCTTAGCAAACATTGGAGTTACCACATCACGAATGAAAGGCATAATGTCTATTAACATTGATGTGTAGTCATCATCATAAAAAGCTATGATCTCGTTTGTCTGTTTCTCACCAAAGATAAGCACGAACAAAGACACGATTGCTTCACCTAATGCTTTACTATCAACTTCATTCTTTGACGCTTTTGTCAAAAAGATTTCCAGCTTCCTGCTTGCACTCGTGTAGGCTTTCATCTTCTCTGTGATATTCATTTCAACATTTACGACAAGCTCTTTGTCTTTATACTCAATCAGAAGCGTTTCTTTTAGATTTTCCTGTCTTTTTATCCTATACATTTATTCCCCTTCTTTCTAAAAAAAGGCAGGTTTTACCCTGCCCCAACAGTTCCCTGCGACAACGTAGGTGCACCATTAAATGCAAACTCAACACTGATCGCCGATCCATCAGTCGTAGCACCGCTAAATTCTTGGATATTCTGCATAGTCACATTTGCAGTAATCACAGAAGTAGATTCACCATCATCATTCACACGTGTAATTCTCAACTGGGTTTCTCTATCAACAAGTGTTTTATATTTAGTGCCAAAGATGTAATCCTGTGCGGTATCGCCAATGATTCTAACACCTGTTAATGTAACTACTGGTGCCATTCCTGTCACATAGTTATTTGCAAAACCTTTCTGGCATAAAAAGAAATACTGCTGTACTGCCTCATTTAATGCTTCGCTAATGTTATTAAACCCTGCACAAAGAGGTGTCCATGTTTCGGAAGCACCGCTCGGAGTTGTGTTAATATCTAACTGTATTTTATAAGTGACTAATAAATTCGGCTGATTTTCCATTGCTGGCATTTTCTCACTCTCCTCTCATATAAAATCGAATCCTTAACGAACTGCCATATATCCACTGATCATTTTCCTGCCTCCCTATCAATCTAGGACCCGCAACTGTTGAAATATCATAGATTTGATAATTCGAATCAGACGGATAATCTTTTCTTCTTGTAAGCAATGTATGAATCCTGCTCAATGCTTCAAATACTGTTAATTGATCAGCATTTTTTCCATTTAAAGCAATGATCCATTCCATGTCGGTGTTTTTATCCAAAAAAGCTCTTGATGTAGCAGGTGTAGGAAGTACACATATTCCATTCGCCGGTACATTAGACCCAACCACAATACGTGCATAAGGCTTTGTTTCTTCCATCAATTCAATAACAGAATTTAAAACATCACTATATACGCTCATTTCATGCCTCTCTCAAACGCTTTCTGTGCAGTCTGATCTATTTCTTCTCTACCATTTTTAACGCCTTCTTCCGCCCAAAAAGCACTTGCTAAAGGGTTTCTATCCTTAGAAAAATTTCTGTCAACTCCATAATAATTTTCTGCGGCATAATCCTTACCCCATATAGCCTCGCCATCTTCGGGTTTTGAATCACGATAAGCACTGGCTTTTAGATCACCTGTATCTTCCGGACAATAAATATTTCCATATGTGATGACTGCTTCTGTCACGTGAATCTTTAATTCCTTTGATCCAGCTTCAATTCTTTTCTTGATATTTTTAAAATCGGTCGTTACCTTAACACTCATTAAACAAGTCCTAATTCGTAATGATGTGGCTTTCCTGTATCATCGGGTACTAAATCAACCATTTCCACTGTATAGACATCTCCGCTATACTCCACTTTCATTGATGCACCGACACCATTCGCCACCCTTTCCAATCCCCAAATATCAATACTAGGTTTTGAAAGCCTGCAATCATAAAAAAGAATCGATCTAAGCACTACTTCTGTATTGTCTGTTGACTTGATCACCTCATTGGTGTTCTGCATATGCACCTTTGACAAAGAATAATCTGTATAAGCTGGCTTTTGATAAATATCTATTGTAGTCGGTACTTTTAAGACCGCCACGTCGGTAAGTAACCGACTAGGAATGGGTCTGAGAATACGCCAACACTCCTATTCAATAATCCTGTCTGTTCAAGTAAAGCAATTACTGCTGGACTTACGGCATTTGCCATTCTTCCACCATCAGCTTTTACTCCTTCCCCAACAGAAACCTTGCCAACTGTAAATCCTTGTCCTGCCTGTCCCGTATATGAAATATCTAAACCATAATATCCATAATAAGCACACTGCATTGCACACGCTTTTTTGAATAATTCTTGAATCCAAGCAGGAAACGAGGTTAACCCTCGTTTCGCTACTTGATATCTTGTCAATGAATCAACAATATCACAAGCAGGACCGACAACCTGCTCAAATGTTTCTTCATCTAATTGGTTACCTAAATAACCCTTAAAAAAGGCATAATCTATGTATGCCATATAATCACCCCCTTAATTAGGAAGCCTTAACGATTGTTGCATTGCCTTCTGCTACTGCAAATGCTCCATTTCCTTTAGTCGTGTTAACTAAGCATACCGTTACATTCGTTTCAGATGTTACATCAACTACTCCATCGGCTGGTAAATCTTCCCAAGATGATAAATCCTGTCCATAAGTGATAGATGGATCTGCACTATTTAACTGATATACCAACTTCTGACCTAATACTGGTTTCTCTGCTACTGCAATCACTGATTCACCACTTGACGCACCAGCAACAGATGTCACTGTAAGAGTTCCTACAACTGGCTCACCGATATTAGCAAGAACACCGCAACGTCTTTTATTCAACGTAAATATATCATAATAATATCTTTCATAATACAACCATTTGCCCTTAGACTGAGCAGATGGTGGTGACATCATAGATGTGTCATAAATAATTGGTGCAATTACTGCCATAGGATCAACCAACAATAAATTGATCTGTTTAGCAGACGATCCAATCACCCATCCAGTAGTGAAATCATAAATCGTCTTCATCATATCAGATGGCACTTCTTTGATAACAATTCCGTCCAATTTTCCAACATTTCGATCTACATTTCTAACGCCTGTACCAGCATCAAGGAAACGAGTAATTCCAGCAGCTTCTTTCAATAATTTATAAACACTAGGTGTCATATAAGCAATAAGCCGATCACGATTGATACGCTGATTTACCATGTATTCCAAATAACCATCCCATGTTTCTAAGATGTTATCCTTCGTTAAAGTGGTATTATCAACTGTACCAAATGACTGTGCAAATCCTGCTAATTTAGAAGCACAATAAGCATCCTGTTCAGGCACTTTTTGGAATTCATTGAACGTCTTGGTGATGTTTGCAATAGTGACTACTTGATTTGTTTCTTTAATATCCATTGGGTCAACGAGTGTATCCCATTCACGATCCATGCTCATTGTCACTGCCTGATACTCATTATCGAAATTTCGATTGAATACTCCATCAATATGATCACGATTAACCGCTCTTGCGCCAGTCGTAGTCATTGACGGGATCATAACTGTTTTCCCATTTACTGGCTTGTATTTCTGACTGTTAGGTCCTGTCCAAACTTCTGGGAAATACGATAAATAAGGGTACGCATTTGCTAAATCTCTCGCATACTCAACTGCATAATTAATAGGTTCTGCCATTCTTTATCACTCCTTCTTCTGTGGCACAAAACCCCAAACGGAACCAAACGTCGGCTGATCTTTACCTGTTGGCATACCACTATGCATTTCTGATCCAAATTGAGGTTTTCTTTCTTCTTCTGCATTAAACATGTCTGCATAATCTGCCTTCATTGCATTTAACTGCTCATCTAAATCCTTTTCAGAATCCAATTTTGCAAGAAGCATTTCTGCATACTTTTCATTTTTCACACCTTTGTCAGTTAAATTTCTGATGGCATCCTTTTTCTCATATTCCTGTAACTTCTCTGACATTGTTTTATACTCATCAGAATCTTTAAAACCTTTAGGTGCATCTTTGAGTGCTTCATTGATTGCGTTGGTTTTCAACGTTTCAGCTTCTTCTTTATCAATCATGTTCGCTGTGCTAGCTCCAAACGCTGTCATGATCGCTTCCAACTTTTCATCCGTTGTTCCTTCACCTTCCAATGTTGCTCTTACAAATTTTCTTGTTAGTTTTGCCATAATTTCCTCCTATTGCTATATGACTGCGACCCACTAACAGGTCGAATGCCTTCATTTACGGGTGTAGACGTCCCCGAATGCCTTTCTGTCACGCTGTAAGACGTCAGCGCATATAAAAAGCGTGATCACTCACGCTTTTTAATCATCTTCATCAACAATATTTGGTAATGCAGTAGGTTCTCCAATGTATCTCTGAAACTTATATTCTGCTTCTTTACGCAAATAATAGATATATTCATCTAACTTACTTTGAATATCTGATGAAACTTCATCATTTGCAATTGTCATTAATTCTATTGCTTTGATATAGCCGTCATAAGCCAACTTAATACTGTCATGACCATCTCTAGCCATTACAGGTAATAGATCACTCTGATAAGCCAATACAGCGCTCTGAATTGATGGCTGAACGAAACCTAACGGAATACCTCTTTCAATAAGATCATCGGCCATCTTTGATATTGCACTATATCCATCTTCTAATTCTTTATGAATTGTAAAGAATCCATGTCCAACGACATTATAATGAAGTGTTTTCAGATTCTGATACAAGATCATCAGATACGCTGTCATGTTCTCGTAATTCTTCATCCTTATCCTCCTTTCTCAATGACTTTACATATTCATCGTGGGTCATTGTAAATCCACATTTAAAACAATGAACACCATCTTTATCACCCATAAAAACATGCTTTTTACATCTCATTTCTTTTCCTCCTTCAACTGAATGACCTGTTCTCTGTCATATCTTCTTGTACGACCAGTTTCTTTTATGAAACTTCTCATCTTTGCCTGCTTATCCTTAACCTTCTGCTTTGCCTTTTCATCATCAATACCAGCCTTTTTTAAAGCAATTTCTTCTGTCTTTGCTTTTCTTATCTCTCTTTCAATCGCTCTCTGTTGCTGGGATTCTTGATAAATACGATCATTCTCTTTTTTCTCTTCTTTTGTCAAAGGCTTAGCAACAAGATTTGACACCTTTGGAATAAAAGGTGATGGATTATGTCCACAATTGATTCCAAACAATCCAGCAGGCTCACCATAACTGGTCGAAGATAGAGGCTTGAATCTATGCTTCTTTCCAAAAGCATCTTCAACTGTTCCACTTCTTCCCGATGTGGAAAATATCTTTCCTTGATATGGCGCACATAGAGGCCTTGCCCCTGCGTGTTTATCCACTTGAATAAGATCATTACCATAATCCTCATTTCGCTTATTGACTGTTTCAATAGCCATGTTGTGAACGTTGGTTCGTGAATACATATTCGCATAGGCTTCTGCACTCCATTTACGCCCTGCTTTATCTACAAATGCTGGTATATTTTCTTCGATCATCTGCCTTATAGTTTCTGTGACTGCTTCCTGCCTTGCCTGCCCCTCTAATGTCTTTCTAACTGCATCATCAAGTATTTCATACATCCTGCCTGTTTTCTGATTATACTTGACCACAACATTTGTAATCGCCTTATTAAAAGACTGATTCACACCATTCACCATCTCGGAATTCATATTGGCAAATGTCTTGGCAAACTCCTGCTTTTTTATCTTCTTCAAATCATTTAACGAAAGACTGCTAGCCACATCACTAGCTACCGAAAGCATCCCAGCTTCTGCACCTTTTTTTAACGCCGGCTCTACCTCTTTTAAAGATTCATCAACTGTTTCATTCAACGCATGATTTATCAGTCTTAAATACGGATATCCTTTCTGAATATTCCGTACCATTTTTAAAAGAATCTGAATCTGTTTGATCTTCTTTTCTTGCCATACATCAATAGGTTCATCTATATCCTGCCCTATAAACTCTGCCATTAGGATAAGAATCTCATTTGACATATCTCCATACATCTGTTCAAAAGGTTCTGCAATCTTCAAGATATCCTCTTTTGTAATGATCATTCTTCGCCACCCATAAAGAATTCATCTACTGCCTGTGTATTCACACTAGATTCATTTCTAATGCGCTCTAACTCCTTCTTAGCTTCTTCTTCGGTCATTCCTAATATCTTAGTCATATATGTAAGTTTCGACATCACACCATTATTCATGAGCATGATACCCTCATTGATATTGGTCTGCCTATCCTGCAAGATTGAATCATCAAATACAACATTGATCTCATACTCACCTACGTCTTTAAGATTCAATCCATTGAATTTAACATCATATAATTTCGCTACTTCAATAATCCCTTTAATGATCTTTTCAATAGCATATTTCACCTGTAACTGGTTAGCTTTAATGGTTTTATACGTTTTTGAATTTTCTGAAATGATTTCAGTTGCAGTTTTCAATCCCTGTGCCTGATCAAATGTAAACGTTCCAGCACTGAATCCTAACTGTAAACATAATGTATTCAATAAAGCATTGATTGCACTGATATGTTCTTCAACTCTCAACTCAACTGTATTATCTTGAATTTTCAACTGTTCTGCATCATCAGTAGAAAACGCTTCATAAACCTCATCTGTTGCATCAAAATATCTTATCATCTGCCCTGTGACTGGGTCTGTGATCTGTCTAATACAACTGGCAGGTACAATAATTCTTCTTTTTCCTAATATAAATTCACGTCTGAAAGAATCATAACAAACATCTAACGAATGTAATGTAGCCAACGCATTAGCATAAATTGATACTCCCAATGGCGAATTATCGTCAATATTATTTGCAATAGCAGTCCTGTAATAAGCAAATAAGCTCTCATCAATTCCTTCGATTGATGTTTCCGGATTCAAGAATGGATAAATCTCACTTAATGGATATCTAAAACCCAAAATGTCTTGAGGCTCTATTGTACCATCATTGTTTTTGACCTCTCTTTTTTCTGCTCTGAACATTTCATTTTCAATATAATACGTTTCACCATCCCATCTGTGCCATTCAAGACGAGTGTAGTAATATCCATCTTTTGCCTGTCTTGAAATAAATACACCTTCTGTAACTTGTGCATTATCCCAAGAAGTAGGCACAAACTGATCAGCCATGCAATATCCCAAAACAATCTTCCCAGTGTTAGGAACAGGATTCCCTTTTGAATCATGCTTTTCTTCATACCAAACCTTTAAAGCACCGCCACCTAATGCCATGCTTTGCTCAATATGTTCCTGCATTTTGGTATTAAAGGCATTATCTTTTAATACCTTTTGAACAAAATCATCCAGCGGATCCGTCTTCCCTTCTTCCAATTCAATTCCACTTGAAACATGAACTTCACATTGCTCACTCCATATAAGACCTGCCAATTCAGCACAGATTGCCTTTTCAATGTTCATCGGCTCTATCTCTCTTTTATTATTAGGATTATCTATTGTAGGAGCTGGAATCAAATGCCAAGGCTTATAGAACCCTTTGTACAAATACTTCCAAATAAAAATCCCAAAATAATAAAACTGATTAAATGAAGGTACACCGCCCAATTCAAATATATCCTTAAACTCCTTCGCCATGCCTAAATCTGCTCCTGTTCTCTGCATGAAACCTCTCACCGCCTTCTTTACTCTTTCAAACATCTAATCACCTCACAAAACATATCGCTTGTAAAAGTAGTTATTCGCATATCGTGCCTCATCCATAGCATGGTTATAAGCATCTATTGGCTTTCCATTATCGTCCACACAATACATGCCTATCTCTTTTAAGAAATCACCACACCCGAACGATTCATCATTCACAACAAAAAAGCGCCCATCAGTGATAGCGCTC
>NZ_CALVGS010000093.1 GCF_944327115.1 uncultured Traorella sp.
CATATACAACATATACAACAATAATTTATATAACTTGACAGATATCGACATAAAAAAAGCCCTTATTTATAAGGACAAATTTAAGTATCATCTATTGTGTAGGGTTATGAAAGTGTCGAAAACCCGATTTGCAAAGTCGATTGACAGCATTAAAAAAATTTATTTAACACTTGCAATTCCCCAACAGTTATTGTATTATATACATACTAATTGCGGTATGTGTTTGCGGACGCATACTTGAGAGAGTCGGGGAACTGGCTCTCTTTTTCATTTTTCTTCATAATTTTGAAAATAAAAAAACCACCCTTCGCCAATAGGATGGTTCAATAAGCAGTACGCCAATACTGCCGATAGAAAAATTGATTGCTACACCAGTTTTTCTATACCCAATTTTATCAAAAAAGGAGGGTATTATCAATGATTTATGTTTACCAAAAGAAAATAACTAATCCTCTTACTGGAAGAAAGAGATTAACAACTTTCTATGGTGTCAGAGGAAAAACACCTGATCGCAAAAATTATGGAAAAAGAGGTTTTATTTCAAGAGAAGATGCAGATACATATGAAAAAAATTTACTACTTTCATATAGAAGCAATGGAAATGATAATATAACTCTTAATGAATTAGCATCTCTTTATTTTGACAATATGTATAAAAATGGAAAACTTAGGGTAGTTCAAGATATGCAAATTACATATAAGCATAAAATTAAACCCTTTCTCGGTGATATGAAAATATCATCTATTACTAATAAAGATATAAAAAAATGGCAAGATCAACTATTATCTATGACCTATGGGAAAAATAATAAACCATACGCTAATAGGTATTTACAAAAAATTCAAACTCTGTTTTCTACAATAACTAATTATGGTGTTAAGTATGGCTATACAAATAAAAGCTTCATATATCAAAAAGCCATTAGAAAAAATGAGAAAAAAAGAGAAATGAAATTCTACACTCCTGAAGAATTTAAGAAATTTATCAATGCCATAGATGATTCAATTGTCTATCACACTTTATTTACCATACTTTATTTTTGTGGTTTAAGAAAAGGTGAAGCTATGGCAGTTACTTGGAATGATATTGATTTTAAAAATAAAACTATGTCAATTGATAAATCATATGATACACGAAATCGCATTATCACAACTCCTAAAACTCAAAACAGTTATCGCACTTTACTACTAACTGATCAATGTATAACCGCACTTTATAATCTTCAGAAATACTATAAAGCAAGTGATAACGATACTCATTATGTATTTGGATATTATAAACCTATATCTGTAAATGCTATAGCTAATGCTAATATCAAATATAGTAAAAAGGCTGGCATCAAAAGAATAAGAGTACATGATTTTCGCCATTCTCATGTTTCTTTACTTCTATCTTTAAAATTTAGTGTATTTGAAATTGCAAAAAGAATCGGCGATACTCCTGAGATGGTTAATAACATCTATGGGCACTGGTTTTTAGAGTCGCAAGAAAATATGATAGATGCTTTAAATTCAGTAAAACTGTAATTTTGTAGGGAATTTGTAGGGAAATTCTAAAAAAACATAAAAAAACTGCCTTATTTTAGGGCAGTATTTTTACATATGGTGCCGACGAAGGGACTTGAACCCCCGACCTACGCGTTACGAGTGCGTTGCACTACCAACTGTGCTACGTCGGCATAGCACTAGTATTCTATCACTTTTTTTGATTATCTGCAATGCTTAACTTTCACATGAAGCGGAATTTCTTTATTTTTTAACTCAAACAGCTCACTGACACTTACAACCTCAAACCCTTCTCTCTGCATTCTCTTCAATATTTCTTCCGTTGCTTCGATCGTAGAAGTATATCCATCATGCATGATAATGATATCTCCATCTTCGATATGCATAAAAACATTGTCTTGAATACTCGCTGCATTTCTAATCTCCCAATCTCTGGAATCAACGCTCCACATAATGAAAGGCACATCAAACTCTTCCAAGATATCCTTATTGATATCCCCATAAGGCGGACGTACCAGCATATCTCCCTGCTGTCCGCTTAAAAATTTCAATAAGCTTTCATTTCCATAGATCTGCCGTTCTCTCTCTTCTTGGCTTGCTTTTGTCAGCCAGATATGATCCAAGGTATGATTACCAATTTCATTGCCCTGTTCATAAATGCTTTTCACCAATTCTTTATTTTCATTGGCATGATTCCCGTTAATAAAAAATGTCGCCGAAGCGTCATATTTATTCAACAGATCGATCAATGCCTGTGTCGTAAGCTGACTGGGTCCATCATCATATGTCAATGCCACATATTTCTTTTCTGTAAAGACAGGCTGAGTTGCAGGCTCACGATAGAAAAGCACACATATAAAGATCAAGATACAAGCCATTCCTAAATTAAATATCTTCTGCTGCAGCTTTTTCATTTTTCACCTGTTACAGTATATGAAAAAAGAGAATCATAAATCCTCTTTTGTCGTAATTTTTATATTGGTATATGCACCCAAAACCACATGCACCTTCGTATTGCTTAATCTTTCAACTACACTGGCATCATCACTAAATACATCTTGCCCATGGATGGCTTTTTTCAAGCACCCGCAAATTAAATCTCTTTTAAAGCATTGCGGCGTTAACGCTGCCATCAATGTTGAACGCTCGGGAGTATGATCGACAATATCATGATCAACCACCTTGATCGTATCCTTGACAGGAACCATCAATAAAGCAGCATCATAGTTTTCCATGGCTTCCTTGCAACGCTTCAGCTCATCCTGTGAAACATATGGACGGGCACCGTCATGAATCATGACCACTTCTTCATGAGCAGCACTGACCCCATGATAGGAGCTTTCCTGACGGGTAGCTCCCCCATAGACAAAGTGAACCCGATCTTTAAAGAGTCTTTTCATATCATCCTCATCATTTTTAGATATGACTAAGATGATTTCATTACAGGATGCATCCTGTTCAAAGACCTTGACCGTTTTTTCAATGATCGTTTCCTCATCCATTTTATATAACAGCTTATTATAGCCAAGACCTACCCTTGTTCCTGACCCTGCTGCCAGTATCACTGCACTGTATCTCATGAATACCACCCATATTCATTTTACCATATTTCACTTATTTATCCAGTTTTAATTCACTGATAAGACATTCACTGTGATGAAGTCCGACACTTGCCGGTCCTTTGATGATCTCTCCGGTCAGAGAAAAGCGTGAACCATGACACGGACAATCCCAGCATTTATCATGCTCATTGAATTTAAGCGTACAGCCTAGGTGTGGACATAACGTATCCACGATATAGAGCTTATCATCCTGACGATAGATTCCATATGGATGACGGTCTAACTGAAAACTGACGGCCTGATGATTGTCCGGTATCATAAGCTTGGAATCATGCATCTTTGATTCAATCAGACTTTTTAAGACCTGATAGTTTTCTGTAATAAAATTCTTACTGAAAACAAGACTCTTTCTCTTCAAAGAAAACAATTCCCTTCTCTTTGTCATCTCATCCTTCAAAATATCCTTGACAGTCAGGGATGCGACATAAGCATTTGTATTTCCCCATTTATTAAAACCTGTGATCACAATAAAATCATCACATCGATCAACGATCGGCAGATAATCCGTCACCTGATAATCCTGTGAGCTCCATGTGCTCAATAATCGGTGATTGGGATACTCTAATACCAGATCACGTTTAAAGCTTTGCCATTTGATATTGGAATCATCACTTAAAGCATGGTCATAGCCTCCGATAAGCATGAAGTTTTTCATATCGTTTTTCGTCTTTGTGATTTCATCTTCACTTAATATCATTACATTCTTTTTATCTGATGGCTTCAAAGCCGCCAGATAACTCTGTTTAGGCGCTGTCAGTGTATAAAAAAACTTAAACTGAAAGGGCATGACCTGGGTAGCAAGGATACAGTGCTGGAAGCGTATCGTATGATCCTTGGTCTTAACCACATGATCATGGATATGTATCATCGGTGTTCTTTCATAAATTTCACAGGTTAAACGCGAAGCTAATTGAATACAAAACTGATAAGGATCGAAGCTTGCCTGTTTCAAAAACTTAGCTCCGTAACGGATCCCTTCGATTTCATTTTCTCTGACAATTTCATAAGGAATCGAACATGTATCATAAGCTTTGATCTCATCTGCAATCTTTTTGGTCATATAAACAGATTTACAACCCACAACAGCTTCCTTTTCATAATATTCACAGTCAATGTCATATTTCTCAATAATTCCTTTTATCTCCAAGATCGCCTTTTCATTTTCCTGATAATAAAGCCTTGTCTTCTCTTCACCATGAATCTTAAGTATTTCCTGATAATTCAATCCATGCTGACTGGTGATCTTACCGGTATTTCTGCCGCTTGCCCCACCGGCAATCTCATCACTTTCAATGATGACAATATGCTCAAACATATCCTGCAGCTGATAAGCACACAATAGTCCGCTCATACCTGCTCCAACGATCAATACATCACATTCCAGATTTCGATTTAATTTCTTGATTCCTGTTTCTCTGTTTTTGATCCATTCACTTTTCATAAGGCACCTCATTCATAGGGTGCCCTCTTTTCATAAAAATATCATCACTTTACGACAGCACGCCAATACGCCTGTGAAGCTGGCATGTTTTTGGATCTTTATTTCATATAATAAAGTGGCTATTGCCTATAAAGGAGAACACAATGAAATATGTTTGTGATGTTTGTGGTTATATTTATGATGAAGTCATAGGAGATATTGAAAATAATCTTGCACCTGATACAAAATGGGAGGCATTGGACGACGAATGGATATGTCCTATATGTATGGCAGATAAAGAACAGTTTTCAGTTTATATTGAATAAGGATGTTTTCTTTTGTTGATTATGATAAAATATTTTTGTAATTAACGGAGGCTTTATGGCAGAAGAGATTTATATTAAAAAAATAGAAGATATCATTGGGGTCGTGCTTGATCAAAAATATGATGTCCGCATCGATCGGCATCGTTCCTCATTTCTATACCGAGGATTACCGAATGATTCCTTTACATTGACAACAAGCATTGAAAGAAACTGCAAAGAAAAGTGGACGGATTTAGAAAAACCTATTCTGAGAAACTTTACAAAATATGCTGCGATGCATATGCCGGATCTAAAGGATTCGGTATGGAAGCAGTTGATCATCGGACAACATCACGGTTTACCTACCCGTTTATTAGACTGGACGTATTCACCTTTGATTGCGATGCATTTTGCGACAAGTGGCGAACACCTTCATGAGATGGATGAGCATAATGGTCTTATCTGGAAAATTGATATCGAGGAATTGAATTTGCTTCTTCCTCAGAAATATCAGGAAGCTTTAAATCGTGAAAAGGCATATTTATTTACCACGGACATGATGCGCAATGTCGTCCATGATCTGGAAAGCTATGACAAAGATATGTCAGATCAGTCCATGGTCTTTCTGGAACCTCCATCTTTTGATGAACGTATCATCAATCAATATTCCTATTTTTCAGTAGTTCCTAAGAATATTGGCTGTATTGAAGATTTTTTAGATAAATATACACATAAAACAGTAAAATATATCATTGATAAAGATTTAAGATGGGAAATCAGGGATATGTTAGATCGGCTCAACATCAATGAACGTATCATCTTTCCTGATCTTGATGGTTTATCAAACTGGTTAAAACGTCATTATTTTGTGAAAGAATCACGCTAATCAAAAAT
>NZ_CALVGS010000094.1 GCF_944327115.1 uncultured Traorella sp.
TTTATATTTTCAATCATTCTTTCTTTATGTGTTGACTTAGGAATCACAACGACATTGCTTTGGATCAAATATCTTAGAGCGACCTGAGCAGCACTCTTGGAATACTTTTCGCCAATCTTTACTAAAACAGGATTTGTAAAGAAATCTTTTCTTCCTTCCGCAAAAGGTCCCCATGATTCATGCTGGACATTATATTTTTTCATATATTCGTGAGCCTCTTTCTGCTGATGAAAAACATGGGTTTCTACCTGATCGACTGCCGGTTTTACCTCTACAAAACTGCAAAGATCAATCAACCTGTCAGGATAAAAATTTGATACACCAATTGCACGGATCCAGCCTTCCTTATAGGCTTCTTCCATTGCCCGATACGTACCATAATAATCATTAAAAGGCTGATGGATCAAGACGAGATCGATATACTCGCTCTGAAGCTTTTTTAAGGATTCACGTAAAGAAACCTTTGCTTTTTCATAACCGCCATTGCTGATCCATACCTTTGTCGTAATAAATAGCTGATCACGAGGAACGCCACATTTTTTGATTGCATTTCCCACAGCTTCCTCATTGCCATACGACTGAGCTGTATCAATAAGACGATACCCTGCACTGATAGCATCTAAGACACATCTTTCACATTCTTCATTGTTTACCTGATAAACTCCATATCCCAATACAGGCATCTGAATGCCATTGTTTAATGTTACATATTCCATATTTATTCACTCCTTTACTTTAAAGTATTTCCATCATGAAAAGCACGACCGATCATTCCCTGTACTTTCACATATGTGTTGTGAGATGGATCATAGGAAATAGTTTCTAACCGATCCGCATCGATTTTACCATCTTCACCTAAAATTGATTCATCTGCACTGACATCTTTACCTTCTACTTCCAACATTCTTTAAATATTTCATATATTTCTTCATGAGTCATTGGTTTATAGCTTGTAGGTATGATATTACATGAATCGGCAATCTTCTTTAGATCGATATCCTCCTGTAAACCTAACTGCTTTAAGCTTGAAGGCAACCCGATCTCATGAATAAATTTTTCTAACGCATCAATCCCTTCCAAAGCAATCTGTTCTTCGCTCTTGCCTTCTTCACTGATCTGCCATACCTCTATGGCAAACTGTTTAAATTTGGATAAACCATATTGATAAATGTGGCGGTAATAGGTTGGATGTAACACCGCTAACCCTTCTCCATGATTACAGTTGGTATAAGCACCTAACTGATGCTCCATCTGATGAACTTCAAAATCGGTCTGCTTTCCTAGTTTAATGATCCTGTTTTCAGCCATGGTCGCATCCCACATCAGATTGCTTCTTGCATTATAGTTTATAGGATCTTCGATAGCTATTTTTAAGTTTTTGATCACATTTTTCATCAAAGCAACAGAAAGATCATCCGATACATTATTTTCATTTGGCTCTCCAAAATACGTTTCCATGATATGAGAAAGAATATCAAAGCCTCCGCTTGCCATCTGTCTTTTTGAAACCGTAAAAGTATAAGCAGGATCTAATAAGGCAAACATTGGATTGCAAGCCGGATAATCACGACCCGTTTTGATTTTTAATTCTTCATTCGTAATCACTGCCCCGCCATTCATTTCACTTCCTGTTCCTGTTACAGTGACGATTACTCCTAAAGGCAATATATCAAAATCAATCACACCTTTATGTGTCCAAAAATCATTCCAGACATCACCCTCATAGCGGGCCGCCAAAGAAATTGCCTTGCAGCAATCCATGACAGAACCACCGCCAACAGCTAGGATCATATCCACATGTTCTTTTCTGACAAGTTCTGCTCCCTGCATTACTTTGGCATAAGTAGGATTTGACATAATTCCTGAAAATTCTACAACCTTCTTGTTCTGTGCAGTTAAAATCGTCATGATCTCATCATAGATCCCATTCTTTTTGATGGATCCTCCGCCGTAAGCAAGCATGATCGTTTGATACTTTTTTGTTAAACAGCCTAGATATTCCTGTACACATCCTTTCCCAAAATAAACTTTGGTCTTATTTTCAAAAATAAAGTTATTCATCATTTTCCTCCTTCTAATTAAAGATTTTATTCAATTTACTGAATTTTTCCTCTTTACAATGTCATTATAAAAAAGCCAAGGCTTCTTTTGAAGTCTTGGTTTGTTCATGAATATATACCTTTATGTTATAACTATTCTTTGTCTTGCTGGATCACTTTCTGAATGGCATCAAGGAATTTTTTTACAGTAGGAGATGGCTGAGGTGAATGAAGCAGGCCATATGGAATCGAATGATCCCAATCAACCGGAATTATTTTTAAAAGAGGATGAACGACTGACCAGGCCTCAATAGCCATTAATATCTCATTTCCATTTTCACAACGATTAAAAATATTAACATCATAAAAATCAAAGTCTTTGATCTGTATTTGATTGTGATGCTGCCAGATATCATCACGCAGATCATCGACATAACAGCTCCAGCCACGATGCATCAGCAATAAAGATTGTCCATATAAATCAGACACAGCTAGCTTTCTTTTTGCCGCTAAAGGATGATGGATCGAAACAGCAACGCACAGCGGTACTTTTTTAATTTCAAAACCATCACAATTTCTAAGATTCAGCATCGTATCATCAAAAATACCGGCTACGACATCAATACGATTACCTAAATTTTTTAAAATTTCTCTGGCATTTTCTTCCGTATTTTCAAAAGGTATGATTTGAAATTTAATATCAGAACAATATGCCTGGATCTTCGGCCATAATTCCAATAGTATCTGTGCAGGAGTCAGCGGTGAGGAACCAATTCGTAATATCTGAGTATCTTCCTGCATGGCATTTTGTGCACGAATCACGGAATCTTTACAATATTGAATGATATATTTCACATCTTTATACAAGGAAATGCCTGCTTTTGTAAGTTTTAAGCCACGATGGGTACGGTCAAATAATTTTACGCCTAAATTTGCCTCTAATAGGTTGATTTGTTTGATGACTGCTGTCGGGGTTATATAAATCTGTTCAGCGGCCTTATTAAAGCTTCCCGCATCGGCAACCATGATAAACGTTTCAAGCTGTGGATTGTACATAAATGACTCCTTTATGACAATATTTTAATTTGAAAGAAATTGAAAGTCAATGTTTAAGAAAATGGATAATGCCTTGATATGATCCTGTTTTTTATCTTCACATATCCTTCTTTCATCGTTGTCCAAGTATAGACAACAGCCTGTGCATGATAATCATTTCTTATCTGATTATATGCCTGTAAAGCCAAGCAGCACTCTTTTTTTGACATATAACTGCCATCAATTTTTCTATTCATAGAAGTTAGCATATGACTTTCATCTTATCCCTTCCTTACTTTTTTATCGCAGAACCGCCAAATACAGCAGACATCGGTATCTGATCAAGCTGTTGATCGATCATTTGAATTTCTTCTTCACTGAGCTCTATCTCGCAGGCAGCAAAGTTTTCTTTAAGACGTTCCAGTTTCCTTGTTCCCGGAATCGCACTCAGATAAGGTTTCTTGCATAACATCCATGCCAATGATATTTGAGCACAAGTGGCATTCTTCTTATCAGCAATTTCTTTTAATAAGTTTAATAATGTTTGATTTTCATCAATCGCTTCATTCGTAAACTGCGGCATTGTGCTTCGATAATCCAATTCTTTATCAAAATGACTGTCTTTTCCATATTTTCCACTCAAAAAACCATTTGCAATTGGTGAAAAGGCAACAAAACCAATCCCCAATTCTTCTAATACCGGAAATAATCTTTCATGATAACGAGCCATCATTGAATACCGATTTTGAATGGCCGTAATCGGGCAAACAGCATGAGCCCGGCGAATATATTCCTCATCTGCCTCTGAAACACCCCAATGTTTGATCTTTCCTTCTGCAATGAGAGATTTCATGACCTTCGCAACCTTTTCCGGCTCAACATGCGGATCAATACGATGCTGGTAATATAGATCGATCGTATCAACCTGCAATCGTGCTAAAGATTCTTCTACCGATTTACGGATAACGTCTTCTCTTGCATCCGGTATCAGAGGACTTGGAACCTTGCCGCTTTCTGTGTCAAAACTGATACCAAACTTCGTTGCAATTACCACCTGGTCACGATAAGGTTTCAAAGCTTCCCCGACAATTTCTTCATTTTCATGAGGATTGCTTGCCGTACCATAGATTTCTGCGGTATCGAAAAATGTATAACCAATCTTTACAGCTTCACGAATCATCTGGATTGCTTCATCTCTATCCATCGGTTTTCCATAAGCATGAGAAAAGCCCATACAACCTAACCCTATCGGTGAAACAAACAATCCACTCTTTCCTAATTCTCTTTTTTTCATCACTGACTCCTCCTTGATCTGATTCAAATTCCTTCGATATCATTATAAAGAAACAATGGCTTTTAGCGAATTCTCGATTAGTTATCTTGTTATTACCCAAAGGTAATAATAAAAAAAAGAGAAACAGTACGAAGACCATTTCTCTATTCAAATAATAATGTTTAATTTCTATATAATTGCAAGTAAAATAAAATTCAGGATAAACAATAAAGCAACTACCGCAATGATCGGATGGATTTCTTTTGCCTGTTTCTTTACGATCTTGACTAAGCAGTAGAAGATAAAGCCACTGGCAATACCGTATGAAATACTGTAACATAGAGCCATGAACAATCCTGCAAAGAAAGCAGGTACCGCTTCTTCTAAATCAGCCCAGTTGATTTCCGCAAATGATGAAACCATCATGCATCCTACGATGATCAATGCCGGAGCTGTCGCAGCTGAAGGAATCGCACTGACAAAAGTCGCTAAAAAAGCACTTAAGGCAAAACAGATTGCTGTTACTACAGAAGTCAATCCTGTTCTTCCGCCGGCACCGATACCGGCTGCACTTTCTACATATGTCGTTGTATTGGAAGTACCGAAAATAGCACCAATGGAAGTTGCTGTCGCATCGGCAAATAAAGCCTTGTCCATTTTAGAACTAAATCCACTGCCATTTTCAAGTGCTTTTTCATCCTCTTCAGAGAAGATACCGCTTCTCTTGCCCGTACCGATAAACGTACCGATCGTATCAAATGTATCTGACATGCTGAAGGCAAAAATCGTGATGATCACAAGCGGCAGCTTGGCCGGATCTGTAAATAATGATGGAAGACCTGCTGAAGTAAAGATTACTCCAAATGTTGACGGCAATGCATTAACGGCATCCATAAAACTTACCGTATCCGTTGTCGTCGTAACACCGAAAGGAATACCTATCAAAGCTGTTACGACAATAGCTATCAAAATACCGCCTTTCACATTTTTTAAAGTAAGGATGACAGCCAATACCAGACCAATCAAAAAGACTAATAATACCGGCTGATTTAATGTTGAAATAGCAGGAACACCACTATCAAAGTTGATAAAGCCAACATTTAGGAAACCTAAATAAGCGATAAATACACCGATACCTCCACCAATTGCATTCTGCAATGATTTTGGAATCGCTTTAATGATTACCTTTCTTACTTTTGTAACGGTAATAAAAATATTGATCAAACCGCAAATAAACACCATGGATAATGCCTGCTGCCAGCTGAATCCTAATTGGAAACAAACCGTATAAACAAAAAAAGCATTTAACCCCATTCCCGGTGCCTGTGCATAAGGTACATTAGCAACTAATCCCATGATCAGTGTACCAATCACAGCAGAAATAATCGTTGCCAAGAAAACAGCGCCCCATTCCATGCCTGCCTGACTTAACGTATTCGGATTGACCGCAATGATGTAAGCCATCGCAAAGAAGGTTGTTATACCTGCTACGACTTCCGTAGACACGCTGGTTCCGTTTTCTTTAAGCTTAAAAAACTTCTCCATATCTTACCTCCCTCTTGATTTTAATCAAGAATACATAGACATTATCACATATTTAACATTTTTTCAATACAATTTCTTTACATAAAGAAAGGAAATCGTTTACATGATTTCCTCCTCTATTTTTCATTGAACTTCATGTCCGTTGCACCATTTAAGAAAGGTACTTTGTGCAACTCCCAGCATCTTTGCAGCTGCCCGACTTGATATGTGATGATTCATATACATCTCATAAATGACATCAAACTGAGGCGGCACTTTTTTCTTTGGCCTGCCAAAGACCACCCCTTTGTTTTGTGCAGCTTTGATGCCATTTAAAATTTTCTCTTTGCGCTTCTCTTCCTCTTCTTTTTTACTTTCCAGTACAACATTCATGACATGTTCCGTTTTTACATCATCCTGTACAATTTGATAAACTTCCTGCCGTAGTTTTTCAACGTTCATTTTTTATTTGAAAAATTCCTTTCTAAAATCATAAAGAGCACTCATACACAAAATCAAAAGGGCTCCTGCGGCAGCCATCAAATAAAGATGTAAAGTATCTGATGTATTCGGCGTATTCGTCACTGTTTCATCAGTATCCGGGTTTTCCATATCATCAATCACCGGAACCTGTGTTTTCGTATATACATATTCAACACTTGTCACACCTGCTTGTGCTATAAGACCATGTTCATTTGCTTGATTGAATTCATCCAAGGTCATCGTTACGGTTTGCGTATTTGGATATGTCAGATTTACGACCACATCAAATCCGTCATAATCTACACGATTCTCAGCATCTTCTTTGTTGAAATGTTTCTCAGTCCAATCGACGATAACTGGTTCTGAAGTAAATACCTCCGGTAATGTCAATATCTGATCTTCTTCTTTCACACTTTCATCATAACGATGTGTTACTTCTAAAATACCGATTTCATAAGAGGCCTGTGGCTGTTCAAAAGCTTCACTGCCACTATTTCCTTTGCTGTCGTTATAGTCCAGCGTGGCTGATTCATTCGTTGGTGTTGTGAAAGAACCGGCTTCTGCTTTAGCGCTGTCTTTTAATTTTACGACATACGTCAGCTGTACCGGCTCATCTTTTTTCACTGGGACATTGATATCCCATGTGATAACACTATTTGAGTGCGAAACGGCATAATCATCTGTCGCTGCCAGATCTACTTCTTCACCATTGACAGTCAGTGTGAAAGGAACACTTTCATCTAAAACAAAATCTTCACCGATAACATCAGTCACTGTACCATTGTCTAACAGATAAACAATTTCATTCTGTAATTCTTCAAATGCAGCGTCGATCGTATCCACAGAAGAAGCCCCTAAAACATTTGTCATCAAATCAACGCTTAAAGGATAAAGATCATTATCCACTTCCCAATATAATGTAAGTGTATGATAAGATTCATTTACTGCATTCCATGCCTGGGCTGCATAATAAGTTGCTAATTCAACCTGTGAATATACATTAGGAAATGGTGCATTTTGAACGGTTAGATCTGTTGATACGACACAATCATCTTCTGTCACTTCTGATCCTATTCCATAAGGCAGATCCTTTTCAGCTGTGATCATTGAAGGATGCAAATCTTCATATGAAGTAACCTTATCATCTCTTCTAAAATATACATAAGGCGTCGTACCATCATAAACACCAACTGTTCCATCGTTATTGGTCATCCAATAAGTTGTCATTGTCTGACCACCTGCTGTATGGTCTTCATTCCATGCGTGAGTAATTCCATCCGATACCAATACCAGATATTTATTTTCTGCAGGAACAGATGTGTCATCGTCTAATATCTTCGTACCCGCAAGGATACCTGCCTCAAGATTCGTTCCGCTCTTTGTCGTCTCATTGACAGCTTTCTGAATCGTATCAAGACTTGTTTCTGTCAATTCAGTAAGGCCTAAAGTTACATGTGCTTCATAATCAAAATTAACAACTGCCACATTGATCTTACCCTTACCTTCACCCGTTTTGGCTGCCAGTTCAGCAAGAAGCTCATTTGCTTTTGCTTTTACATCAGTCATGACAGAGCTGCTGGATCTGTCTAAAACAAAGACAACATCCGTGGTAGGAACATATTCTTTTGAAGGCAATGACAATGTTACTTCCCATCTGTCTTCATCAATACGTTCAGCACTTTTTGATTTGGAAACATCCCACTTTTGTGAAGTGCTGTTACCACTCTCAACAGCAGAAAGTGAATAGCTTCCCAGCGTTAGTGCCATAAGTGCTGATAGCACGAAGCTGCATAATTTTTTGAATTTCATTTCTGTCTCCTTTCCATTCAAAGTATGATGAACGATAAAGCAGACAATTTCTTTCAAAGGGATTATAATAAAAAAGGATCAATAAAGCAGATAATTCGTATTTTTTGAATCTTTTTCAAATTATCTCATAATGTCTACATTTTACTGTAAATATAAAGAAAAAGATTCCTGGAATGGAACCTTTATGATCATATAAATATGAATTTTTTATCGTATAAAATTTGTCGATTGCTGGGCTTCTTTTTCAGGTAAACCGTACTTTTCTTTTCCTAAAGCAATGCTTTTCATTAAAAAAGACATATTTCTGGCAAGGGTGCGCATCGTCTGTAAACCTTCCGGATCTTCATTTGCTTCGCCTCTTTTGGCACCATGCACGCTGTTCCAATATTGACTGGACGCAATCGGCATACCGCAAATCGTAAAGTACTTGTTCAATTCATCAAAAGTAGCAGAACAGCCGCCACGTCTTGCAACCGTTACACTCGCTCCTACTTTCATACGTTTATCAAAATGAGTGCTATAAAATAAACGATCCAAGAAGGAAATCAAAGTACCATTCGCACTGGCATAATAAACAGGACTGGCGATGACCAAGCCATCACATTCTTCAAATTTTGCGGCACACTCATTTACCACATCATCAAAAACACATTTACCCGTTTTATAACAGCTGCCGCAGGCAATACATCCGCGAACATCCTTTTGACCAATTTGTACAACTTCGCTTTCAATGCCTTCTTCTTTAAAAACCTTTACCATTTCATCCAAAGCAATGGCCGTATTACCATTTGCCCGAGGACTTCCATTGATCAATAATACTTTCATCTTTAACCCTTCTTTCTGTAAATTCTTGCTTCATAGGCTTGTAACTCATTTGAAAATATTTCCTTAGGAAAGATACATTCATAGCTCTCATCTACAGGATGAGCTTTTTGTGGTCTTTCACCTAGGTTACAATCTATGAGGTAATGATCTCGCTGGTAAGTAAAACGATTTTTCTTTTTATTTAACACTTTGAAATCACCATATATTAATTGTATATCACTTTTTCTTAAAGAAATCAATTCCTTATAAGCCTTGAATACATTCTCATTGATAGGCTGATGAAGCCCTTGATGATGATTTGGAAACTTCTTGTTCCATGGCAATAAGACGCGTGTATGTTCTCGAGTACCGGCAAGTATTGTCCTAAAAACTTCTTCATGCGACTGTGTTTGAATATGTTCTTCATAATAGCCTTTTGATTCGACATCACTGATCTGTGACATAGAGGTAAAAGGATAATTGACTAAACCCATCTCGTCTCCTTGAAAGATAAAAGGAGTGCCTTTTAAGGTCATTTGCATGACGGCTAACAAAATGGCAATGGATTCATGATATCCTTTTTTATTTGATATCTTAGAAATCATTCGAGGATTATCATGGTTATTATAGAAAATGGACATCCAGCAGTTATTACCATAATTTTCGATCCATTCAATCATATAATCCCGGAAATAATTCAGATCATAAACATAATCTTCAAAACGAACATGACCCGGTGTTTCTAAATGATCAAAGGAAAAGATCATATCTAATTCTTCCCTCTCTTCGCCGGTCACCAGCTGGGCCATCTTCATCCCTAAGCCGGGTGTTTCACCTACAGAAAAGGCATCATGCTTGGCGAAAGCTTTCTTGTGGATCTCATGTAAATATTCATGTAAATGAGGCCCATAATAGTAATGTTCAATACCTGTGTAACCCATCATTTTCCCAATCGTTTCATTTCCTGATGGAAGACCCTTTTCTTTGGATATATAATTGATGACATCCATGCGAAAACCATCCACACCTTTATCCAGCCACCAATTGATCATCGCAATGATATCTTCTCGAACATGAGGATTATCCCAGTTTAGATCCATTTGTTTTTTAGAAAACAGGTGTAATCCCCATAATCCTTCTTTCTCGTAATGATTCCAGGCAGAACCGGAAAAGAATGATGTCCAGTTATTTGGCAATGTATCTTGCTCTTTCAGAAAATAATAGTCACGATATTTACTTTGAGGATCATGCAACGCTTTTTGAAACCATTCATGTTCATCTGAAGTATGATTTACTACCAGATCCATGATCAGCCTCATTCCTTTTTGATGGACTTTCTCTAGTAATTCATCAAAGTCTTCCATCGTTCCAAATTCTTTCATGATTTGTTGATAATCTCGAATATCATAACCATTATCATCATTTGGAGAATCATAAATCGGAGATAGCCATATTGCATCAATTTCTAGATCGGCTAAATAATCCAATTTTTCAATAATACCCTTTAAATCACCAACACCATCATGATTGCTGTCATAAAAACTTCTTGGATAAATTTGATAGAAAACCGCTTCTTTCCACCATTTCTTTGTTATTTCGCCCTTTGATACAAATGGAACATCCTTTTCCATGTTCACCAAATGCAACAACGCATCGAAAAAAGAATCACCTAATTGCTTACGAGTAAATCGGGCGATTGTTTTGAGCTTTAAGTTAGATACAAGTGAATTTGTAATTAGTTTTTCATTCAAACCTAATTGCATCAATACTTTATATAAAGCATCATGCCCTACCGGGTTTTGATATAAATCTTTGATCTTACTTTCTAATGTTAGTTTTTTCATAATTCTATTATAGCCTATTTTTGAGATCATGAACATGTGGCATTTTAATTTACGAATAATTATATTGTAATATACTTAAAATATGATTAAGTTTTACTATTGAAATTGCATAATCTAAACCAACTATATAACTATAATACTCTCTAAATTCAACGTTATTTTTTTAAAATAATATCATATTTTAAAAATTCATTTTTCATTTTTTCAAATTCTTCATCACTTAGTAAATCTAGATTTAAATCATCCATGACATCGACAACTCCGGATGCAAGTGTGTACAGGGAATAATTTGTTATATGCAAGCCCATTTTTTCAAATGAATTAGGTAAGTTTTTATATGCTTTATCTATTGTGAATATATTTTTATTCAATTGAAACGCTAATTCATAAATAGCACGCATCATCTCATTCTCTCTTCTTTTTCTAATTTTCACTTCATTTTTTCTAGAATTACGAATATACGCAAAAAAGTACCTAGGATCTTGAAAATCTGGACTCTCTTGATGGCATTCCTTACATAACAAGAAATAATTTGATGGTACATTTTCACCACCCAACATTTTAGATTTAATATGTGCCTTTTGTAAAAATTTAACTTCAGGAAGATTCCATATTATCATATAATTTTTACTAGTTCTTAATTTTTCATAATTTGGATTATTATAAATTTTTAAATTAAATTCGCAACATGCCCAACATTCTGGTTCTCCCCAATCAGAAATTACAGGCAAAGCATCTTCCTCATAATCATCAATCACCTCCAAATTTTTAGAAATATATTTACCTTTCCAATACTCAGCAATTTGTTTTCTAGATGGTACAGATTCTTTCTTTTTATTCATAAATTCTTGTATGATAATTACATACCTTGAAGGTAGTAATCATCGCTTTCCTTTCTAGTCATCTATAGTATGATATAAATAGCCTGTGTTCTCTTTATAAATCATGTAGCTTGACTACTCTAAGGAGACTA
>NZ_CALVGS010000095.1 GCF_944327115.1 uncultured Traorella sp.
GATAAGTCTGATAACGCTGGGTTGATAATAACATTTTAAATGCTACCATCACAGCAAAGTAGCTATTTGTATTGGAAGTTTTGTGAAAATAATGAAAATACTTATTGTTACATAAGTTAACGTATGACAAATATGAATATAAACGTTCATCATGAGCACATCTATTTCGAATTGTTGAGAGAAAAAATAAACAGCTTGCTAATTGATGTTCCTTCACACCCCATTTTAATCGTCGGGCAACATCATTCCGTTCCCGTTGTACCATGTTTGAGTAGAACTTACTAATATCGCCCATGGAAAGCGTGTTAACTAATACCCATAGAGGAATATAATTTTTACCACTTACATAGTGTGATACAGATAAATCTTTATCAATATTGAGTGAAATTTTTTTGTACAAGCTGCTTAGTAAATTACATACCTGACCGTATTTTTTTTGACCCAGGGTATCAAAATTTTCAAGTTTAAGATAATTTTTATGCCCGTGTACTTTAGAAAAACAACAGGCAATTAGAGATTTAACTTGCTTTTCTATTTCGAGTATATATTCTAAGGTTATAATTCGTAATTTACGATCAAATTCATATAATGCATATATTTCTTCAAAGGTTGTACCTGGGAAATATTTTTCATAAGAGGTATTTGGCTGTAGAAAAGGTTCTTTGTATCCATTTATTAAATTATAATAGTTGGTATTTCTTATGAGTTGTTTTGCAATTCGTTTGTTCTTTATAATAACACCACGACTTTTTAGAATACCGATTTGCATTCTGGTGTCTCTAAAAATTTTTTCGTCCATGTGTATCTCCTTTATGTGTACAGGATTTTTAATAATCAGGACTTATTTTTACTTTGATGCCATTGGAAATAACAAGTAATATTTGATTTTGCTGCAATTCCACTTTTTTTGTCCTGTAATCCCATCTCATCAATAGCTGACTTCGTAGTGAGTTTAGATTTTATGTTAAATAGAATTTATCCTTTTTCATTTCAGTAAATGATTGAATAACCTATAATTTCTGATATTTAACAAAGTGTCCTGCAAGGATAAAGTATGCTTTTACCCTTTGGAGATAGAGTTAAATTCCAAATAAGAAGAAAGAATAGGATTGAATTGGATAGGTACCGTTTAATTCTTTGATAGTTTATTTCTTCACCAATGGTCATTTCAACTTTCTTGTATGTATCGAGATGGTTATATTATATCATACAGTAAAGTTTATTGCTATCTATAATTTAAAATACTTCATAATAGTGATATCGGTATATTTCATAGGAGTAAAAGTTTTTTGAGTGTGTCTTACAGCTTGAAATTCTCATGACAACCATAAAGGGGGAAGGTATAATAGATATGAATATTGGATTTCAGGTAAAATTATAGAATGTGTATCTGAAAGAAATTATGAAAAGACTTTAAAATATATGATAGTGTCAGACAAATAGAGAATGGGATAAATGGAGAGCATGAGTATGTTAAGTGATGGTATTTATGAACAGATTATCAATACAAAAATAGGGAATGAGTTAGAACAACTGGATTTGCAAAAATATGACATTCAATTAGAAAATTTATCTGCAGATGATTCAAGGCGTGTTTTAACGCTTTATATTTCTCATGTCATAGAACAGGCGCTGCGTTATATTAGAGAGAGCTTTTCGAGTACAAAGGATGAAGAAGCATTGCTGGCGCAGATCCATTTGTGTAATGATATTGTGAAAGAGATTGCAGAACATACGAAAGAGCCAGATTTTAAAGATAATGCAATCCTAGAAAAAGGAGAGGTTCTTGTTTCTCTCTACAATAAAATAAATTCTGCCAGGAATATTAATAAGTTAAAAGTGATTCGTCCAGAAACATCCATTGTAGAAAATGCGCTATTTACTGGAGCAGGAAATGAACCAAGTATGTTGTCAGAATTAAAGCGAGAAATTCTTTCATCAGATTCGATTGATTTGTTAGTTTCGTTTATAAAATGGAGTGCGATCATACAGCTAATTACAGAATTAAAGGAATTTACAAAACGAGAGGATGTTAGGCTGAGGATCATTACAACAACATATATGCAAGCAACAGAATACAAAGCAATACAAGAGTTGGCGAAACTTCCCAATACGGAAATTAGAATTAATTATGAGACAAAACATGCTAGAATGCATGCGAAATCTTATTTATTTAAACGGAAGACAGGATTTTCGACAGCTTATATTGGCTCTTCTAACTTATCAAATCCGGCACTGACAGGTGGGTTGGAATGGAATGTAAAAGTAACAGAAAAAGAATCTTTTGATATTGTGAAGAAATTTAAGGTTTCTTTTGAAAGTTATTGGAATAATGAATCTTTTGAAATATTTGATCCAGAGGACGAAAAGTGTTGTAAAAAGCTGTGGAACGAGTTAAAAAAGGATAAGTATAATGGGTTAAATCATCGGAAGCTTCAAACAACAATCCGACCTTATGTTTATCAGCAGGACATACTGGACCGTTTATCCGCTGAGAGAAAAGTATATGGACATTATCATAATTTGATTCAGGCGGCTACAGGAGTGGGGAAAACGATCATTGCAGCGTTTGATTACAAACGTTTTCGAGAGACTCATAATCGAGCCAGGCTTTTGTTTGTAGCACATCGAAAAGAGATTTTGAAACAGAGTATTCAAAAGTTTCAAGAGGTTTTGAATGATTTCAATTTTGGTGAGTTATATGTAGGTGGATATAAGCCAGGGGATATTGAGCATCTGTTTATTAGTATTCAGTCCTTTAATTCTGCAGATTTTACAGAATGGACCAGCAGAGATTATTATGATTTTATCATCGTGGACGAATTCCATCATGCAGCTGCAAAATCCTATCAGGATTTGTTAAACTATTATAAGCCGAAGATTCTATTGGGATTAACAGCGACCCCAGAGCGTATGGATGGAAAAGATATTTTAAAATATTTTGATGGGCGTATAGCGTCTACAATGCTCTTGGGAGAGGCAATTAATCGAAATTTATTATGCAAATTTCAATATTTTGGAGTTACGGATGAAGTTGATTATAGAAATTTTAAATGGACGCGTGGAAGATATGATATCAACGAACTTGAAAAAGTATATACAGCAGATACAAGACGTTGTGCTCTTATATTGAATAGTGTTAAGTATTATGTTTCAGATATAAATGAAGTGAAAGGACTGGGCTTTTGCGTCAGTGTTGCTCACGCAGAATATATGGCAAAATATTTTAATCAGAATGAAGTTCCATCCATCGCATTATCAGCTAAGAGTGCGGAGGATATTCGAAATGATGCAAGGCAGGATTTAGAAAAGGGAAAAATTAAATTTATTTTTGTTGTGGATCTTTATAATGAAGGTGTGGATATTCCTTCGATCAATACGATTCTCTTTTTAAGACCAACAGAAAGTGCAACTGTGTTTCTTCAGCAGCTTGGGCGTGGTTTGAGGATTTGCCCTGGAAAAGATTATCTTACAGTTCTTGATTTTATAGGGCAGGCAAATAAAAAATATAATTTTGCTATGAAGTTTAAAGCAATGGTTGGTAAAAGTCGGAAGTCGCTGAAGAAGCAGTTAGAAGATGGATTTTCAAGTCTTCCAAGGGGCTGCTATATAGAATTGCAGAAATGTGCTAAAGAGTATGTTCTTGAGAATCTGAAGCAGACAAATAACAATAAGAATATAATGATTGAACATGTGCGGACTTTTAGGGAAGATACAGGAGAGGAACTGACGCTTGAGAATTTCCTCGAAAAGTATGAGATGTCCCTTTATGAGTTTTATCAAAGTACTGGAGCTCGTTCCCTACATCGTTTGAAGAAATGGGCAAAATTAATTCAGGATGATCGTGATGTGGAGAATAAAATATATCGAATGATGAATGGATTGTTTCATGTGGATTCCGCCAGACTTCTTGACTATTGGATTCGGTATATCAAAGGGGATAAGATTCCTAAGTCGGAAGAAGAAATCCGGATGCGAAATATGTTGTATTATACATTTCATAAAAAATATCCGGCCAAAAACGGATTCAAAGATATTGATGATGGAATTGAATTTGTTTTACATGAAGATTTCGTTCGAGATGAGGTACTTCAGATTTTGGAATATA
>NZ_CALVGS010000096.1 GCF_944327115.1 uncultured Traorella sp.
TAATCAACTATGAAATCAATACGAATCTAGAAATAAATTGTTTAATGGATCTTAATAAATTGAAGAATTTACAAAATAATGGTCTGAAAGTTAATAAATCTGAATTAGCCAGACGATTAGGAAAGGATCGTCGTACTATCGATAAATATATTAACGGTTATCAAAAAAGTAACTCTCGTAATAGAACTTCACAGTTTGATGCGTATTACGATATTATTGATCGACTTTTAAATGACAGCTATAAAGTGTTTGCTTATAAACGAGTACTTTGGCAGTATCTCAAAGATAATTATGGACTTGAAGGTGCTCAGTCAAGTTTTAGAAGATATATATCTTCAATAGAAAAGTTTAATCAGTATTTTAAAGAAAAAAAGAAATCGGTTAAAGCTCCTGCACCTAGTCGTTTTGAAACAAAACCTAGTGAACAGGCACAAATTGACTGGAAAGAAAATATACCATTTGTATTAAAAAATGGAGAAATGGTTACTGTCAATATCTTTAGTTTCATCATGTCATACTCAAGGTTTAGAGTCTATCGGCTTTCATTAACTAAAACTCAGGATATCTTATTTCATTTCCTGGATGAAATATTTGGAATCGTTGGTGGTGTTCCTAAGACGATCATCACAGACAATATGAAAACAGTTATGGATGAAGCAAGAACCGAATATAGGCAAGGAAAAATCAATAATAAATTTTATCAGTTTTCAAAAGACTATGGATTCAAGGTACACCCATGTATTGCAGGAAGACCAAATACTAAAGCCAAAGTGGAATCGCCGATGAAGATACTTGATGAATTATTAGCATACAGTGGTGAATTATCTTATGACGAGCTGGCTGTAAAATTAAAGGAAATCAATGAAAGAGAAAATCTATCATTTCATAGCAGTTATCAGGGAATTCCAATACTGGATTTAGAAAATGAAAAAGCTTTCTTAAAACAGGTACCTCCACAGTCCATAAGAAAGCAATATAGCATCGATATCACAGATGTAAAAGTCAATCATTCATCAATGATCAGCTATAAATCAAAATTGTATTCCGTACCACCAGAATATATCTCAAAGCAATTACAATTACAATTACAAGTCTATGATAATCAACTGCACCTGTATTATAACATGGAACTTGTGACTGTACACCTTATTTCTCAACAAAAACTGAACTATCATCAACATCATTATGAAGAAATATTATCAAAAACACTTCCTCATGATAGTGACAGGATAAGCAAAATAGCAAAAGAAAATTTAAAGAATATAGGAGCAAGATTTAATAATGACAGAACATGAACAACTTATACAGAATCTGGAATACCTCAAATTGAACGAAATTATCAGTCATCTAAATGATACAGTTGATTTTATCACAAGGAATAATCTTTCGTTCGAACAGGGACTAATCAAATTAACAAATTATGAAATAGATCATAAAGAATCTAAATTAATAAAAGCGATGGTGAAAACGGGAGCATTTCCTCATCATAAGGAAATAGATGAATTTGATTTTGATTTTCAAGAAAACATAAACAAAGCACAGATCATGGATTTTTTAAGTCATCGCTTCATACATGAAAAAGAAAACATTATTTTTCTTGGAAGTAGCGGTGTAGGAAAAACACATCTGGCAACATCAATAGGAATTTCAGTAGCGAAGAAAAGAATGTCAACATATTTTATCAAATGCCATGATCTAATAGCCCAATTAAAGAAAGCAAAATTAGAAAATCGGTTAGAGAACAGATTAAAACATTTTTCAAGCTACTCATTATTGATAATAGATGAATTAGGATATTTACCGATTGAAAAGGAAGATTCAAAATTATTTTTTCAATTAATAGATAAACGATATGAAAAGAAGAGTACGATTATAACAACAAACATTAATTTTTCAAATTGGGATGATATATTTATGGACCCGATCATAGCAAATGCGATATTGGATAGAGTACTGCATCATGCACATGTGGTCAATATAACAGGCAGATCATATAGACTTAAAGACTATTATGAAGAATCTGAAAATTAAAAAATGTACATTCTTATATGATCAAAATTGTACATTTTTAAGTTGACATTTATACCCGTTTGCATTCATCATCAGTCTTTCCGGCTGATTGTTTCTTGATTCAATATAGCTGTTGTTGATCCTTCTTCCACTGACAGTAGAAAATGAATGAATGATTTCTTCATTCCAGTTAATCAAAAGATTGTAGAAGCCAGCATATTCACTGATTCCGGAATCTCCAAACTGCTGGATCTGATCTGCAAGCATTTCCTTCGCATTCTGCACGCTGCAGGACTCGTTGAAGAGGATATAGCCTTCTTTTAACTCATAGGCTTTCTTCAGATCAGGGAAACGCTCAAACAGGATTGTCTGCATGTCTCTATAGTTCATACGGCGCTTGAATCTTTTATTGTACTTAGGATCGTTGTCGAGATTGAACCCATGGCTGAAGATATGCTTGAACTTTGTAAGAAGATACTGGAGATTCTCATCTTCAGTGTTTCTTCTGCATCTCAGGCGTACAGCTCTGAAGGCTTCAGTGAGATGTTTGAGAACGTGAAACGGATCGGCGCAGATAAGAGCTTTAGGAAAATAAATCTGAGCAATGAGTTTATAAGGCTCGTAGAGATCGATCGAGACATATCTGACATTGTCGAGCTCACTTTTTCCAGTCTTTTCATCGTAAGTATCCAGCCGCACTTTAGTAAAATAGCCGGCAAGATAATCTTTTTTTCTGTCAGGAAGCACATCGATGATGGTGCCGTCCTCAAAATCCATCAGAAGACAGCAGTAGAGAG
>NZ_CALVGS010000097.1 GCF_944327115.1 uncultured Traorella sp.
AATCACATGGATAGCTTTTCTGGATGATGGAACATTTTTCCTCACTGAAGTCACATAAGCGTTGTGTGTTTTCACCTAATAAGTCTAAATAAGCTTCTTTACAATCCCACTCCTGAAACATCTTTTGCTCCAGATACCATTGATCCGCTCTTGCTTCAAATTCCAGGATACGACTTTCGATTCCTCTTTCTTGAAGCATTTCTAAAGCATGCCGGGCTGCTTTTCTAAATCCTGTGGAAGCCTGGATACGATGATAAGAAGAGATTTCTTTTACTCCCTGATAGAGTCTTTTCTGACTGACGTTGTTTTTAATTAATGCGACATTTTCATAAAACATAAGCTCACCTCACTAATAATAATATTATATCTGGAGTGAAAACAATTTACAATAAATGAAAAAAATTACATTAAAATAATCTTCAATTATACATGAATAATGGTATATTTTAATCTAAACTATAATTGTAAATAAAGGAGATCATGATGGAAACAAAGGGTTATCTGACACAAGTAGAGAACATTCTCAATCAAATGAACGAACAGCAGCTAAAAGAATGGATTTATGCACAGGCAAGGATTGGTAAACTTCAAGATAGGGAAGCCTTTATTTCAAGTCTGACAGGCAAAGAAATAAAGAGTAGTCTATATTATGATGAAATCATGGAGTGGTGTAGAAAGATTGATGATGAAGAAATATATTTTGAAGCAGAAGAATATAAATATTATCCTGAAGGAGGATGGGAGAGTGATTATGAAGTTATCTATAGAGATCCTTTTAAAATAGGGAACATGATTGATAATATATTTGATCTTGGTTTTTCAATGATGATGTGTAAAGAATATGATAAAGCATATAAGTTATTTGAACTGTTATTGGGATTAAATTTCTTTGTTAATCAAAGTGATTATCAATATGATTCAGATGCATTAACAATATTTGATTTAGATAAGGAAGATTTGATTACAATAGATATGCGAACATTTATGCTCACTTATCTTTATCTTATAATTAAATCAAATCATGACAAAGATCAGTTTACAAAAATATATCATTGTTTTTTACAATCTGATTTTTATGATATTAAAATAAGTGATGTCATATATTATGGGCCTGAGAAAATAGATAATGAAAATGAATTTATACAGAACTGGTACAATTTTCTTCTAAACAAGACAGAAAAAAGAGATGCAGAATTACTTATCGATGCCTGCATATATCTAAAAGATGAAGAGTATCTTTTAGAAACAGCTCAAAAATCAAAAGATCTGTCAGGTTATCTTTATCAGGAATATTGTAAGAAAAAATATTTGAATAAAGAGTATCAGAAATGTGTAGAAGCCGCAAAATTAGCAAGTAAGCAAATAGATAAAAATGAAAAGATACGCAGTGCAATTTTTGAGACTGCATATCAGGCAGCAACTGCACTTCACAATGAAAAAGATATGCAATACTTTTCTTTAGAGGCGTTTATTTCAGATCCAACAGGCTATCATTTGATGCAGTTACATCAATCTTCTGATACTTCTATCCTTGAAACTGCCTTATCTGAAATAAAAACAAATAACAATCTAAGCAAAGATGATCAGCTTCTTTATATGTTCATGTTAGGAGAAATAGATCCTGCACTTCAAAAATGTAAAGAAGATCATCATTATCTCGGCTGGCGAAATAATCTTAAAGGGATCATACTACCGTTACTGCTTTTGCTTTTGAAAAAACACTCATCACATAAAACAAAAGCAGAGCAAACTTTAATTAATGAAATAAAAGGACGACTCAATTGTGGAAAAGATCAGATATTTGAAGAAGCATTTCCAAAGATGAAAGAACATATTCAAATTAATCATGAAAAAAGGAAAGAACTTATGATGTGGATTTTTGAAGAGATTGAGAGAAGATGTGAAAGTATTCTTAATGGAAATTATCGATACAGTTATTATAAACCGGCTATTTTAATTATTGTGTTATCACATATCTTATATGAACAAGGTGATACGGTCAGTGATGATTATCTCATTTATCAATATAAAGAACAGTATTCTAGAAGAAGAGCTTTTATTAGTGAATTAAATTCTTATAAAATTTAATTTAAAAGATGATTGTAAATATCTCCAAAAAAAGATACTATGATAGTAGATATTTTTGGAGATTTTTATGTTGGATACAACTCAAAGAATTATAGAATTAGAAAAAGAAAATGAATTTCTAAAAAAAGAACTTAGAAAAAGAGGCTATGTTTTTATTGATAAGAAGCACACTTTAACTGCTTCAGAGAAAATAAATATTTTTATGGACTACTTTAAAGGAAGAAATGATGTCTATGCGAAAAGGTATTATCGCACAAAAAAACAGGTATATGGATGGTGTCCAGCTTGTTTAAATGAATTCAGTAAAGGTTGTGTAAAAGGTAAAGGAAAAGCAGACTGTGTAAACTGTAGCTTTGCACATTTTGAAAAATTAACAAGAGATATCGTTAAAAATCATTTTAATGGTAATAAAAATAATATAGGTATTGGATTATATCCTTTAAATTTAGATAATTCTTGTTTTCTTATTGCACTTGATTTCGATGAAAATGACTGGTTTGAGGATATGTATAGTGTATATAAGATAGCTATAAAGCATGGTATCTATCCGTTGATGGAACGTTCGTCTTCAGGATTAGGTGGACATTTATGGATATTTTTTGAAGAAGCAATAAGTGCAATGAAAGCAAGAAATTTAATGATGCTTTTTATACAGGAGGCAATGGAGATAAATAAACAATTAAAATTTGATTCTTTTGACCGTATGTTTCCTAATCAAGATAGAGTACCTCAAGGAAGTTTTGGAAATCTAATTGCATTGCCTTTAAGATATGATGCTTATATAAAAGGAAACAGTGCCTTTATTAATGAATATCAACAAGTTATTGAACAGCCTATTGAATATTTAATGACAATTCCTAAAGTAAGCGAAACACTCGTTGATACAATATTAAGAAATCAGTCTAAAGATGATTATTTCTTTGATAAAATGCAAATTGGCTTTAACTTTAATTTAGAAACAGCCTATACAAAACAAATTGATATGATTGAAAACACAATGCTGTGCATAGAAAAGAAAACATTAAATACATATACGCTTAATGTATTGAAACGTCTTGCTTCTATGTATAATCCTGAGTACAGATCATTACAAAATATGAAAAAACCAATATACAGAGGATCAACACCAAGAGTATTATGTTATTTTGAAGAGGGTGACCAAAATTTATATTTACCAAGGGGCATCAAACAAAAGATACATGAGGTATTTCCTGAAGCTATTATAAATGTTGAAGATCAGACATCAAATGGGAAACCCATAGAGATTAACTTTAAAAAAACATTGCGAAAAAATCAAATTGAACCGGTCAATAAATTGATGAAATATGAAATGGGAGTAATGAAAGCTGTTACCGGATTTGGGAAGACAGTAATGGCCATTTATATCATGAGTCAAATAAAGCTGAATACTTTGGTGATCGTTCCTACAAAAGAATTACAAAATCAGTGGGTAGAACGAATTGATGAATTTCTAACGTATCCTCAAACAAAATTAAAAAAAGATCGTTTCGTCTGTGTATATAATGGAACAAAGAAAAGATTAAATGGAAATATAGATATTGCAACCGTAGCTTCTCTTGCCAAGCTTGAAAACAGCAAAGGAATATTATCGAATTATGGGCTTGTCATTATTGATGAATGTCATCATGCAGCCAGTAATACTTTTATAAGTGTTTTACGTAATTTAAGTGCTAAATATGTATATAGTTTTTCTGCTACTCCAGAGAGGACAGATGGTTTAGAAAAAGTTGTTTATATGTTCTGCGGACCTTTACGTTATATTACAAATTCTCATGAGATTCAGGCGAATTATACTTTTAAACAGATACTCATACCTAGAATGACGACAGTTCGTATGTTAGATCAGGACTTACAATATAACGGTATTTTGGATGAATTGATGAGGAACCAAGCCAGAAACTATTTGATTTTAAAAGATGTTGCAAAGGAATATAAAGAAAATGGTAAGATCATCCTTCTTACGGAAAGAGTTGAACATGTGTCAATTTTATATGAAATGATACGTTATTTAGGTGAACATGTTTATGCTCTAAGTGGTGTTATGAAAGATAAAGAAAGAGCTGAAATCATAAAAAAAGTCCGTAACTTGTCAAATGATGAAAATTATATTTTAATTGCAACAAGCAAATTGCTTGGAGAAGGATTCGATATGGCTTCCTTAAAGACTCTATTTCTCGTGATGCCTGTATCCGCTGAAAATAGGATCATACAGTATACAGGTCGTATACATCGAAATTATGAAGGAAAAGATATTGTAAAAGTATACGATTATGTCGATATTAATATACCTATGATGGAATCCATGTTTCAGAAAAGATTGAAACAGTACCAAAGAGAAGGCTACTATTTGCAAGAAGATGATGATCAGACAATTGAAATGTCACAAATGCTTTATGACGGTAATGATTATGAGCAAATATTTATAAGTGATATAAAAAACGCAAAAAAAGAGATTGTTATCATGAATGTGAAATATGAAGTATCAAAGATAAAAAAATATTTTCTGTTGCTTCAGGAAAAAGTGCACCGAAATGTTAAAATATATTTCATGGCAGATATTCAAAATCATAGTGATGAGATCATAAGTCATTTGGAAGGATTAGGTAGTAAAATGATTAACTGTAAGCATCATAAACATTTTATCGTTATTGATCGAAGAATTGTATGGTACAGTAATTTTGACTTCTTTGGGAGAAATAGTTTTCAAGGTTACAGCACACGATTTATGGATGAAATATTTGCTGAGGAAATACTTAGTATTATAAGTGAAGAATCACAGAGAAATAAGGAGATCTATTATGGAAGATAAAGAATTAAAGAATTTGATAAAGATATATAAAGGATTGGAACAACTTATGCTTCATCAGCATCAAAATCGATTAGGTAAGTTGCCTCATATCAAACAATATAGGAATATACGAAAATTACACCAAACATTAGGACAAAAAATGATTGATTTCTATCAGGATCATCCTGAATTACAAGAAGATACGATTGATAATCTGAATAGGGAACAACGCTCACTATTTTATAAATTAGAAAGATTAAATCTATATGATAATTTAGATAATCGTTATTTTATTGATATGATCCTTTATCCAAATGAGTTGGTTTATGATATGAGTACCTATTATCTCGATCATCATAAAGTGCGCAGTGAACGGAATAAGGCTTTTTTTAAAGCGATGCAAGAAAGCTATGTAAGTATCTTTAAAATTTTAGATAAGAATTCCAAAGAAGGAAAAATCAGGGTCAAGGATCTAATGGATGGAAAAGAGTTTGAAATGATTGATGAAGGACTAAGTTTTTCAAAATTAATTGATAAATATTACTTATGGCGGATCATTGAGTTTGAAGGAATTTATTTTCAGACAGGCTTTACGATGATGTATGATCCTGATGAATTGAAGAAGTGGTTAAAGAAGCATCGAAATCAAAAGCTGAATGTATATGATATTCATTTTCTTTATGAAAAATATAAAAAAGGGGAAAATATAAATCTTATACATCAGATATAAGAGTATAAAAAGAGTGAGAACTCATACTAATCAAGAAAGGAAGATGGTTATGTGTACAAGTATTATATACAGAAATGGTGATTGTTATTTTGGAAGAAATCTGGATTTAGAATACTCCTACAATGAGGAAGTGGTCATCATTCCAAGAAA
>NZ_CALVGS010000098.1 GCF_944327115.1 uncultured Traorella sp.
AGGAGAGCTGTCCTTAGTACGAGAGGACCGGGATGGACCTTCCGCTGGTGCACCAGTTGTATCGCCAGATGCACAGCTGGGTAGCTAAGAAGGGAACGGATAAGCGCTGAAGGCATCTAAGCACGAAACCGCCTCCAAGATGAGATTTCCCATACGCAAGTAGTAAGACCCCTGAAAGACGATCAGGTAGATAGGTCAGAGATGGAAGCATAGCGATATGTGGAGTTGACTGATACTAATCGGTCGAGGACTTAATCACAAAGGAAGAGAATGGAAAGTCGACTGTTATTCGGTTTTGAGGGAACGACCTCAGAGCTCTGGTGGCGATGGCCGAGTGGAAACACCTGTACCCATCCCGAACACAGAAGTTAAGCACTCGCGCGGTGACAATAGCCGGGCCTGCCCCTGTGAAGATAGCTCGCTGCCAGATCACCGACTCACTCCTTGTGAGTCTTTTTTTATTATTAAATTCAAAAGAATAAAACAAAACGTTTGATAGAAGTAATTTGTCATAGAGTGTGATATAATACAACAGGAGGACGAATATGTTTATTTTTAAAGAAAATATTGAACCAAATCAACACGATGAATTTGTTAAGAATCACCCCTTATGTGCACTTCTTCAGTCCTCTTCATGGGCAAGTGTCAAGGATAACTGGGATCATGCGATCGTAGGTGTGGAGGAAGACGGCCAATTGGTTGGTTCGAGTCTTGTGTTGATCAAAAGACTTCCTTTTTCATTAACGATGATGTATATACCTAGAGGACCTATCATGGATTATGAGAATAAAGAACTTGTACGCTTTTATCTTAATTCATTAAGTACATGGGCCAAAAAATATCATTGTTTATTCATTAAGTTTGATCCGGGCATACGTATCCGGGAGTTTTTAGTGAAAGATAAGGATAAGACAGCTTATGCTGATAATACCCAGGAAATCATTCATAACATTGAAAATGGCGGCGGCCGTCATTTAGGCTTTACGCTAGATATGAAGGATACGGTACAGCCACGATTTCAAATGGGAGTACACAAGGTTGATGATTTCGCCAAATATGTACAAAAGGATGTACGTAAATCCAAAAATGCGGCACTACGAAAGCATGTTGAAGTTAAACGCTATGGTATTGAAATGGTAGATGTCTTTTCAGATATCATGCATCTGACGGAAATTCGTAAAGGTGTTGCGTTGAGAAACCGGGAATATTTCAAAAAATTAATGGAAGTTTATCAGGACGATGCCTATTTGTTCCTGTGCAGCGTAGATCCGACGATTCGCGGGCATGAAGTGCAGGAACGTCTTTCTGAAATTGAAAAAGAATTGAGTCAGGATAATTTATCATTGAATCAGATCGACCGTCTTCAGATCGATCAGAAAAATTTGACTGAAGAATGGAAATCCCTTGAAGAGGTACTTAAAAAATATGATTCAAACACCTATATCGCCGGAGCTTTGATGATTGGATATGGAAAGACGGTTGAGATGTTATATGCTGGTATGAATGAAGATTTTAAGAGCTTTAAGCCGCAATTTTTATCTCATTTCATTCGTTTCCAATTTGTTTTCGATCAAGGTTATGAGTATGCTTGCATGGGCGGTGTTGAAGGAACGCTGGATGATGGTCTAACGGGTTATAAATCAAAATTCAATGCACTTGTCAGCGAATATATCGGTGAATTTGATCTGCCGGTCAATCATCTTTTATACCGTTTAAGTCGTTTGGCTTATACAATAAGAAAGAAGAGAAGATTATGAAGAAAGTTATTCATTCAAAAAAGGATACCGAGCTATTAGGAAGAAAGTTAGGAGAATTGAGTTTCAAAGGCATGTGTATTACTTTAAATGGTGATTTAGGTGCCGGAAAAACAACGCTTACTAAAAGTATCGGCAAGGGGATGGGCATTGATAAAACAATCAGCTCGCCGACCTTTACTATTTTAAAAATCTATAAAGGAAATATACCGCTCTATCATATTGATGCCTATCGAATGGAAGGAATCGATCAGGATCTTGGATTCGAGGAAATACTTCAGGGAGAGGGTGTCTGTGTGATCGAGTGGGGAGAATTCATCAAAGATATCCTTCCTGAAGAGCGATTGGATATTTCTATATATATTCAGAAAGATGAAGAAAGAATTTTTGATATCAATGCTTATGGAGAGCGTTATGAATCATTATTGGAGAAGCTTTTATGAAAACATTAGTATTAGATACATGTCATAAGTATATCGTTGTCGGCTGCTTTGAGGATGACCAGTGTCTTAGCTCATGGAATGAGTGGGCCTGGAAGCAGCAAAGCGAACGCTTTTTTGAAGCGTTGAATGCTTGTATGGATCAGGCGGGATGGGAATGCGATGATCTTGATCAAATCGTACTGACAGAGGGGCCTGGAAGCTATACTGGCGAACGCATTGCGATGACTTTCGCAAAGGTCTTATGTACGCAGAAGCCTATTGATTTATATACAATACCTACTTATTTGATATTTGCAGGTCAAAACAGTGGAGAAGTTATTTTAGATGCCCGCAGCAATCGCGTTTATTGCGGAACATGTGAAAACGGAAGACTTGTTAGTGAAACGATAAAAACACTTGATCAAATCAAAGAAGACAAAGATAGAGGGATCAACATCATGGGGGATACCTACCTTATAGGTGAAGAAAATAAAGAAATCGATCTGGCTGCGAATTTCATAGCAGTGAAATGTTCATGGAAGAAAGTGGCAAATGTACATACACTGACACCTCATTATTTAAAAAATAAGGAAGAATTAGTAAAATGATCCGTGAAATGACGCCAGATGATCTGGATCAGGTAATGGAAATCGAAAAAGAAGCGTTTCATGAGCATTGGAAACGTGAAGATTTCGAATATGAAATTTCAAAAAATGAATTTTCAAATATGAAGGTATATGAAAAAGATGGTCAAGTCTTAGGAATGGTTGGCTATTACATTCTTTTTGATGATGCCCAGATCACGACATTGGCGGTGTCGCATCAAGCCAGACGTCATGGCATTGCTTATGAGTTGATGAGCTATGTCATCGAACAGTGCGACCGGCAAAAATGCAGCGTCCTTTCGCTGGAGGTTAGGAAAAGTAATGAAGCTGCCATTCATTTATATAAAAAATGTGGCTTTTATGAGATGAATATAAGAAAAGGCTATTATGAAGACGGGGAGGATGCCCTTTTCATGATGAAAGCTTTAGGAGGAAACATATGAGTAAGATACTGGCAATTGAATCAAGCTGCGATGAAACTGCAGCAGCAGTGATCGAGGATGAGCATATTGTTCTTGCGAATGTCGTAGCGACACAGATCGATGTCCATAAAGAATATGGCGGCGTGATTCCGGAAATTGCTTCACGCATACATATTGAAAATATTTCTATGGTCATTAATGAATGCCTAAAAAAAGCAAATTTAAAAATGGAAGATATCGATGCCGTTGCTTTTACGCAGGGTCCCGGTCTGATCGGCAGCCTGCATGTAGGCGTTCAGGCCGCTAAAACACTGGCATGGGCATTTAAAAAGCCATTGGTACCTGTTCATCATATTGCAGGACATATTTATGCCAATCGTCTTGTCAGTGAATTGCATTTTCCATTGCTGGCATTAGTTGTCAGCGGTGGACATACCGAACTGATCTATATGAAGGATGAGTGGAGCTTTGAGGTGTTAGGAACCACTCAGGATGATGCGATCGGTGAAGCTTTTGATAAGGTGGGCAGAGTTTTGGGGCTTCCTTATCCGGGAGGTGTATATATTGATAAATTATCAAAGCAGGGAAAAAATATTTATAAGCTGCCGAAACCAAAACCGGAAAAAGAACTCGATTTTTCTTTCTCGGGCCTTAAATCCGGAGTATTGCAATTTATCAAGCGTATGGAGCGTCAAAATGAAACATTTAAACCTGAGGATCTTGCTTGCTCCTTTCAGGAAACAGCCATCAGCTGTCTGTTAGAAAGAGCTGATAAGGCATTAGCAAGCCTTAAGGTGAAACAGTTTGTATTGGCCGGTGGAGTGGCTGCCAATAGCTGTTTACGTGAGCATGTGACCAATGATCTTCAGAAAAAATATCCAAACGTTGAATGTCTGATCCCACCGCTGTCGTGTTGTACAGATAATGCCGCTATGATCGGTGTTGCCGGAAGCGTTGCTTATCGTCATGGTGTACGGGCCGGTTTTGATGTCAGTGCGGATCCGGGAATGGATCTTGAAAGTTAAATAAATTAGATTATTCACAAAGATTTACTTTTGTGATATACTGATTGTAGGTGATCGTATGACAAACAAAAATGTGCCAAAGGCAACGCTTCAAAGATATCCCCTATATTTAAAAGCATTGAGAAAGCTTGCAAATTCGGGCGTAGAAAGGATTTTATCGAAGGAATTAAGTGAATATGTAAATATTGAATCAACAACGATACGTCGTGATTTTTCATTTCTCGGTAATCTTGGAAAGCAAGGATACGGATATGATGTGTCAAAACTGATTGATATTTTTTCACAAGAGCTTGGATTAGATTTTGATGAAAAAATTATTTTGATTGGTGCCGGAAATCTTGGCCGGGCATTAATGAAATATAATAAATGGAATTATGTTGTCGGTGAGATAACATGTGCTTTTGATGTTTCTGCTGATAGACAGGGAGTACGTTTTGGCATTCCGGTCTATGATCTTAGTGAATTGGAAGAAAAAATTCCTCAAGGATGTCGAATCGCGATCCTTGCTGCCAGTACTGATATCCAACAGACCGTGGACAGACTGGTGAAGTGTGGTATCGTAGGCATCGTTGATTTTACCCATGAGCACATTCAAGTGCCAAAAGGGGTTGCAATTAAGTACGTTGATGTAGTATCATCTATACAGGAGCTTGTTTTTGAAACAAATGCTTTAGATAAGAAAACGGCAAAGAAATGAGTCACCCATTGACTCCCTTATCAGCGACTTCATGATGGTGAAAGATGAAGAAGGGAAGATGAGCGTGGAACACTCATGGAGCTGAACCGGAGAAATTGAGTAGACGGTTACGCGGGCAGGCGTTATATGCATATAAGATGCGTATCAGAAGGTACGAATCAGGATGGCACCGCGTTATTACGTTCCTGAATGGGAACGTTTTTTTATAAGAAAAAGGAGAAAGAGATATGTTTGAATTTATGACGATTCGTGAATTGTATGAAATGGTTCAATCACAGAATCATATGGAATTGGATTCGATTGAGTATGTGCAGTTGCAAGGATGGGTCAGAACTAATCGTTGTAATGGTAAGCTGGGATTTATTGAGCTTAATGATGGTACTTATTTTAGAAATGCACAGCTCGTTTATCAGACAACGTTGAAAAACTTTGAGGAAGTACGCCATTATCGTACCGGAACTGCATTAACGATTACCGGTAAATTTGTTTTGACCCCAGAGGGTAAACAGCCTTTTGAAATCCAGGTGACTGAAAGCATATTGGAGGGGGATTGCGATGAGGATTATCCGCTGCAGAAGAAGCGTCATAGTTTCGAATATCTGCGTGAAATACCACATATCCGTCCCCGTGCAAATACCTATTACGCTGTTTTCCGTTTAAGAAGCGTATTGTCCATGGCCATTCATGAGTTTTTCCAGGATCAGGGCTTTGTCTATGTGCATACACCGATCATCACCGGCAATGACGGTGAGGGTGCAGGTGAAATGTTTAAGGCAACTGTACGCAGTGACGATAAATATGAAGAGGACTTTTTCGGAAAAGAAGCCTATCTGACTGTAACGGGTCAATTACATGTCGAAGCTTTTGCTTTGGCCTTTAGGGATGTTTACACATTCGGACCGGCTTTTAGGGCTGAAAATTCAAATACACCATTCCATGCATCGGAATTTTGGATGATCGAACCGGAAATTGCTTTTGCGGATTTAAACGATAATATGAATCTGATCGAAGATATGATCAAATACTGTATCGATTATGTATTAGAAAATGCACCTGAAGAAATGAAATTCTTCAATACGATGATCGATCATGATGTGATGAATCGTTTGAATATGATTCGTAACAGTGAATTTAAGCGCATGACTTATACGGAAGCCATTGAAATATTAGAAAAAGCAGATGTGAAGTTTGAAAACAAGGTTTCATGGGGCATGGATCTTAACCGTGAACATGAACGTTATATCTGTGAACAGATTGTCCATGGTCCGGTATTCCTGACCGACTATCCAAAAGATATCAAGGCGTTCTATATGCGTATGAATGATGATGGAAAAACGGTAGCCGCTTGTGATCTTCTCGTTCCGGGAGTAGGTGAGCTTGTTGGCGGCAGTCAGCGTGAAGAACGTTATGATGTACTGAAAAAGAGAATGGAAGATATGGGCATGAAAACCGAAAATCTGGAATGGTACATGGATCTAAGACGCTTTGGTGGCTGCAAGCATGCCGGATTTGGTCTTGGCTTTGATCGTTTCTTAATGTATTTAACGGGTATCGGTAATATCCGTGATACGGAACCATTCCCAAGAACACCAAGAAATCTGATATTCTAGACTCTGCATAGGGTCTAGTTTTTTTTTCACATTTCAACTATAATAATAGCGAAAGGAAAAGAATATGGCTTATGTAAAAAAACCGCGAAGAAAAATCAAATGGAAAATTGCAATTCCGCTGTTATGTTTAATTTTGTGTGTCATTTATCTTTTGATAAATGTTCTTTTCCCGCGTACAGAAAACAATGAAGGCGTACAGATCTGTTCTTATTCGGTTTCCAAGACCCATGCTTTATTGGAACAGGAATATGAAAGAACATATGAAATCAGCGATTATTTCTTTTATGGTGAAAATTTAAGTTTTCTGCAAGAACCTTATACATTAGGACAAAGTGATGATCTATTTGGAAAAACGATCCAGCTTAGAAATCTTTGCAACGATGAGAAGATATTGTTTCAATTATCCAATTCTGTTGATCAACAGATTGATCTGGGAGAATTAGAGGATGGTTTTTATGAGGTCTATGTCGTTAATAATCTTCAGGAATATCGCATGATCAGCACAAATGAGATCAGTGATGTTTTTCATACGGTCACCCGTAATGATGGAAGCAAAAAAGTTGAAGTTATTGCGACGAATAATTATTTAAAAGATACTGAATTAAGTCAGAATTATGTATATCTGAATATCACAAGTGACAAGGTTCAGGAAGATAAATATGATATTTTGATCGATCCGTTTGGCGGTAATGATGACTATGGCACAGGTGTTCGCTGGGGGTATCAGATCAACGGCTTAAATGAGAATGATGAAATGTATAAGGCTGCTCTGGTTTTGAAAGAAAAACTGGAGGAGTATGGTTTTGTTGTAGGCTTGACAAAAAATTCAATGGAACAGCAGATCAATACCAATGGTGTTGATGGCCGGGCTTATATTGGTTATGAGCATGAAGCAAAGTTATATCTGAACCTGCAATTTAATGGCTCAGATTATTCTTCTACCAGTGGTATCGAAATTACGCATTCTTATTATGCTTCTTCAGCACTGGCCAACCAGATCATTCATGATTTAGAAGAAAGCGTAGGTCTGATGGGTTCAACGCTATATCCGGGAACGGTACAAAACGGTGTTTTGACGAATACCGCAAAAAATGCCGAAGGTATCCTGTATGATAATAATTCTGTGGTTCGTGAAACAGGCGGAGTCGCAACGGGAGCCGGCAGCATGAATGAATCCATGCGTGAGGAAAATGCATTTGCGAGCGGGAATAAAAAAGGCATGCAGGCGTTGATGATGCGTCTGATCTATGTTTCCAACCCAATGGATTATAAGCTTTGGGTGGATGATTACGAAAGTATCATGAGTAGCATTGCGGATTCGATTGCTACTTATTATCAGATTGAAATTGGGGATCATTAACTATGAAATATCAGATTAATAAAGGAAGCAAGGGCTTTGGTGGTACCACCTTGTTTGAAAATATTCAGTTTGAAGTCAGAAATAATGAGAAAATAGCTCTGATTGGTAATAATGGTTGTGGAAAGACCACCCTTTTGAAGATCATGGCCGGTGAGGAAGAATTGGATAGCGGTGTGATCCATAAGGCGAATGATTGCCGTATCGGTTATTTAGCTCAGACAACATTTGCGAATGAAGAAAACAGTGTGCAGGATGAAATGAACACTGTTTTTTGGGAAGTCTTAAAAATTAAAGATCGGTTGGAGAAGGTCTATCAACAAATGGAATATGATCATAGTGAGGCATTGTTGGAGGAATATGCCAATCTTCAGCACGCATTTGAAGAAAGAGGCGGTTATACGATACAATCGTCGATTGAAACGGTGTTTACAAAATTCGGATTTAAAGAAGAGGATCTGTCACGGCAGATCAAAACATTTTCAGGAGGACAGCGCACTCGTATTGCTTTTGTGAAGCTGCTGCTTTCTCAACCGGATATCTTGCTGCTGGATGAGCCGACGAATCATCTTGATTTGGAAACGATCGAATGGCTGGAAGGATTTGTGAAACGCTATCCTAAGGCTGTGGTTCTGGTTTCTCATGACCGCACCTTTATCAATAATGTTGCGGATGAGATCTATGAAATCGAATGGGGCGTCATGCGTCGTTATGTCGGCAATTATGATGCTTTTTTGAAAACGAAGGAAAGTGATATCGAACGTCAAAAAAGTGCTTATGCGCGTCAGCAGAAAGAAATTGAACGTATTGAGGCATTGATCGAAAAATTCCGTTATAAGAAAAATAAAGCGGCATTTGCGCAAAGCAAGATCAAATATTTGGAAAGAATGGATAAAATAGAAGATGTCAATCCATCTAAAAGAAGCTTTAAGGCACATTTTCATGCACGTATTCGCGGCGGAAAACGCGTATTAGAGGTAAAAGATCTTGCTATCGGATATGATCATGTGCTCTGTAAGGTTTCCTTTGAAATCATGCAGCATGAACGAGTGGCGGTCATTGGGCCGAATGGTAAAGGAAAATCAACGTTAGTAAAAACGATCATGGATCTGATACCTTCTCTCGGCGGTGAAAAGCTGCTGGGTCATCAGATCGAGATCGGTTATTTTGATCAGGATCTGGCTCAGTTTAACAGCAATAATACGATATTAGAAGAAGTGTGGAATGAATATCCGGATATGACACGCAGTGAAATCAGAACAGCTTTGGGATGTTTTTTGTTTACAGGCGATGATGTATTTAAGACGATTGATTGTTTAAGCGGTGGTGAGAAGGTGCGTCTGTCACTTGTAAAGCTGATGCTGAAGCAGCCTAACTTTTTGATCATGGATGAACCGACCAATCATCTTGATCTGGCCGGAAAAGAAGCTTTGGAAAATTCATTGAAAGAATATGACGGAACGATGATGTTTGTTTCCCATGACCGTTACTTTATCAATAAGCTGGCAACGGCCATCCTTCATATTGATGAAAATGGCGCAACCTTTTATAAGATGAATTATCAGGATTACCTGGATCGTAATAAGCCGCATGAAGAACCTGTAAAGGCGAAAAAATCATCGGCACCTGTTAAGCAGGAAGAAAAGAAGAATATCAATTATTCAAGAGAAATTCGCCGTCTTGAAAAGATGATCGATCAGAAAGAAACCGAAATCGAAGCATTGCGTGAGCTGCGTTTTGATCCGGAATATTATCATGATTATCGTAAGATGGCAGAATTAGATGAAAAAATTGATGATGTCAATAATGAAATCGAAAATCTAATGGCTAAATGGGAAGAATATAGTGAAATAATGGATAAAGCACAGTAAAAGCTATATAGAAATGAAAAGTGTTTGAACATGATCTTTAGAGCTGAAATAAGATCATGAATTCAAATGCTTTTTTATTAGAAATCATTTTATTTTCACATATAAAATATAAACTACTATATTGTAATATATAATAGTTGGTGATATAATACACTCAAGGAGTGATACGATGAATGCACAGTTAAAAAAAGGTGTCCTGGATATGTGTGTATTAAGTCAATTGAAAGTCCGTGATCAATATGGGTATGAGCTGACAGAAAAAATATCACGATCGATGTCGATTGCGACAGGAACGCTTTATCCAATCTTAAAAAGACTTAAAGATGAGAAGCTGGTAGAAACCTATTTAAAAGAATCTAGTGATGGGCCTGCACGTAAGTATTATCATCTGACAGAAAAGGGATATGATGCGGAAAAGGCAGCAAGAAAGCAATGGCATGAATTTGTGAGACAGGTAGAAAAAATATTGGAGGAAAACGATGATGAGTAGAGAAGAATATATGAATCAGTTAAAAAAAGCACTTGAAGGCTGTTCACCAGAAAGAAGCCAGGAAATTTTGGAGGATTTTAATGAACATTTTGAAATTGGTTTGGCTGATGGCAGCAGCGAAGAGGAAATCATTGAATCATTGGGGAATATTTCTGAATTTATCAATGAATTGAAGAATGAACCTAAGCCAACCCTCAAAGCGGATCAGAATATCCATTCAGCAGTTATTTATAGTGATAAAGGGGATATTGAGATAAAAATGGGGAATAAGATGGAATATGAGCTTAAAAATTGGAAAAGTACCAGCCATGCTTATTATGATTTTGAGTGTTATACCGAGAATCAGACATATTATTTCAAATTACACAGCAAACCGATGCAGCTGCCCGGAATACTTAAAAATGTGAAGATGAAGATTACCTTACCTGCTGGTCTGAAGCTTGAAGCACAGACCAAGTTAGGTGATATTGAAATTGAAAAAGGAATATTTGATCAGGTTGATATAAAGACTCAGTCAGGTGATTTTGAGGGTGATATCACCGGAAAAGAAATATCTGTAGATAACGCACTAGGGGATATCAAAGGATCATTTAAGGCAGATAAAAGCGTGCATGCCTTTACATCCAAGGGAGATGTCAAATGTAATGCAAATGCACCAAGCATCAATCTTGAAAGTCGTTTAGGTGATGTGAAAGCTCATATAGCCCGGGCAGATCAGGTGTTCATGAAAAGCAGCCTGGGGGATATCAAATTAAATATTTCTGGAAATGATTCATTTGATATTTCCTATACAAAAGGATTGGGAGATATTAAATGCCGTGTTCGAGATGTGACGTTGAAAAAACATGGTTTTATAAAAAATGATGGTAAGTGTAAAATTGAATTGATCAGCCGTATGGGTGATATTGAGATAACAGATTAATGCATTTTTATCAAAAGATTTTGAAAAATATATAATTGAAAATAAATTGACGGATCAAATGAAGAAATCTCAGGATAATGAAAGAAATCTTCATAAGGAAAACAAGTGTCTTTCTTATAAAGACACTTGTTTTTATATGTCGTTCACAGAAGAACGAATGATATATTTTGTGAAAACAGTTACAAAAAATATGAAAAAAAAGAAAAAAACTTCAAAAAAACTTCAAATTTGCTTGCATTTTTGTTTCTCATCATTTAAAATGTTTGAGTATAGCAGAGAGGCTATGATATTTTATCAATAGGAGGATAAAAAGATTATGAAAAAATTTTTAGGATTATCTTTAAGTGCTCTTATGGTTGCAGCTCTTTCTGGATGTGGCGGAAATAATGTTTCAAGCGTTACGAACTATGCTTATGTATATTCAAGCGATGTTCAGAACCTGGACTATGTTACATCACAGTATGCTGTTGACCATCAAGTAAACGCAAACCTCGTTGATGGATTGTTGGAAAACAGCACAACAGGTGAGCTTGTAGGAGCACTTGCAGAAAGCTGGGAATCTAATGATGATGCCACAGTTTGGACTTTCCACTTACGTGAAGGAGTTCAGTGGGTAACTTCTGAAGGTGTTGAGTATGGCGAAGTAACTGCTCAGGACTTCGTTACCGGTTTACAGCACGCAGTTGATTTTGAATCAGGTACAGCTTGGCTGCTTGAAGGTGTACTGAAGAATTTCGTGGAGTATGAGCGTGGAGCAGTCACTTTTGATGAAGTAGGTGTTAAAGCAGTAGATACTTATACTGTTGAATACACGATGGAACAGTCTACTCCATACTTTGATTCAATGACAACTTACGCAATTCTTTACCCGATTAATGCTACTTTCTTGGAATCTCAAGGTGTAGGATGTAAGCTGGGTGAACCTGATAGAACAACTTGTTCATTTGGTTCAGTAGATCCTTCTTCCATTCTTTATAATGGTGGCTATTTATTGACAGCCCTGGATTCTAAATCTCATATTCAGTTCCAGAAAAATGAAAATTATTGGGATGCAGAACATGTTTATGTAGAAACAGTTGACTGGTATTTTGATGATGGCAGTGACCCTTATTCAGTAATCAACGGATTTGCCCAGGGTACTTATACTCAGGCTACATTGAGTGCAAGCTGGGAAGACTTTGAAGAATATGTAGAAGAATACAAAGATTATTATTATCCAACTTTACCAAACAGTGCATGTTTCGGAACAAACTTCAATTATAACCGTCAGTCTTATAACTATACAGCTCATACGACTGATGCGGAAAAAGAAAATACGCAGAATGCGATCAGAAATGCTAACTTCCGCCGTGCTTACATGGCTGCATTCGACCGTGTTGCTTATTTGACAGTAAATACTCCTGAAGAAGTAGCTGTTGATATGTTGCGTAATATGAACCAGTTCCCTGATATCGTAACTGCTCCGGATGGAACAAGCTATACTGAATTAGTAAATAATGCTTATGAAGAGCTGACTGGTGAAGCAATTGACTTATCTGATGGTCAGGATCCATTCTTAAACAAGGAAAAAGCATTGGAATACATCGAAGCTGCTAAGGCTGAAGGTGTTCAGTTCCCTGTTACATTGGATTTACTTGCTATCGGTGATCAGTCACAGATTTATATCGATAGAGCAAACTCTATGAAACAGTCTGTTGAAGCAAACACAGACGGACAGATCATTATCAACGTTATTTTACAATCTTATGATGTAGTTAATGATATTTGCTATCGTAATCAGGATCCAGCAAGAGCTGACTATGACATCAATACATTCTCAGGCTGGTCACCTGACTATGCTGACCCTAAATCATTCGTAGATATTTATTCAACTTCTTCTGGTGCTTATATGCACACACTTGGCTTGGCATTAGATGATGAAAATGATCCATCTAGCCAGGAAGCTAAAGCTGAAGTAGGATTAGATGAATACGAAAGATTATATCGTGAAGCTGATGCAATTACTACTGATATGCAGGCACGTTATGAAGCATTTGCAAAAGCTGATGCTTATATGGTAGCCAATGCAATCATGGTGCCTCAGCAGATGGACGCTCGTGGTTATGTAGTAACTAAGGTAGTTCCATTTACAAGAAGCTATTCAAATACTGGTATCTCTGAATATAAGTACAAGTTCATGAGAGTTCAGGAAGAAACTGTAACAAGAGAACAGTATGATGCTGCTTATGAGGAATGGTTAGCTGCAAGAGAAGCACAATAATTCCTGCAGAGATTATGAATTATCACGAAGGGATTGAAAAATTACTTTCAATCCCTTATTATTATCTGTGGAAGGAGGATATTTTGTGAAAAAATATATTCTAGGAAGATTTATTCGTTCAATATTTTCCATTCTTGCCGTAGTATGCATTGCCATCATTTTGGTTTATACATTAATACCACGTGATGAAATATTTAAGGTGGATCCTAACTTTACGAAATTACAGGGTGATTCACGTACAACATATATGTATGCAAGATGGAAAGAATTGGGATATCTCGATTATCAGCAGCAAGCAGACATGTGCAAAGCTTATAGTGATGATTATAGCAGCTGTATGGCAAGCGAAGGTGACTTTGAAGAGGTCGTTAAAGCTTATGAAAATGACGGCTATACGATACAAACTCTAAAAAGCGGACTTGTGTTTGCTTATCGCAACTATTCAATTCCTGAATTAGTCGGTAGATTCTTTTCAAATCTAATTGTTATTGATAACCCATCAGCAGTACAGGATTCGGATAATCCTGATTTGGAAAGAAGCTATTACATTGAAAGTGGACCGAATGGAATACCTGCGCTTAAATGTTCAGGATGTCAATATCAGTATCAGCTTTATGTAAATGGTTCATTCCCGTTTATACATCAAAATGTTATTAAGTTGAATTTTGGTATTTCGTTCCCAACTCATTCTGGTGTCAATACCTTAGAGGTCATCAATAGAGGACAGGATAAGACAAAGAGCGAAGAAATTACATTCCCAAATGGGTCAACGGGTAATTCTCCGATCAATCTTTATACGTGTCAGTACAAGGCGACATCAACATTAGATCATCTTGATGAGAGTCATTTTGATGATAACTATGCGAACTGTGCTTACAACTATACAGCGCCTTCAATGACTACGTTATCTTACATGTTTGGTATCTTATCGTTAATTATTGCTTATGCGATTGCGCTGCCTGCAGGTGTTATGATGGCACGTAAAAAAGATAAGTGGCAGGATAAATTAGGAATGGTTTATATCAATTTCATGATTGCCGTACCATCACTGGCCTTTATCTATTTTGCAAAGCAGATTGGTTTGATGTTTGGTTTACCAGATAAATTCCCTCAGTATGGATTCTCTGATATTCGTTCATATATATTACCTGTCATCATTCTTGCGCTGATGAGTACAGCAAGTGTTATGATTTGGATACGTCGTTATATGATCGATCAGTCAAATGCAGATTATGTTAAGTTTGCTCGTGCAAAAGGATTAAATGAAAAAGAAATATTCAATAAACATATTTTAAAGAATGCGATCATTCCAATCGTGAATGGAATACCTAGCTCAATTATTTTGTGCATCAGTGGTTCTGTTATCACTGAATCGGTATTTGCCATTCCTGGTATGGGTAAGATGCTTCCGGATTCAATCAATGCCTACAATAACAATATGGTTATCACATTGACCTTTATATTTACGGCATTATCTATATTCTCGCTTTTGCTTGGCGATATTCTGATGACGATTGTAGATCCTCGCATTCAGTTAAGCTCGAAAGGAGATAGTCGATAATGGAAGATAACAAATTTACTCTTGTCGGCATACAGGAAGGTGCTTCTGAGCATATCGCCGCTCCCCATTATTCATATTGGAAGAGTGTATTTAAGAAATTCTTTAGTAATAAAATTGCTATTACGATGTTAATAATCGCAGGTTTGGTTGTCGCTATGGCTTTCATTCATCCACTGATCAGTGGATATGATCCGGCGGTCAATCCTTATATTAATGATCGTTGGCGTCAGTTTCTTCGTCCTAGCCTGCAATTTTTGTTCGGTACCGATAATGGTGGCCGTGATGTGTTCTCTGCTGTTTGGTATGGAACACGTGCATCTTTAGAGATTGCTGTGATCTCAACTGCAATTACGACTGTGCTGGGTGTGGCTGTCGGAATGCTTTGGGGTTATTCTAAGAAGATTGATTCATTCATGATCGAGGTTTATAACATTGTTGCCAATGTACCTTTCCTACTTGTAGTAATGGTTCTGGTATTCGTTCTTGGTCCTGGAAAATGGCAGTTGATCTTTGCATTGTCCTGTACTTCATGGCTCAGTACGGCATACTTCATCCGTGTTCAGGTAATGATCATCCGTGACCGTGAATATAACTTAGCATCTCGATGCCTTGGTACACCTACGTATAAGGTGTTGCTGCACAATGTATTGCCATATCTGATTTCAGTTATCGTGACATCAGTAGCCCGTGATGTACCTAACTTCATTTCGTATGAAGTGTTCTTAAGCTATGTTGGTGTAGGTATGGGTGCCCAGGAAGCAAGTCTTGGTTATATCATTCAAACATATGCACCATATATGAGTTCAGCTGGTTATCTTTTCTGGATACCTGTTGGAGTCAGTGCTTTGATATCAGTATCGTTGTATGTGGTCGGACAAGCTTTGGCTGATGCTTCTGATCCGCGTACACATATGAATTAGGAGGATAGAATGATGAGTGAAGAAAGAAAAGTAATTTTATCCGCTAAAGATATTGAGGTGCAGTTCCATGTCCGTTCACGTGTCTTAACGGCGATTCGTGGTGTTTCTCTGGATTTATATGAAGGTGAAACGATTGCTATCGTTGGTGAATCGGGTTCAGGAAAATCTGTATTTACAAAAACATTTACCGGAATGCTTGATTCAAATGGTTTTATAACAAACGGATCTGTGATGTATGATGGCATAGATCTTACAAAGTTAAAGAAAGATAAAGACTGGGAAGGAATCCGTGGTAAAAGAATTGCGACCGTTTTCCAGGATCCGATGACATCACTGAATCCGGTTCGTACGATCGGTTATCAGATTGCGGAAGTTATTATCAAGCATCAAAAGAAAAGCAAGGAAGAAGCTAAGCAGATGGCTATCAAGCTAATGGGTGAGGTTGGTATTCCAAATCCTGAAACTCGTTATGATGAATATCCGTTCCAGTATTCCGGAGGTATGCGTCAGCGTATCGTTATTGCGATTGCTCTTGCCTGCCGTCCAAATATTCTTATCTGTGATGAACCGACAACGGCTTTGGATGTTACGATCCAGGCTCAGATCCTGAAACTGATCAAAGATCTTCAAAAGGAATATGGCTATACTACCGTTTACATTACGCATGACTTAGGTGTTGTAGCGAATGTTGCTGATCGTGTAGCTGTTATGTATGCAGGTCAGATCATAGAATTTGGTAATGCTGAGGAAATTTTCTATACACCAAAGCATCCTTATACATGGGCGTTGCTTTCAAGTCTTCCGCAGCTGGGTATCAAGGGCGAACCACTTTACGCCATTACGGGTACGCCACCTTCATTGTATGATAAGGTGGTAGGTGATGCATTTGCACCGAGAAATCCTTATGCGATGAAAATAGATTTTGAGGAAGAACCGCCATTCTTTAAAGTAAGTGATACACACTATGCAAAGACATGGCTGCTGGATCCACGTGCGCCACAGGTTGAGCCGCCAAAGGCTATCCGGAATCTTCATGATCGATTGATACACATGACAGACGAAAGAGGTGAGTACCGTGGTTAATGAAAAGGAAACAATTTTATCGGTACGCGATTTACAAGTAACTTTTGGCAGCGGAAAGAAAGCTTTCACTGCTGTGCAGGATGTCAATTTTGATGTCTATAAAGGAGAAACTTTCTCGCTGGTAGGTGAGAGTGGTTCGGGAAAGACAACGATTGGACGTGCTATTATTCGTATTAATCCTGCGACTAAGGGAGAAATATATTTCAAAGATAAAAAAATCAGTGGAAAGATTTCCAAAGAATTGGATAAATGGGTCGTTCGTAACATTCAGATGGTATTCCAGGATCCTGCCGCTTCATTAAATGAGCGTGCTACGGTGGATTACATCATTTCTGAAGGGTTATACAATTTCCATTTATATAAAGATGAAGAAGATCGTCGCAGAAAGGTAAGAGAAGCTGTTGAAAGCGTTGGTTTGCTGGATGAGCATCTTACTCGTTATCCGCATGAATTTTCGGGTGGTCAAAGACAGCGTATCGGTATTGCCCGTGCGATGGTCATGGAACCTGAATTATTGATTGCTGATGAACCGATTTCTGCATTGGACGTTTCTATCCGTGCCCAGGTATTGAATTTGCTGAAGAAGTTCCAAAAAGAACGTGAT
>NZ_CALVGS010000099.1 GCF_944327115.1 uncultured Traorella sp.
TTTGAAAGAGTCCGGTTAGCTTATGCGAAAGGTAATCCGCAGAGTGAAGCGTTTTGGATAAAGAATGGTTTTATAAAAACAGGTTTGGAAATACCGAATGATTTTTCAAGTTATATCGTTATGGAAAAGGAGCTGAAGAATCGGTGAATTTAGAAATCAAAGAATATACAAAAGATAGAATTGGTGATGTTTTGGATTTTGAACGAAGACTTCGTGAGGAAGAAGATTTCTGGGGATGGGAGATCAATGATGCTTATATTCAAACCGTTGAAAAGTCTTTTGATGATAATGCCTTTGAAACTTCAATCTCATTATTGGCGTATGTGGATGGCAAAGTAGTCGGTCGTATTGATTCAACGATGATTGCTTCACATTTTGATGGTTTAAAGAAAGCTTATTTAGATTGGATCTGTGTATTGAAAAGTTATCGTCATCAGCAGGTGGCGCAGCATTTATTGATGAAACTGATCCAGCGGTGGAAGATGCAAGGGGTAGATACGCTGATTGCGTTAACAGCCTCAAATGATGAAGCGCAGCGTTTTTATAAAAGCATTGCACATTCTGAAATGAGAGATATCGGGATATGGATCGACATCAATCAATATGAAAGTTTCTAACAAAAATAAAGTCTCGGGCGAGACTTTATTTTTTCATGAATGGTACACCTGACTGCCAGGCCTGACCCACCTTTTCACCGATGGCGTAATATCCGCTTTGGAATTGATCAAATACGAAGGCATTGAGCTTTGCAGGATCTACCTTGCCTTTTTCATCTAATACTTTTTCGTCAGCTAATACATTGACGATTTCACCTAAAACTCGGAATCCATAAGCGGTGTGCTGACATTCAACGACCTTGCATTCAAGCGTTAATGGGAAATCTGTTACGATCGGAGCATCGACACGGCTGCTTTTTACAGCATTTAAACCGGATCTTTCAAATTTATCGGCCATCTTGTTACCTGTGGCAATGCCAAAGAAATCGGCTTCTTTCAGATGATCGATATCGGCAATGCTTAATGTAAAGGCATTGCGATTTTTAATGTTTTCTGCTGTCTTATGATCTTCATCAATATTTAAAGCGACCATATTCTCTGCACAGATACCACCCCATGCCATGTTCATGACGTTGACTTTATCATCTTCTGAATAAGTAGCAATCATCAATACCGGCATTGGAAATAAATAAGGTTTGACACCTAAATCTTTCAACATGTTTTTTTCCTCCTTTTGTCCTCTGGACAATGAACTATAATTTCATTATAATCAGAGTGGAAGGAAAGACAAGTACCTACTTTTTGGTTAGGTACTATCGTTAAGGTAAGTATGATCAAGAAATATATTGAAGATGCGAATTTTGAAGATACGGGATTTAGTTATACTTTATCTTTGATCAGTGGAAAATATAAGATGGTGATTTTATATTGTCTTATGGAATTTCAGCCGGTGCGTTTTAATGAATTGCAGCGGTATTTGAAAAAGATATCGGATAAGACATTGAGCCAGAATCTAAAAGAGCTGGAGAAAGATGGTCTGGTATGTCGAAAAGTTTATTCACAGATTCCTCCAAAGGTAGAATATTCTTTGAGTGAGAGGGGAAGATCGTTGATGAGCGTATTGGATGAGATGTGTGTATGGGGTGAAAATAACCGTGTATAATAAGAACGCGGTTTTTTTGTGAAGAAAAGATGAAAAATTTTTATTTTTTAGCACTAAAGGGTTGACAGTGCTAATTCATTGTGCTATTCTATTAGCAGCAAGAGATTTAGAGTGCTAGAAAGGAGTGGCTTATGGAACTTACTGAACGTCAAACTAAAGTGTTTAAGACCATTGTAGAAGAGTTCACTCGAACAGCTGAACCAGTGGGAAGTCACACGCTGATGAATTTACTGGACTTTCATGTTTCTTCGGCAACTCTTAGAAATGAAATGGCTGCTCTAGAGGAAATGGGCTTGCTTGAGAAAACACATACTTCCAGTGGACGTATACCGTCATCGAAGGGTTATCGTTATTATGTCGATCATCTGATGGTGAAACATATCGAACCAAAGATGATGAATGCTTTACAGACGATTTTTGATGCCCGTAATTCAAGCATGGAGGAAGTAGTTCGTCAAAGCTGTGATATTCTTTCGCAGATGACCAACCTGACATCTGTTGCCTTAGGGCCGGATGCAAGATATCAGTCGCTGCAGCATATCACATTGATACCATTGAATGAAAAAAGTGCGGTGGCGATTTTCGTTACCAATCACGGACATACTGAGAATAAGACTTTTCAATTCTCAGAGAGTGTCAGCATGAATGATCTGACGACCTGCTGTAATCTGTTGAATGAGAATTTGGTGGGTGTACCGTTGAATGAGGTAGTTGATCGGATGGTTGAACTTCAGCCTCTGCTGGCGGCAAAGGTACAGCGGCATGAAATGCTGTTTGAAGCTTTTGTCAATGCATTTGTGAAGTTTGCCAGTGATCAGGTTTATTTCAGTGGACAAAGCAATATGCTGTATCAGCCGGAATTTGCGGACATTGAAAAGTTAAAGAAAATGATGAGTATGCTTGAGGACAGTTCCCTATGGCGTCAGATAGCTGAGGAAAATACGGGTACTGTTGTTCGTATCGGAAAGGACAATGTCAAGCTTTTGGATACGGATGATGTAAGTGTAGTTGCCAGCAAATTCAAAATTCATGGTGATGAGGAAGGTCAGCTGATGATCGTAGGACCAACTCGTATGCCGTACAATGAGGTGGTGGCGCTGATGGAATATATCAGCAGACGAATCGAGGAGATGTTTAATGATGACTGATAAGAAAAAGAAAAAAGAAGAAAAAGAAAAAAATGAAAAGGAAGAAATCGTAGCTGAAGCTGTTGAGGAAAATGAAAAGAAGGAAAGTGAAACAGATAAGCTGAAGGAAGAAATTGAAAGGCTGAAAGCGGAATTGGCTGAAAGCAAAAATGCTTTCTATAAGGCTTATGCCGATACGGAGAATACCAAGAAACGACTTCAGAGCGAGTTTGAAAAGAGCAATAAATATAAGCTTCAGGATTTTGGAAAAGAAGTGCTTCCGATCATTGATAATCTTGAAAGAGCCCTTCAGGTCAACAGTGATTCTGAGGAGCTGAAAAACTATGCAAAGGGATTTGAGATGATCTATGCACAGCTTGTAGAAATTTTGCGGAAAGAAGGAATTGTTGAAATTGACTGCTTGAATAAGGAATTTGATGCGAATTACCAGCATGCGATCATGCAGGAAGCCAAGGAAGGCGTAAAGAGCGGTATCGTCATCGAAGTCCTTCAAAAAGGATATATGTTAAAGGATCGTATTTTACGTCCTGCGCTTGTTAAGGTTAGTGAATAAGGAGGAGAAAAGATATGTCAAAGATTATTGGAATTGATTTAGGTACAACAAACTCATGTGTTGCTGTCATGGATGGCAGTGACTGCAAGGTTATCACAAACCCTGAAGGAAACCGTACGACACCATCAGTCGTAGCGTTTAAGAATGGTGAAAGAATCGTTGGTGATGCAGCTAAGCGTCAGGTCGTAACGAATAAAAATACAGTTTCATCTATCAAACGTTTGATGGGAACAAATCAGAAAGTAACATTGGAAGGAAAAGAATATACACCACAGGAAATCAGTGCGATGATCCTTCAGTATTTGAAGTCATATGCTGAAAGTTATTTGGGTGAGCCGGTAACAAAGGCTGTTATTACCGTTCCTGCTTACTTCAACGATGCCCAGCGTCAGGCAACAAAGGATGCCGGTAAGATTGCCGGTTTGGAAGTAGAACGTATCATCAACGAACCGACAGCAGCTGCTTTGGCTTATGGTCTGGATAAGAGCAGCGATCGTGAGCAGAAGGTTTTGGTTTATGACTTAGGTGGAGGAACATTCGATGTTTCTATCCTTGAATTAGCCGATGGTACATTTGAAGTATTGTCAACTTCAGGTGATACACACTTAGGTGGCGATGACTTCGATAACATCATCGTTAACTGGATGATCGATACCTTCAAGAAGGAAAACGGCATTGATTTGTCAAGCGATAAGATGGCTATGCAGCGTTTGAAGGAAGCTGCTGAAAAAGCTAAGAAGGATTTGAGCGGTACTGTCCAGACTCAGATTTCACTGCCATTCATCTCTGCCGGTGCTAATGGACCATTGCACTTTGAAGCTACATTGACACGTGCTAAATTTGATGAAATGACGAAGTCATTAGTTGAACGTACGATTACTCCGGTACGTAATGCCTTGAAGGATGCCGGATTAACAAAGAACGATATTCATCAGGTATTGTTAGTCGGTGGATCAACACGTATTCCGGCTGTACAGGAAGCTGTTAAGAACGAATTAGGCAAAGAACCTAATAAGTCTGTGAACCCGGATGAAGCTGTTGCCGTAGGTGCTGCTATTCAGGGTGGTGTCATCTCCGGTGATGTAAAAGATGTCTTATTGCTGGATGTTACACCATTGTCATTAGGTATTGAAACAATGGGTGGTGTCATGACTGTCTTGATTCCACGTAATACGACTATTCCTACAAGTAAGTCACAGATCTTCTCAACGGCTGCTGATAACCAGCCTGCAGTAGATATCCATGTATTACAGGGTGAAAGACCAATGGCTGCTGATAACAAGACATTAGGTTTATTCAAACTGGATGGAATCGCTCCTGCAAGAAGAGGTATCCCACAGATCGAAGTTACTTTCGATATTGATGTCAATGGTATCGTACACGTATCTGCTTTGGATAAGGGTACGAACAAGAAACAGTCAATTACGATTTCAAACTCTTCAGGATTGAGTGAAGAAGAGATCGACCGAATGGTAAAAGAAGCTGAAGAACACAAGAATGAAGATGAAAAACGTCGTGAAGAAGCTGAATTGAGAAATAAGGCTGAATCGTTCATCAATCAGATTGATTCTACATTGGCAGATGCTGGTGATAAGATCGATGCTAAACAGAAGGAAGAAACTCAAAGACTTCGTGATGAATTGCAGAAGGCTTTGGATGAAAACGATATGGAAGCTGTTAAGACGAAGTTGGATGCTTTGGAAAAAGCAGCGCAGATGGCCGCTGAACAGATGTATCAGCAGCAGGATGCCGGCAATAATGCCCAGCAGTCTTCAAATAACAATGACGACAATGTCGTAGATGCAGATTTCACTGAAAAGAATTAATATTGAAAAGAAATTCTAGCTATGCTAGAATTTCACTGCTGAAAGGTGGGAAAGTATGGCAAAAAGAGATTATTATGAGGTTCTGGGGCTTCAAAAAGGAGCAACAGACGCAGAAATAAAGAAAGCTTATCGTCAAATGGCGAAAAAATATCATCCCGATGTGAATAAAGCAGCAGATGCAGAAGAAAAGTTCAAGGAAATCAATGAAGCTTATGAAGTATTGAGCGATCCTCAGAAGAAAGCCAATTATGATCAGTTTGGTCATGCCGGCATGGATGGAGCCTTCGGACAAGGAGGAGGCTTCACCGGAGGATTCAGTGATTTTGGTGATATCAACGATATTTTCGGTTCATTCTTTGGAGGAACAACGCACCGTCGTTCATCTAATGGACCTAGAAAAGGGAATGACCGCTTTATGCAGATGCGTATTGACTTCATGGAAGCCATTTTTGGAAAAACAGAGGAAATTACGATTGAAGTTGATGAGCAATGCAGTGAATGCTTAGGAAGCGGTGCAAGAAGCAAGAGCGATATCCAAAGCTGTTCCAGATGTAATGGAACAGGACAGGTACAGTCACAGAATCGTACGCCATTTGGTGTATTTATGTCAACGAGTGTTTGTCCTGAATGTAATGGCAGTGGAAAGAAGATTCTGCATAAATGTCCGAAATGTCATGGACGCGGCTATGAGCATAAACGTGTAAAGCTGGAAATCAAGATTCCTGCCGGTATTCAGTCGGGTCAGCAGATCCGAGTTGCCGGTAAGGGTGAAAGAGGTATCAATGGCGGACCTAATGGCGATTTGTATATCGAAATATTAGTAAATCGTCATCCGAATTTTGTTCGTGACGGTAATGATATTCGTATCAGTGTGCCGGTCAGCGCGGTTGATGCGACATTGGGCTGCAAGGTCGATGTACCGACGGTCTATGGAGATGTGGAATTGACGATTCCTGCAGGTACACAGCATGGTACTCAATTCAGATTGCGTGGCAAGGGTGTAAAAGGCCCTCGTGCTCAAGGAGATCAGTATGTGGAAGTACGTATTGAGATTCCGACAAAGCTTTCAAGAGAAGAGCATAAGTTATATGAAAAGCTACGTGATATCAAGGGAAGAGAGTCTGCTTTCGATAAGTTCAAAAAATCATTCAAGAATTAACGTCTGAGTTTCAGGCGTTTTTTTCTTTAATTTTGAAATAATTAAGAAAATAATTTTTATCTGGGTGCTTATGTTTAGAAGAATTTGCTGATCATGTATGAATATATTATACTATTAGTAAAGGAGATGATCAAAATGGAGCTTCGCACATTACGCTATTTTTTAGCTGTGGCACAGGAAGAGAATATAACGAAGGCAGCAGCTATTCTGCATGTGACCCAGCCAACGTTGAGTCGTCAGATGATGGATTTGGAAAAAGAATTAGGTACTACCTTAATGTTTCGGGGAAGAAACGGACTGACCTTGACGGATGACGGTATTTATTTTCGACAACGTGCTAAAGAAATTGTTGAGCTGGCTGATCGTTTGGAACAGGTATTTGTGGAACGGAATACAGAGGTCAGCGGAGTCATTTCTCTTGGTGCTACCGAGTCTATCGGAAGTCGGCTTTTCGCAAAACTTATTAAGCAGTTTTCAGAGAAATATCCACTTGTGCAATTTCATTTGTATAATGAGATGGCAGATTACATAAAAGATCATATGGATAAAGGCCTGATTGATGTCGGACTGTTGTTGGAGCCGATTGATACTTCGAAGTATGACTTTGTTCGCCTTTCTCAAAAAGAAACATGGGGCGTGCTTATGCGTGACGATCACCCTTTAGCTGAGAGAACATCTATTACACCGAGTGAAATAGCAGAATATCCGTTGATCCTTCCTTTGCGTGAAAGGGTGCGCACAGAGATTCTGAATTGGCTCAAACATGAAGAAAAGGATTTGAATATACCGTTAAGTTATACGCTTCTTTCTAATGCGGTGCTGCTTGTGGAAGAGGGATTGGGATGTGCCTTTTGTCTGGACGGAGCACTGGCGATCCATAACAGTTCCCATCTGCATTTTATTCCGATTTATCCACAACATACTACTCGCAGTGTTTTGGTTTGGAAGAAAAATCATTTGTTCTCTCCTGCAACTTCCTTATTTATTCAAGAAATTAATATGCTTAGAGCTAAAATGGAAGAAGCATGATCATTATAAAGGACTTTCAAGGCCTGATGGCTTGGAGGTCTTTTTTATATCCATACAAAAAAAGCATTGAAAATAATAAACAATAGGTATTAGACATTAAAACAGGAGCATTTTATAATAAAAAACGGAAAAAAAGTAATCATGTGCGATAAATCGTAATAAATGTGAATGGCATGCGGATGTAAGATGTAAAAAATTTCTTAGCAATCGCTATGATTCTTTTCTTGCAGCGGACTGCTATTTTGCTTTAGCTGGGATTGTTTAGATATCGCTGCAAGGATATTTCCAATCAGGTAAGCATCTGATAAGAATTGTAGAAAATGAATCACATGAATGTTTAAAAAGAAATAGGAGGAAAAAATATGGAATTGAAACAATTACCTAAGATTGCACTGGGTGCATGGGCATGGGGCAATGATGGGACTTTTGGTTCTGACCTGTCTGCTGCTGATCTGAAACCTGTATTTGATGCAGCAATGAATGCTTCTTTGAACCTATGGGATACTGCTTTTGCTTATGGCATGGGAGCTTCTGAAAAGGTGCTGGGTGAATTTTTAAAAAACTATCCTCGTGACAGTTATTTCATCTCAGATAAGTTTACGCCTCAGTGTGCCGATCCCAACGCAGCAAATGCTGTTATTGACATGTTTGAGAATAGTGCCAAACTTCTTGGTGTAGATACCATGGATATTTATTGGATTCACAATCCAATAGGGGCCCCTCAATGGATTCGCAAGCTAATTCCTTTGGCCAAGGCTAATAAAATCGGACGTATCGGTCTTTCTAATCATAACTTGGCGGAAATCAAAGAAGCTGCTGCAATTTTGGAAGCTGATGGGTTGAAAGTTGCCGCTATTCAAAATCATTACAGTTTGCTGAACCGCTCTTCTGAAGCTTCAGGAATTCTTGATTACTGCAAGGAAAATGGTATCACCTTCTTCTCTTATATGGTACTGGAGCAGGGGGCATTATCCGGTAAGTATGATACGAAGCATCCTTTCCCTGCAACCTCTGATCGTGGTAAGGTGTACAATCCCATGCTGCCTCAGTTAGAAAAGCTGACAGCCGGACTGAAAGAGATTGCAGATAAACATGGTGTGTCTGTCGCCCAGGTACCGATCGCATGGGCCATTGCCAAAGGAACATTGCCTATTATTGGTGTGACCAAGGTGTATCAGGTCGAGGACGCACTCAGGGCTGCTGCCTTAAACTTGACGGATGAAGAAATCAAAACGATGGAACAGCTTGCAAATGACATGTCCCTGAATGTCATCCGCTATTGGGAAAAAGAAATGAAGTAAGGAGGTATGATCGATGAAGATCGTTGTATTAGAGGGCAGCCCTAATAAAAATGGTTCTACCCATATTCTCGCTGATTATTTCCGAGAGGGGGCTGAGAAAGCAGGGCATTCCGTAGAAATGATTGATGTGGCTCATGCGGATATTCATCCTTGCACGGGCTGTATCCACTGCGGATATGAAGGTCCTTGTGTGCAGAAAGATGATGTGGAGGATATCCGTAAGAAGATCCTGGCTGCTGATATGATCGTTTTCTCGACACCTTTGTATTACTATGGCATGTCCGCTCAGCTAAAAACCATGATCGATCGTTTCTGTGCCTTTAACAGTTCTATCCAGCAAAAGCACATGAAGTCCGTCCTGCTCACTGTTGCTTGGAACAGTGATGAGTGGACCTTTGATGCACTGGCGGCTCACTACAAGACGCTGGTGCGGTATCTGAATCTTACAGATATGGGGATGGTTCTGGGCTATGGATGCGGTACACCGTCTATGACCCGACATTCCAGGTTTCCGCAGCAGGCATATAATCTTGGAAACCAACTAAAATAAGAGAACAGTCATTGGGATTGACAGTTAAGTGAACGATATTTCATGCAGAAAGTGGAGAGGCAAAAAGCTATGCAAGTCTTAGTTATTAACGGCAGCCCCCGTACAAAGGGCAATTCAGATCTTCTATGCGATGAATTTATTCGCGGTGCAAAAGAGTCTGGAAATCAGGTAGAGAAAATCTCTTTGCGAGAAAAAGAAGTGTATCCTTGCAGGGCATGCTATGCATGTTTTAAGACCGGTTTTTGTGTCCAAAAAGATGATATGGCTGATATTTTAAATAAAATGGAAAAGGCAGATGTACTTGTTCTGGCTTCACCTACCTATTTTCTCACGATGAGCGGACAGATGAAGACATTTATTGATCGTTTGCTGCCCAAGTGGCAAAAATTAGGTGGTAAAGATGCCTATGTCATTGTGACAGGTCACGATGGAAAGAAGGGATTGAAGAGATGTGCTGAAGATATGACTGTCATACTGGAAAATTTAGGTGACAGGGTAAAACAAATCATCTGGGGAGAACATGTTTGGCAAAAAGGTGAAGTATTGAAAACCAGAGCAATGGAAGAAGCCTATCTAACCGGGGAAAAAATAACTGCCGTCTAAATGGATGAAATTCTTATTTCGCAGCGTTTAGAGTAAAATAATGATGTGTTGCATATAATGATGCAGTTAGTACCATGTGATGCATAATTTTTGCGGGAATAATTTTATATCAATACAAATTCTTGATCAGAAGTCATTCACGATCAAGGAATATTTTCAAAAAGCCTTACAGAATTAATAAATAGGAGCATACGGAAATCTTTCGCTGCTCCTATTTTTATTCATATTATCAATTTATTTATATTATATTCATAGAATACCCTTTTGTTTTATTATTACCTTGAATTTACCCATATGCTTTTATCCTTTTACATGGATCATTTATGATACACATGTAAAGATAAAGGAGATTATTAAAATGAACTTAAAAGTTACTTAAAAATTCATGGGAAATTATGGTTGTAATGTAAGCGGTTAGATGTTACTATGGGAGTAGGCAGGACAAGGTATTAAAATGCTGAAACTGTAAAAGAAAAGGAGGTTATTTTATGGATTGCAGTAAATTTTTAAAGAGAGTACTTGTCTTAATCATTACATGCTTTATGTTTGTCGGTTTTGCACCGACAGTACGTGCCGCAGAAACATATACGGTGACGTACACGGATGGAAGCTCATCTGAGAAATATTTCCCGGATCAGGTCTATACGGTAAATGCTGGTGATCCTGTTCCCGCTTTTGATGGGACACCAACACGTGATGGCTGGATTTTCACAACTTGGAATGCTACATATAAAAACGGTGATCAGACAGCTGAAACTGTTACAAAGAATCGTACATTTAGTGCACGTTGGACGAAGATGTCAAGTGCATTGGATGCAGCGACAGCCATTCATGCCCAGATCCGTGCAACGGATGAATTCCGTCAATATGGTGGTTTTGATTTACGTGATTTTACACTGATTGAAAATACCTTTACGGTTAACGAAACTGTTTGGAATGAAGAGGGAGGATGTATGATGGCATCCGTTACTATTACAGATATCAAGCCATATGAGAAAAAGGTATCTGATAAATACGGTTATACATACGTTTTCAATAGTGAAAAAACTCCTGAAGGAAATTTGACGATTCATTTTGTAAACAAATTAAATTATAAAGGAAGCTCTTCTTCAGGTAATTTACAAGCAGATTTTGGAGGCTGGATCTTAGACAGTACATATTATCCAGGTGGTGTGCGTTCACAGCTTATTTTTAATCGTGCTTATGATGTAACTTTTAAAGATGGTGTTGATGGCAGTATCTTTGCAGATAAAAATTTGAGTATTGTTGAAACTGCAAAAGATCATGCCCCTGTAAGTGCGTTTGGAAATGATCCAATACGTATCGGATATAAGTTTAATGGCTGGGCAAGTCAGAATAATAAGCTAAGCACAGATGGTACTGCTTTAAGTGGTGATGATGTATTAACTGCTCAGTGGCTTAAAATGAATGATGTCACCATTACTTTTAATTCCAATGGCGGTGATACGATTGATCCGGTAACTGTTCAGTATGGTGAACGTTATAGCTTCCCATCTTCTCCATTAAGTGGATATAGTCAGGATGGCTGGTATCTTTATGATAATGGTCAGCTGGGTGATTTATATGTAAAAGGTGGTAAGAGCGAGGTTGTTGAAGCAGAAGATTCTTTATCTTTGATCATGGCACGTAAGGTGCTGGCTCCTTCTGTGAAACTGAAGCTGACAACTGAAGCTGCGGAAATTGGTGATAATTATCAGTTCTATTATCCAAAAAATTCAACACGTATACTTACAGCTGAGGTAACTGAATACAGTGATTTTGATTATACGTATGAATGGTTTAAAGACGGTGTAAAGATCGAAGGCGAAAATGGCAAGACACTTCGGCTTGCGGGTAATGTAAGTGACAGCGGTGAATACAGCGTTACTGTGACAGCTACTCAGAAAGAAGGAAGCGATGTTCTTGTTTCTGAAAAATCAGCTTCTGCAAGTGTCAGTCAGAAAGTTAAGATCATGAAGACAGCGAATTCTCTTTATTATGATGCAAATGGCGGAGAAGGAGGACCGACGAATAATTTCACAAATGCGAATGAAATCGTAGTTTCATCTTCAATGCCAACGCGCACAGGTTATACTTTTGAAGGCTGGAATACAAAGGCTGACGGAAGTGGTAAAGGTTATAAAGCCGGTGAAACAATTGCTTTAAATGATAATGGAAATGGTGGCGTACGCATTGATCTATATGCACAGTGGAAACCGATTACCTTTATTGTTTCCTTTGGTGATGATGCGCCGGCACAAGAAGTAGATTATGGCAAGACGGCAGTAAGACCGGCTGATCCTAAAAAAGAAGGTTATGCATTTGCAGGCTGGTATCATGGAGATACTGAGTATGATTTCAATACACCGGTGACAGATGATGTAACATTGACGGCTAAATTTGAAGTTATGAAATATACTGTATCATTTAGTGATGGTGTTGAAAGCCAGGTGATCGAGCATGGTAAAACTGCAGTGAAACCAGTGGATCCAAAGAAAGAAGGTCATACTTTTGTCGGCTGGTATGATGGCGATAAGGCATATGATTTCAATACGCCGGTAACAAGTGATCTGGAATTAACGGCTAAATTCGAAAAGAATGAAGTTCCTGTTGAACCTGAAAAGCCAACAGATCCGGAAACTCCTGTAACACCTCAGACTCCTAATACAAGTGATATAAATATGTATTTCTATTATGGTATGATGCTTGTGGCTGGTATGGGCATTCTCTTTATGAGAAAAAAAGAATCAGTAAAATAAACGATAAGACATGGGCTTTCTGATGAAGGCCCATGTTTTTGTTTGCAAATAATTGTGAATAAACTCTAAAAGATTACATTGATAGCCGGAAAGGGTAATGTTATAATAGGGGTACTTGTTTAATATAAGAGGAGGATATATGGTTTTCGCATTAGTTATTTTTCTTATTACATATGTCTTGATGCTGGCTTTTCAGAAATATCGCCCGTGGATCGCACTGACTTCGGCGGCCGTATTTGTGATTCTTGGCATTGCAGGCATGTATGATATGAGCCTTTTGGATGCTTTGGGGGCTGTTGACTATAATGTGCTTTTAATGATTGGCGGTACGATGGGTACCGTGACATTATTTGTCGAGAGCAAGATGCCTGCACGTCTGGCAGAGATTTTGATTTCAAAGGTTCCGGATGTGAAATGGGCAGTAACATCATTGGCTTTATTTGCAGGGGTCATCAGTGCTTTTGTCGATAATGTCGCAACTGTTTTGATGGTGGCACCGATCGGTCTGGCAATTTCTAAAAAATTAAAAATATCACCGGTACCGGTATTGATTGCGATTGCGGTATCTAGTAATCTTCAAGGAGCTGCAACGCTTGTCGGAGATACAACGAGCATTCTTTTGGGTGGATATGCCGGTATGACATTTCTTGATTTCTTTTGGATGTTAGGTAAACCGGGAATTTTCTGGGGCGTAGAGTTAGGCGCTTTAGCATCCATCGTTGTTCTGTTGTATTTGTTTCGTGATGAAAATCAGAAGGTCAGTGCCAAGGTAGAAACTGAAGTGACTGATTACTTTCCATCGTTTTTGATGATTGCGACCGTTGTGTTGCTGATATGTGCTTCTTTTTTGCAGGAACCTGCAAATGCAGGCTTCGTGACCCTTTATAACTTAAGAAGCGGATTGATCTGTTTTGCATTATGTATTATCGGTGTCATTCGTGCCTGTATCAAAAAGAGAGATATTGAACCTGTCAAGATGGTCATCAGAGATTTGGATAAGGATACGCTTTTATTATTGTTTGGTATCTTTATCGTGATCGAAGGTATTACGAAAGCCGGCGTGATTGATGCCGTTGCCAATCTTTTCTATCAGGTTTCCGGGGATAATGCTTTCCTTCTTTATACTTTGATCGTTTTTGCGTCGGTTATTTTATCGGCGTTCATTGATAATATTCCATATGTTGCGACCATGCTGCCGGTTGTTTCATCGATTGCTGCTTTGATGAATGGCGGGGCAGGGATGGCACCGTATGTATTCTATTTTGGCTTGCTTACAGGAGCCACATTAGGTGGTAACTTAACACCTATCGGAGCTTCCGCAAATATCGCAGCCATTGGTATCCTGCGTAAGAATGGGGAATCTGTCAGCACACGTGATTTCTTGCGGATCGGTGTTCCGTTTACACTTGCGGCCGTACTTGCCGGTTATATTTATATCTGGCTGGTATGGGGAATGTAAAAAAGGTTTGAAATAAAGGTCGTTTAGGATTAAACGGCCTTTTATTACAGAATTGTTAGTTGGTCCTTTAAATCTTGTCGATGTAAATATTCGATGATATAATGAAATCACTAAAAAGCTCTATTGTAAGGAGCGGAAAGGGACCTATGAAAAAGACAATGAAAAGAGTGTTATGTGCTGCGGCAGCGATCATGCTGTCGTTCTCATTGGCAGCCTGCAACAATTCTGAACCTGCTGAGGATCCAAAAGTATTGTTGGAAAATGCCAGTGAAAAAATGAAAGAGCTTGACTCATTAAGTATGAATGCGAATCTTTCAGTTAATATGGAAATGAGCAGCTCTGATTCTGCGACAGAAAATTTATCGTTGGATATGCCTATAGAGATGACGGTGGAAATGGCAGGGATCCAAAGTGATTTGATGTATCATACGATCGTGGATGCATCGTTGTTTGGTACCAATATATCCACTGAGCAGACATATTATGATGGTGTCGTTTATACAAATACTGATGGCCAGAAAACAATGATGACCATGGATGTTTCAGAGGCCCGGCAGATGGCCAATGTGGGTGAAGTGAGTACTGAGTTTAAGAATATGAAAGCTTCTAAAGATGGTGATAAGACAATTGTTACGATCGAACCGACGAAAGAAGAGCTGACTCAATTGATGGATACATTGGGAAGCCTGGAGGGTTCTACGATGGATGAAGAAACGCTGGCAGCTTTATCTTCGCTGACTTTTGATGCATTTGTCATTACGATCAATAAAGATGGTTATATCGAAAATGAGAAATTTGGTTTTTCGGCTGAAGAGGAAGGGATCAAGGTTGTATTTACTGCTGAGATCAAGGTGAGCGGATATGATTCTACAACGGTAGAAATGGTTGATCCTGGTGAATATGAAGCGTTGAATTATTAGAAATAATAGTATAAATAAAGATTATATGTAGAAAGGATTTGTCAATTTTGTGACAAATCTTTTTGTTGTTCTTGACAGGAAACATGAAAATTGCTATTCTTAATAAGTAAATGGCGATGAATTAGAGTAGTAGTCCGGCGTTATGGATAGAGAGCTGATGGGTGGTGGAAATCAGTCATGATAAAGGGTGAACTCGCTAAGGAGCCGGCTAGTCCAGCGTTATGGACATTGAGTGCACTTTTGGTGAACTAAGGTGGTACCACGCTAAGCGTCCTTAGAGGGTGCTTTTTTTATTTTTAGGAGGAAAGATTATGGGATTTGATCATAAGAAGATGGAAGCAAAATGGCAGAAATACTGGGAAGATCATCAGACATTTTATACGGATGTTCATGATTTTTCAAAGCCTAAATTTTATGCCTTGGATATGTTTCCTTATCCATCAGGAGTAGGTTTGCATGCCGGACATCCGGAAGGATATACAGCGACGGATATCGTCAGTCGTATGAAGCGTATGCAGGGGTATAATGTATTGCATCCAATGGGTTTTGACAGCTTTGGATTGCCTGCTGAACAGTATGCGATCCAGACGGGAAATCATCCGGATGGCTTTACAAAGAAAAATATCGCAACTTTTACGAAGCAGTTAAAGATGCTTGGCTTCAGCTATGACTGGACAAAAGAGGTTTCGACTTGTGATCCATCATTTTATAAGTGGACACAGTGGATTTTTAAACAGTTATTTAATGATGGATTGGCAAAGTGTGTTGAGATGCCGGTAAACTGGTGTGAAGAATTGGGAACTGTATTAGCCAATGATGAAATCGTAGATGGCAAGAGTGAAAGAGGCGGTTATCCGGTTGTTCGTAAGAATATGCGTCAATGGGTCATTGACATCGTACAGTATGCAGAACGCTTGCTGGAAGGTTTGGATGAAATTGACTGGCCTGAATCAACCAAAGAGATGCAGCGTAACTGGATTGGTAAATCAATCGGAGCTCATGTAGATTTTAAGGTAGATGGTCATGATGAAAGCTTTACGGTTTTCACGACTCGCTGTGATACGCTTTTCGGTGCTACTTATTGTGTTTTGGCTCCGGAGCATCGCTTGATCGACGTGATCACTACGGATGACTGTAAAGCGGATGTAGAGGCTTATAAGAAGGTATGTGCCGGTAAATCCGATCTGGAAAGAACCGAATTGAATAAGGAAAAAACAGGTGTCTTTACAGGTGCTTATGCAGTGAATCCGGTAAACGGAAAGAAGATTCCGATCTGGATCAGTGATTATGTATTGGCAACTTATGGTACAGGTGCGATCATGGCAGTTCCGGCTCATGATCAGCGTGATTATGATTTTGCGAAAAAGTTTGGCTTGGAAATCATTCAGGTACTGGATGGCGGAGATATCAGTGAACACGCTTATGAAGAAGACGGATTACATATCAATTCAGAATTTTTGGATGGCTTGAATAAACAGGAAGCCATTGATAAGATGCTTGCCTGGCTGGAAGAACATCATTGTGGAAGCAAGCATGTCAATTATCGTCTGCGTGAGTGGATCTTTGCCCGTCAGCGTTACTGGGGTGAACCGATTCCTATCGTCCATCTTGAAAATGGCAATATGGTGGCGTTAAGAGATGATGAATTACCATTGATCCTTCCTGAGCTGGAAGATTATTCCCCAGGAAAAAGCGGTGCAAGCCCGCTGGAAAAGGCAACTGACTGGGTCAATGTAGAAATTGATGGGGTAAAGGGAAAACGCGAAACGAGTACGATGCCGGGAAGTGCCGGAAGCAGCTGGTACTACTTACGCTATATCGATCCGCATAATGATTCAGAATTTGCAAACTATGAATTATTAAAGCATTGGATGCCGGTCGATCTGTATATCGGAGGTCCGGAGCATGCGGTCGGACATTTGCTTTATTCAAGAATGTGGAACAATTATCTTTATGATAAAGGGTTGGTACCGACCAAAGAGCCTTTCAAGAAATTGGTACACCAAGGATATATCTTAGGTGCCAATGGGATCAAGATGGGAAAACGTTATCCTGAATTTGTCGTAAATCCAAATGATGTCGTAGAAAAATACGGTGCAGATACTCTAAGAATCTATGAGATGTTCATGGGACCTTTGGAAGCCAGCAAACCTTGGAGCGAACAGGGCGTTGAAGGTTCAAGAAGATGGCTGGATCGTGTATATCGTCTGATCGTAGAAATGGATCGTGTTACAGATACCAATGATCATGCTCTTGATAAGAGCTATCATTTCATGGTTAAGAAAGTTACGAAGGATATTGAAAGCTTGAATCTGAATACTGCGATTTCACAAATGATGATCTTCATCAATGATGCTTATAAAGCAGATACGCTGTATCGTGAATATGCACAAGGCTTTGTTAAGATCCTCTCTTGTTTTGCTCCTCATCTTGGAGAAGAAATCTGGGAGAAATTAGGACATGACGAAAGTCTTGCCTATGAGAGCTGGCCAACTTATGATGAATCTTTCCTTGTTGAAGAAAGTGTAGAAATTGCGGTTCAAGTAAATGGTAAATTGAGGGGTACGATCACAGTGAAAAAGGATGCCAATGAAGATGAGATCAAAGAAAATGCATTGGCACTGAAAACCGTACAGGCACAGATCGAAGGCAAAGAGATTCGTAAGTTTATCATCATTAAAGGAAAGATCGTAAATATCGTTGCATAAACAATAGGACTGTATTGATCAGTCAAATGAAAAACGCTGAAACCTATATAAAAGGAAACAGCGTTTTTTTTTGTATAGATCTGTATATTTGAGGGGTATTTGCCAGAGTAAGCATCTTTTACAATGAAAAGAGTTTTAGAAAAATGAGATTGGTATAAATATTTGATATTGAGAAAGAAATGTGTTGTGTAAATCGATGCTCATTTAATTAGAAATTTGATTTCGATAGTTGATAAACTGAATGATTTCGCAGGACCATAGCATGTGAGCGTCTAATTCATAATGGTTAAAGTCAATTTCCATGATTTCTTTGATTTTCTGGATCCGATAATTGATGGTATTGCGATGTACATAGAGATGATTTGCAGTTTGCTGGATGCTTTTTTGAAAGTAGAGATAAGTCCGTAACGTTTTGATATAATTTGTTTTATTTTGTTCATCGTAATAGTTAAGGTTAAGGACACGTTGGTGGCAAAATTGAAGGAGTTCTTCTGTTTTGAAGTATTCAAACATATGGTAAGGCTTGCATTTTTCATAGAAACTAACATATGTATCGGGTGATACGAATTGCCGTAGACGCAAGGCGGTCTGTGCTTGGCTGAGATAAGTGGTAAATTGATAGAGATCTTTAAAAGGATCGCTGATTCCCATGCTTAATGAGCTGGAATGAAGAAACTGATCGAGCATTTGATAGTTGCAGTTACTGTCGGTTTTGATCAGGATAATAAGCTGTTTTTCATAAAAAACAGAGGTACTATCGGGAATATAAGCTCGCAGATTTTCTTGAATCTGACTGTGATGTGCATTATAAGAAATGTAATGGCTGAAATCGATACATCCGATATGATAAAAAGAATTGCTTTTCAGATGACACCCTTGAATGCGTGAATTAAATTGGGCACGATCTGTAAAACGATGTTGTAATAACTCAAGCATGATCTCTTCTTCACGAACCGGAAAATCACTCAGATCAAGCTGATGGAAATTAAAGAGAAGCTCTTTTGCCAGCAGGGCCGCTATAAACAGATATTGTTCTTCCTGCAGCGTATCAAGAGGAGTTTTTTCCTCTAAAATATCCAAGTAACCTACTATCTGATGTTGATACTTCAATCGAATAAAGCGTCTGTTTTTACTGCTGATCTTATCGGTATCGAAATATTGTCTGGACGGGCCAACCAGTACATCCCAGTTGTTAAGGGTGGCACCAAATTCGATGGTGATATAACCGCGTGTAACGGCATCTAACCAAATGTTATCTGTTGATTTAAGATTTTCAGAATAAGCGATGATGTTGAAACTGTTATCGATCACTAACAGGGGATTGTTGAGATAAACAGCTGCCAGTTCGACCAGGTGAGTGAAAGAAGTTCCGGTAAGCGAAGCTTTTATTAGTTCAAAATAATATTTATTTTCCATAACCTCTCCTTTGTGCTTATAGCACGAATATGATGAATAATTTTATATTATGATAACATTTTCACATGTTTGTGGCAAGCTTATAATATAGATGATAAAAAAAGGAGGAAATGAGATATGTTTGATTTTACAAATAAGACTGTCATTGTTACAGGTGCCGGACAAGGTATCGGTAAAGAAACAGCAAAGGGTATTATTGAAGGAAATGGAAAAGTCATTATCTGTGATATTAATGAAAAAACAGGAATGGCAACAAAAGAAGAATTAGGTGAAAATGCTTATTTCTATAAAATGGATTGCGGAGATAACAAAAACATTCGTGAAGTTATCGCACAGATCTTAAAAGATCATGAAAATGTAACAGGTCTGATCAATGTGGCCGGTGTTATCAGTAAAAAACCATTCCAGGAAATCAGTGATGAAGAATGGGAAAGAACGATTCGTATCAACTTGACAGGTACATTTACTGCTTGTTCAGCAATCTATCCATATTTCATGAAAAACGGTGGCGGACGTATTACGAACGTTTCTTCGGTTGCCGGTAAGATCGGTGGCGGTCTGTTAGGTACAGCTGCTTACGCCTCAAGTAAAGCAGGTGTGAACGGTTTAACAAAAGCAATCGCTAAAGAGGGTGGTAAATATGGAATTAGCTGTAATGCGGTATGTCCATCTTTCACTCATACACCAATGACTAAAGACTTATCAGATAATCCGGATCAGAATGCACGAGTAATCAGCATGATTCCGCTTGGACGTGCAGCCGAACCGGTTGAAATTGCGCAAATGATCTTATTCTTTGCTTCTGATGCAGCCAGCTTTGTCAATGGCGAGATCGGTGACTGTGACGGCGGCATCGTATTAGACTAATGGGGCAATTGCAAAATGGCTAAAAGTAAATTTAAAATTCCGAGAATTCCCGGTGATACGATCGTTTATCCGATGATCATCGGTGTTATCCTCAATTCTGTATGCCCGGATGTTTTACAGATGGGAAGCTTCTTTACGAGTGTGGTCGGAGGAACGGGCGCACTGGTAGGTGCTTTTCTTTTCTTCCTGGGTGCAAGCATTGATATTAAAAGTACCCCTAAAGCGATAAAAAAAGGTGCAGTGATCATTATCACTAAAATTGTTCTTTCCATTATTATCGGATTGGCAATTGCCTTTATCTTCAATGATAATTTCTTAGGCTTATCTTCTTTGTCGATCATTGGTGGTATTTCTGTTGCCAACAATGCACTTTATTCAGGCATTACTTCTGAATATGGGGATGATTCTGAGAAAGGTGCAGTGGCAGTCACATCGTTAAGTGTTGGTCCGACAGTGACGATGATCGTTTTAAGTTCTGCTGGTTTGGCGAGCATTTCAATCGGCCCGATCATCGGTTCGATTTTACCATTGATTTTAGGTATTATTCTTGGTAACTGTTTTCCATTTATGAAGAAGACCCTGTCGGCCGGTGTAACCGCCAGTATCATTGTGGTAGGTTTTGCCTTAGGTGCTAATATGTCTGTCCAGCAATTGATTCAGGGTGGTATTTCCGGTGTATTATTAGGCTTGATTACTTCCTTAGTAGTTGGCTTTGTAACAATGCTGGCAGATAAAGCAACAGGTGGAAGCGGAGTTGCCGGTGCGGCAATTTCTAGTACAGCTGCCAGTGCGGTAGCCAATCCTTCTGCTTTAGCTGAAGTAGATGCGAAATATGTGGCAGTTGCACCTACGGCTGCTGCACAGATTGCTGCCTCTGTTATCATTACATCATTTCTGACTCCGCTCTTTGCAGGATGGGTCTATAAACGTAATCAGAAGAAAGCAAAATAAATTTCAGGCTTTTGACCAATGTGTCAGAAAGCCTTTTTATTTGCTTATATTCATAGTACAATAAAAGCAGGTTTTATCCGAGTGGAATACCTGCTTTTTGTTATTCAGTTCTTAAAGCAATGACCGGATCCTCTTTTGCGGCTTTTCTGGAAGGTAAGATACCGCCGATCAATGTAAGGATCACACTTAGAAGGATCAGAATCACTCCTGCATTTATCGGTAAGATCGCATTGATATTATCCTGTCCGGCAATTGAATGAATGATCTGATTGCCCGGTATCAGCAGGAGCAGGGTGATGATGATACCCATAAGACCTGCACAAAGTCCGATAATGAAGGTTTCCGCATTGAACACTTGAGAAATATTGCGTTTTGATGCTCCGATCGCACGTAGAATACCAATTTCCTTTTTGCGTTCCAATACGCTGATATAGGTAATAACTCCTATCATGATCGAAGAAACTACTAGGGAAATAGCTACGAAAGCAATCAAGACATAGCTGATGACATTGATGATATCTGTAACGGAAGACATGAGAGTACCTACTAAATCAGTGTAGGTAACCACCTGATCTTCTTTACCGGCAGTCTTCATATTTTCATTATACTGATCCAAGATACCAAGCACTTCTTCTTTGCTTTCAAAATCTTTTGGATAGATATCAATGCTGAAAGGAGTGTCAAGATCCGCATAGCCAAGCTTTTGAAGATTGCTTTCATAAGAAACATTCTCTCTGGCGGACATTGAAGAAAGAAGCTGTGCCAAATCATTTTCATTCATATTCATTTCAATGGCATCGGCAAAGGTATTCGCATCAAAAGAAATGGCATCTGCCATTGATGCGCCCAACTGCTGCATCATACGAGTCATTTCCTGTTGAAGCGTCGTTGAGAGTGAAGCCATTGATTCACTGGCAGTTTTTTGGATCGCTGCTGTCAGCTGCTCTTCAATGCCGCTTTCTTGAAGGATGGTTTTTAACTGGGAAGAAATCAGCTGTTTTGTTTCTTCAGCGTTGATATAATCAGAAAAATATTGATCGAGCTGAGTGATATCAAAGATATCATTGGCACTGGCATAAATTTGATAATCTTCCAATATTTCCATAAAAAGACTTTGAAGCTGCTCAGGGGTGATGCTGATACTGCCGTTTTCCTGAATAAAACCTTCAACAGCCTTTTGTATTTTTTCAACTACCTGCCGGGAAGCGAGATATTCTTCAAACTGCTGAGGAAAAGAAGCAATGTCGGTTTCTTCAAGCAGATAGCTTTGAAAATCTGACAGAAGGGTTTCCATGGTTTTTGATAAGGCTTCTTGAGGTATGTTCCATTCGATCTGAGAAAAGATCTGACTTAGATCAAATGAAGGTAAGCTTGTATTTGCAAGTGCCTGATTGAGGCTGCTCATATCAATGTTAAGCTTGCTTTCATCTATGTTGAAGGCAGACTGCAAGACCTCTGTATTGATTGAGAATAAGGAAGACATATCGAAAGATGATTCGCTTCTTTCACCAAAATCCTTGCCTGTAAATACATCGGTTTGTGTCGAAGCCAGCTGGCTTTGAACGATGGCACTGTTTTTAGCCTGTTCAATTAAATAATTCGTAAGTGAAGCGGGATAATAGATACCGCTGGTCAGCATGGCAGCTGTCGTACCTTCCTTTGGCTGAACGATACCGACAATCGTCAGATCCTGGCCATTTTTAACCACATCTTCCATATAGGCAGCATCATCTGATTTATCGATCCATACCTGATACTGCTCATCGTACTGATAGCGTTCATAGGCATTGATCAGCTTGAAGGAAAGACCAAGAATGTCATCATAATCATAAGCAGTTAAGTTTTCAGGAACGGTCACATTTTCATTGGCAGAAAACTGACGGATCATTTCCTCTAATTCATCATAATCACGTAAGCCCAGAGTATAAAGAAGAAAATCACTGATACTTCCTCTTGAGGATAGAACGAGGACACATTCATTATAGTTTTCAGGCCAATGACCGGCTTTCACATCATATTGATCACTAAATAGATCTGTGTTGTCAGGCATGGCATCAAAAACATTGGTGCTTGTCATAGAAGAGAGCATGCTGTTAGAGGTATTCGCAGATGAAAAGCCTAAGGCAGCAAAGGATGTATCCGGATTGACCTGTCTTATTTCATCATCCTTTACGCTGTATATCTGAGGTACGATGTTATATTCATATTCAATTGCTTTGACATATTCATCAATACCGCTGTCATCACTTTCAAGATATTTTTTTAGGGAAGCGAGATCATTGGAGCCAACCTTTGAAAATACATTGGTCAGCATTTCATTGACCTTGATATCACCTGTCTGTTCATTTTCGATACGATCAGAAGGAACACTTAAAAGAGAAGTCATGTCAAAGCCGCTGCTTTGCAGCTGTAATGGATATTCAGAAAGCGTTTCTTCTTCAATACTGTTGATATACGTACTGACACCGTTGGAAAGAGATAGTATCAAAGCAATACCGATAATTCCGATAGAACCGGCAAATGAAGTCAATAGCGTCCTTCCTTTTTTTGTTTTCAAATTGTTGAAGCTTAAAGAAAGAGCGGTTAAAAGCGACATGGAAGATTTTCCCATATTTTTATGCTGAGGTTTTTCTAAGGTGCTTTCATCAATAATAAGCGGATTGCTGTCAGACATGATCTTGCCGTCACGAAGCTTGATGATACGTGTCGCATAGGCTTCTGCCAGCTCCGGATTATGCGTAACCATCACAACCAAACGATCCTTGGCTACTTCTTTTAAGAGATCCATGACCTGAATGCTTGTATCACTGTCTAAAGCTCCGGTAGGTTCATCAGCCAAAAGAATATCAGGATCATTGACCAATGCTCTGGCAATCGCCACACGCTGCATCTGACCTCCCGATAATTGATTAGGTTTTTTATGTGATTGTTCCTTCAATCCTACTTCATCAAGAGCATGTAAAGCTCTTTTTCTCCGCTCTTTTTTAGAAATGCCGGAGATTGTCAAGGCCAGTTCCACATTTGCCAATACACTTTGATGAGGAATCAGATTATAGCTTTGAAAAACAAAACCGATCGTATGATTACGATAACTGTCCCAATCCCTGTCCTTATAATTTTTAGTAGAAATCCCATTAATGATCAGATCACCGCTGTCATAACGATCCAGACCGCCGATAATATTGAGCATCGTTGTTTTCCCGGAGCCGCTTGGCCCTAAAACAGCTACAAATTCATTGTCACGCAGATTAAAAGAAACACCATCCAGTGCTTTCTGAATTAAATTTCCTGTTTTATATTCTTTAAATATATTTTTGATCTGAAGCATGTACTCACTCCTTGCATATGTTCATCTTCTTGATGATCAAAATAATCCAACATATTATATCACAGTATATCTTTCTCTAAAATTAAAAAGAATCAGATTTGAATAAAAGCATGGATTTGTATAAAACATATGGGAGGACATGAAAAGATAAAGCTGATATTTGGAATCTTTCTATTATGGAGAAAGCGTAATGATCCTTCTTTTATTTACTGTATTTTTAAATATCTGATTTAAAAAAGATATAACAGCAGGACAAAGGGAAGGGCCAGATTCTAAATATTGGGTAAATGGAAAAGAATATCGTACAAAGGCTCTTATATTTAAAGTTTAATCGTAAAATATGCGGTATAAAGATTTTGTGATCAAAATGGATGTTCCGATTTACTTTTCTATGTAACCGCATGGATTTGTTGATACAAATCCTGTTGTAAAAGAAAAAGAATCCTGTGATTTGGGCAATGCAACTAAAATAAGGATTTGACAAAAAGCTATATTTATGAATCTCTTACAAAAATAAAAGTGAGGGGTTCTTTTTTTATTTGAAAACTATTGACATTTCTATGAAAATCTGGCCGCTTCGCGGCTTGCGTTAAAAGTATAGGAGGCAAAGGAGGTATTA
>NZ_CALVGS010000100.1 GCF_944327115.1 uncultured Traorella sp.
TGTCAAGTATTTTAACTTTCCAGCAAATAAATCTTGCCTATTGTTGGGGTTTGTGGTAAACTACTTACGTTAAGCAACGAGGTGATTTCTTTGAAGTGGACGAAAAGTGAATTACTCCAGGCTGAAAACAACACGATTGAGTTTGATGAAATGATTGAATTCAATGAAGCTGATTTGAAGAAGGTAAGCCACTTAAGGAAGTTAAAGGATGTTGAGGTATCAGGTGATATTCATTATGATGTTTCTACTGAACTGGCGATTGCCAATATTCATGTGAGAGGGATCATGGTGGTGCCCTGCAGCATTTCTTTGGAAGATGTGGAAGTGGAGTTTGATACATCTTCAAGTGAAGTTTATTCATTTGAAAAGAATCCTCAGGATGTGGATGTTCATGAAACAAAGAAAGATACCGTCGAGTTGTATCCGGCAATTTTCCAGCTGATTGTAATGGAGATTCCTTACAAGGTTGTAAAAGAAGGGGTCAAGTATCCCAAGGGAAAAGGCTGGGAGGTTGTAAGCGAGGAGGAATTCAATTCATCTAAAAAAGATGAAATCGATCCTCGGTTAGCAAAACTAAAGGATTTCAAGATAGAGGAATAGGTGAGGAGGTAGCAAGATGGCTGTTCAACAAAGACGTAACTCTAAAACTAGAAAAGCTAAACGTAGAACTCACTACAAGTTAGCGGCACCTACATTGGTAAAATGTCCTAACTGTGGAGCATTCAAGAGAACTCACAGAGTTTGTGGAGAGTGCGGTTACTACGATGGTGTAAAAGTTGCCTAAGAAGAGTCGATGACTCTTTTTTTATTTTGTGTAGTGTTGTATAATCACAAAGAGGTGTTTTATGAAACTGTTGCTGATCAAAGGAATTCATTTTCTGTTGTCGCTGATGGGAAGAGGGGGCTCTTTACCGGGGACGATTGCGTTGAAGATGGATGCAGATATATTAAAAAAATTTAAGATGCCTGAGAAGGTCATCATGGTTACGGGAACGAACGGGAAAACAACGACGAGCAATCTGATCGTGGAATCATTTGCTAAGGCAGGATATCGTGTCATTGGCAACCGTAAGGGTGATAATCTTAAAGAGGGTATTGTTACTTTGTTGTGTACCCATTCCTCTTTGCGATATGAGGTGCAGGCAGATGTCGTGGTGCTTGAAGTGGATGAACTGACGGTCATGCGTGTTTTCAAGGACCTTGGGGTCACAACTTTTGTTGTGAATAACTTTTTCCGCGATCAATTGGATCGTGCAGGAGAAATGGAAACGATCGTGCGACGTATTGAGTCTGTGTTAGATGATTATGAGGGACATTTGATTTTAAATGCTAATGACCCTAATGTCGTACGTCTGGCGGATCGTGCTAAAAAAGCAGATATTCATTATTATGGCGTAGGCAAAAATGCAGTATCATCAGAAACGAGCAATGAAGCCAGTGAGGGAAAATTCTGCCCACGCTGTGGACGGCCGTTGCATTATGATTATTATCAGTATTCACATATTGGTAAGTTTGCCTGTGAATGTGGGTTTGGTAAGAATGACATTGAATATTTTGTAGATGCGATTGATTATGAGAATGAAACCTTTACGATGAATCAGAAGACATATCATTCATTTCAAAATGCCATTTATGCGATTTATAACTGTGCGGCAGTTTTGTGCTGTATGGGTGTCAATGGTGTTTCTGATGAATGTGCGAATGAAGTCTTTAAAACTTTCACGATGCATAAAGGACGCAATGAATTGTTTGATTTAAATGGCAAGTGCCTGTTGAATCTGGTGAAAAATCCAACAGGTGCCAATGAAGTAATGAAGGCGATCATGAAAAATCATGAAGATAAAAATATCATGATCATTTTGAATGACCATGATCAGGATGGACGTGATGTTTCGTGGATCTGGGATGCTCACTTTGATCTTTTGATTGATGAGCATACGAAAAGAATTTTATGCAGTGGTACACGAGCCTATGATATTGCCTTGCGTATGAAATATGAAGGTTATGAGAATATTGAGGTCTATGAACATGTTGAGGATGGTATCATTCGATTGAAAGAATTGAAAGAAGATGCCTATGTGATCGCTACTTATACTGCCTTGCAGTCAACACGTTCAATCATAAGGAGGCATGCATCATGAATCTGAAAATATGCTGGATGTATCATGATCTGATGGATCTGTATGGTGATAAGGGGAATGTTCAAGTGCTGAAGATTCGTGCCCAGAAGCGTCATATTGAATGCATCGTAGATACATGCTCACTCAAAGAAGAGAAGGATCTAAGTAATTATGACTTATTGTTTATCGGTGGCGGTGCCGATAAGGAGCAAAGCCTTTTGGTAGAGGATCTGTTGAGTCGTAAAGAGAATATTCAAAAGGCCATGGATGAGGGAAGCTTTGTTCTTTTGATTTGTGGCGGTTATCAGTTGTTTGGCAAGTATTATTTGGATGGCGATGGCAATAAGATCGAAGGGCTTGGTTTTTTTGATTATTATACTGAAAGTGCTTCACGTGATGTCCGCTGTATTGGTAATATTGCAATCGAAGCAGATGTGGAAGGGGAGAAATTTAAGGCCGTGGGTTTTGAAAATCATGGCGGTCAGACGAAAAATGTTTCGACACCTTTCGGCAGGGTGCTTAGCGGTCAGGGAAATAGCTTTGGCTGTGGCTTTGAAGGCTTTTATAACGGGTCTGTCTTAGGTACTTATATGCATGGTCCTTTATTGCCTAAAAACCCTCAGATTGCTGATTTGATCCTTCGTAAAGCTTTGAAGAAGCGTTATGGCGATGTGAAGCTGGAACAGTTAGATGATACGCTGGAAAATAAAGCCAGAGAGGTAATGTTAACAAGGATTTTAAAAGCTTAATGATGAAAGATCGGGAGAAAAATCCGGTCTTTTTTTATGGCTTTTCATATCCAATTTTTACTTAAATTAACACAAAGCGTCTAGCAAGCGTGCTTGACGCTTTTTTAGAATGTATTTGTTTTTCTTTTAATTAATTTTATGAAAAAAAGACTATACAATTTCATGCATTTCTTTTATAATAGTGGTATAAAGTAGCGCAAAGTGGTAGAAAGTGGGTGATGATATGTTCATGGGTGAGTATTCTCACAACCTTGATGCGAAGGGAAGACTGATTATTCCGGCTCGTTTCCGCAGCGAACTGAAGGATGGACTGATTCTCACTCAGGGACTGGATGGATGCTTGACACTTTATACCAGTGAAGCATGGGAAAAGATTTATGCCCAGCTTCAGACTTTGCCGACTACGAAATCACAGGCCCGTGCGTTTGTCCGCATTCTGACAAGCAAGGCATGTGAGGTGGAGATTGATTCGCAGGGACGTATTTTGATTCCTGCCAATCTGATCAGACAGGCAAACATCAAAAAGGAATGTGTTGTGGTAGGTGCCGGCAGCAAGGTTGAAATTTGGGCCAAGGATGTTTGGGAAGAGTATATGTCAAACAGTGAGGAAAGCTTTGAGGAATTGGCTGAAAGCTTAACGGAATTTATGCTATGAAACATGTAAGTGTATTATTGGATGAATGTATTGAAGGCTTAAATATCAAAGTGGATGGCATCTATGTGGATGGTACGCTCGGAAGAGGCGGTCATTCCGCAGAAATCCTGAAACGAATTCCTAAAGGACAGCTGATCTGTTTTGATAAGGATGCAGCAGCCATTGAAGAGAGTCGTGAGCGATTATTGAAGATCGGAACGAATTTTACTCTGATACATAACGGCTTTAAGCATTTAAAAGAAGAACTTGAAAAGTTACACATTCAGGGCATTGATGGCTTGCTTCTTGACCTGGGTGTCAGCTCACCGCAGTTTGATGAGGCTGGGCGTGGTTTTTCCTATCGCTATGATGCGCCATTAGATATGAGGATGGACCAGAGCCAGTCACTGAGTGCCGCAACTGTGGTCAATGAGTATTCCTATGAAGAACTGTGCCGGGTATTTCTTCGCTATGGAGAAGATCCCTTTGCGAAACAGGTAGCCCGTAAGATCGAACAGCGACGTGCTGAAAAACCGATCAAAACAACATTTGAATTGGTCGATTGCATCAAAGCTGCTTATCCGGCAAAAGTGCTCAATAAAAAAGGACATCCGGCAAAAAAGATTTTTCAGGCGATTCGTATTGAAGTAAATGATGAGCTTCATGAGCTTGAAATCTGTTTGGAAGAGGCCTGTGAATGTTTACATACAGGCGGCCGGATTTGTGTGATCAGCTTTCATTCATTGGAAGATCGTATCGTGAAAGATACATTTCGGCGTAAAAGCAGTGCAGAGGATGTCGATAAGCGTATCCCATTAAAAGCAAGTGAAATCAAACAGGCTGATTTTCGTTGTATAAACCGTAAGCCGATTACGGCAAGTGAAGAGGAATTAGCGGTGAATAACCGTTCTCATTCCGCTAAATTAAGAATATTGGAAAGGGTGAAATAAGATGGCTAAGATCGTTAAGAAAAAAAGAAAGTTGAAAATGCAGAATCTTCTCAGTGTTGTTTTTGCTCTGAGCCTTTTAGCGTATCTTGGGTCAACCTTTGTCGTACGTTCCATGAATGTGTCTTTGAATTATGAACTGACACAGCTGAACAACGAGAATGAACAGAAACAAAAGGAATTAGATACATTGCGTCTTGAGGTAGCAAGATATACAGAAAGAGATTATCTGATGTCGATCTGTGCTGCCAGTGGTGTAGACTTAAATTATGATGCAAATCGTATTACATATATCGATGAAAAAGAATAGTGAGTGATTTGAATGAAAAAAAATATAACTAATATTAAAATAATCGTTATTTTTCTAGTATTAGTTTTAATTGGAGGCATTATATCATTTAATGTCTTTTTCACTACCATCAGCGGCGTTCATTTACGAAGCGGTATCAACGTGCTGGAAAAAAAGGCAGGTTCTCAGGAAAAGGTAGAAGTCATTCAGGCTAGAAGAGGAACGATTCGGGATCGTAACGGCAGTGCAATTGCACAGAACAGCGATACATATACGATCGTTGCAATTTTGGATAAAAATCGTCAAGGTAACTATGCTTATGTGGAAGATCGGCAGTTTACCGCTGAAGCATTGGCACCGATTTTAGGTATGGATGTGGATCAGATCCTAAATTATCTGAATCTTCAGGATAGTGGTCAATATCAGACATATTTGGGAGATAAGGGAAGAAATCTGACACAGGAGCAAAAGGATGCGATCGATGCTATCGTTTATACACCGGATCCAAATAAAAAGACAACGGGACTTCCGGGCATAGAATTTGAAAAGACGGTATCGAGGGTCTATACGCCCGGACGATTTGCTTCTACGTTATTAGGGTTTGCCAGCTATGATTCACAGAAGCAGCGTTTAGTAGGACAGGTAGGTATCGAGGCTTATCTGGATGATTATTTAAAGGGAACGGATGGCAAGGCTGTTTCACAGAAGGATGCCAATGGTTATTCACTTCCGGGAACGACTCGTATTACCGAAGTAGCGATCAACGGCAGCGATGTATATCTCACGATCGATAAAGATATTCAGGAAGCGCTTGAGGACTGTTTGCAGAAAACGATTGAGAATAATGATGCGGAAAATGCATGGGCGATCGTCATGGAGGTTGAAACCGGTAAGATACTGGCTTATGGCGGTTATCCTACCTATGATCTGAATTCACGTGAAGATCCGGTTTATACGGATATGCCGAGCATGTTTACTTTTGAACCGGGCTCGGTCATCAAGCCGTTTACTTATGCGATTGCCATGGAAGAAGGGGTCTATCGCGGTTCTGATACGGTAGAAACAGGACGCTTCTGTATTGGCTATAATGACGATTATACGGAAATCTATCGAAAGGAAGGGCCTTGTTCGCTGGAGGGCAATATCAATGACGGTTATCGTCCCGGATGGGGTACGATTACCTTTGATGAAGGTTTGGTGCGTTCTTCCAACACATGTATTGCGACTCTGTTGACAAGTTACCTGAAAACAGATGTATTCTGGGAATATTTGGATCGCCTGGGCTTTTTCAAGCAGACAGGTGTCGAAGGATTATCCATGTCTGAAGAAACGGGTATCAAAAATAATACCTATGCGATCGACCGTTTAAATTTTGGTTATGGACAGGGATCCAGTATTACGGCCTTACAGCTCGTACAGGCATATACGGCAATCTTTAATGACGGTTATGAGGTCAAGCCTTATTATATTGACAAAATCGTAGATGCGAATAACAATGTCGTTTATGAAGGTGACACCACTTATGTGCATACGGATGAAGAGGGCAATCCGCAGCGTATATTCTCTACTGAAACAACTCAGAAGGTCATGGAGCTGATGAAGCAGGTCATTCAGGATCCGGAAAAGGGAACCGGTTATTCTTACAATATCGAAGGACTTGATATGATCGGTAAGACAGGTACCGGAGAAATCGCTGTGAATGGTTCATATGGAAAATCTCTTTATACCTCAAACATCATGGCAGCAGCTCCTAGTGATGATCCAAAGATCATGGTTTACTATGGCTTCCAGTCTTCTCATGTAGGTGATTTTGATAAGAGTTTCTATCAGAATCTCTTTACTGTTGCGTATGAGGCAGCAGGTATCCGCTCTACTGAAACGACAAATACCGAAACCAATTATGATAACTGGCAGGAATATTCAATGCCGGCCTTAAAAAATCATACGATGGATTATGTCAATCAGAAGATTTCTGAAATGAATGTTCATCCGGTATATATCGGTGATGGTACGACGGTAACGGATCAGTATCCGAATGCCAATGATTCGGTAACGACAAATCAGAATGTATTCATCAAAACAAATTCAGTCAATATAAGCATGCCGAATATGATCAATTGGTCATATAAGGATGTGATGATCTATAAACAGATAAGCGGACTTAACATTATCTGTAATGGCAGCGGTACGGTTGTCAGTCAAAGCGTGACGGAGAATACGGCTGTTACTTCGGATACTGAAATTGTGATACAGCTTGAATGAATCCCATGGAATCCATGGGATTTTTTTCGAAATAAAATGGTTTTTCGTGGGATTTTTTGAGGGATTTGCTTTTATGCCTGTTTTTTGTGTATAATAATGTGGACTAAGGGAGGAGTAAGTATGAACCTTAAACGTTTTGGACTGATTCTTTCGCTTTTTTTATTGATTACTGCTTGTTCACAGCCACAGGATCAGGCATTGGATCTGGAAACATTAAATCAGCAACTTCCTTATTTAGCGGAAGATACCTTTGATATTTCGAATGTTCTTTCAAGTGTGGAATACGGAAAAGACAATATATTTGAAAATTTGACTGATGTCTATGATTATGAGTATGAAGAAGTGTTGGGAATTAACCCTGATAATGTTATTCAGGGAACGGTTCGTATTTCACCGACAAGTGCACAGATGTATATGGTGTTCAAGCCTGTCAGCGGGCGTGAGGAGGCCTTGAAGCAGGAACTGATGGATTATGTCAGCCACCGTATTTTAATTGCTGATAATGATGATGATAAAAAACTGCTTGAAAATGCACTGATCGAACAAAATGAAGATTTTACCGCACTGATCGTGTCAAATGATAATCAGGAAGTGCTTGATCGAATTAAAAATGCGAAAGCAACGCTTTTTGGTGTTTTGACACCTGCCGAGGATGCTGATCTGGAAACCTATGGTTTAAATCGAACGATCGTCAGTGCATATGCGATTCAAAAGCCGGTGCTGACAAGTGCTAGGACCTATCTGATTGTAAAGTCGGTTGAAGGACATGAGGATGAGGTTCGGGAAGCTTTAAATTCATATTTAAAGCGATTGGAAACGGACTATGCTTCGATGCCGCAGGAAGAAGAGCTGGTGAAGAATGCGATGGTAACAGAACTGGACGGATATCAGATCATTATCATCTCAAAAGATAATAAAAGAGTATTTGAAGCAATCAAGACCTATTTACAGTAGGTCTTTTTCTTTTTTTTATATCATAATATGAAGCATGCAAAGAGAAATGAACTTAAAAAGAATGCGTCTTGTACGAGTTGTCATTGGAGCTGTTTTCTTATTGATCTGTTTCAAGCTCATGTATGAACAGCTTTTTCATCATGCGACGATTTTAGAAAGAGCGGAGAATCTTTGGCAGCGTGATTTTAAGATATCCGGGAAAAGAGGCACGATTTATAGCAGTGATCAGAAGGTACTTGCCGTTAATATGCCCAGTACCAGCGTGATGGCAGTGCCTTTGATGATCAAGGATACCGCTCATACCGCAAAAGTGCTCAGTGAGATCTTAGAATGCGATGAAGCAGCTTTATTAGCAAAATTAGAGAAGCGGGTATCCACGCAAAAATTGCAGCCGGAAGGCAGGAATATCAGTGATGAACAGCGAAATAAGATCATGGAAGCTGATTTGGAAGGGATCATTCTCGTTCAGGATTCAAAGCGTTATTATCCGAACAAAGCCTATCTTTCACAGGTCATAGGTTTTTGTGGGATCGATCATCAGGGACTGAGCGGACTTGAATTGGAATATGATGAATATTTAAAAGCCGAAAGCGGTGATTTGAAAATATCCTTTGATGCCAAGGGGAATTTGTTGGCACTGGAAGAGGAGGTCGTTCATTATGGGTATGGAAATGATCTCATTTTAAGTATTGATTCCACGATCCAGTCGATCGTAGAGCGGGAAATGAATCTGATGATGCTGAAATACCAGCCGACAAGCGCTTTGGCCATTGCGATGGATCCTAATACCGGCGCTATTTTGGCGATGGTCAGCAAGCCTGATTTTGATCCGAATGAATATCAGAATTATGATATTGAAACCTTGAATCGGAATTTACCGATCTGGATGTCCTTTGAACCGGGTTCTACCTTTAAAAGCATTACTTTTGCCAGCGCACTTGAAGAAAAGTGCTTTGATATGTATAAAGATACGTATTATGACCGGGGTTATGAGATCGTAGAGGGGGCACGTATCAAATCGTGGAAGGCGGGCGGTCATGGCCAGCAGACATTTCTTGAGGTATTAGAAAACTCAAGCAATCCGGGCTTTGTGGAGATCAGCCGCCGTCTTGGAAAAGAGCGATTATATGAATATGTCATGAATTTTGGCTTTGGTAAGAAAACAGGGATTGATCTTCCGGGAGAAAGCAGCGGCATCATGTTTGATTATGATGTCATGGGACCCGTAGAAACAGCCACTGTTGCTTTTGGCCAGGGGATCAGTGCGACACCTTTACAGCTGGTACGGGCATTTAGTGCTGTCATCAACGGGGGTACGCTTTATAAGCCTTATATCGTTTCCTCCATCGCAAATCCTTTGACAGGTGAAATATTGTATGAGAAACAGCCAGAAAGCCAGGGAACGGTCATTTCTGAAGAAACGAGTGCTCTGATGCGGATTGCGTTAGAGAGTGTCGTAGCGAATGGCGGCGGTAAGAATTCCTATATCTATGGCTATAAGATCGGCGGTAAGACCGGTACGGCGCAAAAGGCTGTCAATGGTGCCTACTTAAGCAATGAATATGTACTTTCTTTTTTAAGTGCTGCTTCCATGGATGATCCGAAGATCGTCATTTATGTGGCCTGTGATTCCCCGCAGAATAATATCCAATATGGCGGTACGGTAGTAGCACCTGTCGTCAGAAATATGTATGAAGATATATTGCCTTATTTAGAAATAGAAAAAGCTGAAATGCAGATTCCTAAAAAAACGACGTGGCTGGATCCGAAAATGATCCAAGTGGAAGATTTTATCGGAATGTCCAAAGAAGATTGTATTCAAGAGGGATTGGAATTTGAAATCATTGGTGATGGCGATAAGGTCGTCGAACAATATCCCTCAGCCAGAACATATCTTCAGGAAAACGGAAAGGTGGTGTTAGTATGCCTCGACAGTTAAAAGAATGTCTGCAGGCCATTGGTCTGGATAGCGAAGAACAGCGGCTGATTTATAATGTCAGCCATGATTCAAGGGAATGTGATGAAAACAGTATTTATGCAGGTGACCGGTATCGAGAAGATGCTTTGGCAAGAAAGGCTTATGTGGTTGAGGAAAGATATCTGGGGGAGCTGCTGCGCTTTTTCTATGATGATCCCAGTGCCCATTATTTTGTCATCGGAGTTACAGGGACCAATGGCAAGACCAGCGTGACCCATTTTCTCAAGCAGATGCTGACGATGCTGGGGTATCGCTGTATTCGCTTGGGAACCCAAGTGAATGAATTTGAAGAAAAGCTGGTGGAAAGCGATAATACGACGATGAATGTGATGGATAATTTAAAAGTTTTTTTAAAATATCGTGATAAGATCGACTGTATCATCATGGAAGCCTCTTCACATGCCATTGAGGAAAATCGTTTGGCGTTTATCCGTTTTGATCGTATCATTTATACCAATATTACTCCTGAGCATCTTGATTATCATCTTACCTTTACGCATTATCAGTATTCGAAGTTTAAGCTGCGGTTTTATTTGAAGCAAAAAGGTAAGATATTGATTCACTATGATCAGTTGAATCTGCGGCGCATGCTTCAATTTGAAAGAGAAAGGGTCATACCTTATGGTATAAAAGGCCGTTTCCAGCTGAGAAAACAAGCCGGTTCATTGCATGAATGTCATTTTTCTGCCCAAGGAGTTGATTTTGTGGCATATCTGGCAGGTGAACATACGATCATGAATCTTGGTGCTGTCTTAGCATGTTTAAAAAGCATGGATATCGAGCTTGAACGCTGTGTTCCTCTGATATCACGATTAAGGCCGGTTGACGGACGGATGGAGATCTTTGAATTGGCCTTGCGCAGCATCGTGATCGATTATGCGCATACGCCGGATTCATTGGCAGCGGTATGCATGTTTTTAAAGAAGCATGCGGAAAAACGGCTGATCTGTGTGTTTGGGTGCGGGGGTGAAAGAGATCATAAAAAGCGGGCACCTATGGCTTTGATCGCTGCTTCTGTATGTGATGAGGTAATCGTTACGGAGGATAATAGCCGCAATGAGCCTTTCGAGGATATCGTGAAGGATATGAGGCTGGAGCGTTTTCATAATGTCACGGTCATTGAAAAAAGAGAAGAGGCGGTTCGTAAAGCATTTGTCTTATCAAAGTTCAATGATATAATATTGTTGGCGGGCAAAGGAAATGAACAATTTTTGATTGCCAAGGGAGTTAAAACTCCTTATAATGATAAGGCATGTATATGCCAGTGTGAAAGAGGTTGAATTTATGCAGATATTTATATTAGCTTTGGTCATAAGTCTTGTAGTGTCTTTGGGAATCTATCCTTTGGTGATTCCCTTTCTACATAAAATTAAATTCGGACAGAGCATCCGTCAGGATGGCCCGCAAAGCCATCTTAAAAAGAAAGGTACGCCGACCATGGGAGGCTTTGTCTTTGTGCTGGTACCGATAGCGGTGTTAGCTTTATTGATGCCGCAGGCACTTTTAAACACAAAGATACAGATCGTGATTATTTCTTATGTGGGTTACTCTCTGATCGGTTTTATTGATGATTTCCTGATCGGTGTGAAAAAGAATAATGACGGGTTATCGCCATCGGCAAAGTTTTTGATGCAGACTATTTTGGCTGTTATCATCTTCTTTATGTATCGCAATGTTTCTTCAACGGGAATTTTGATTCCGTTTACGCATCTTGAAATTAATTTGGGATGGTTCTATTTCGTGCTGATCTTGGTCATGTTTACGGCAGAAAGCAATGCCGTGAATCTGACGGATGGTCTGGATGGTTTAAGCAGCGGCTGTGTATTGATCGCACTGGCACCGTTTATCTTATTTTCGATCACTCAGGGGGAATATGGATTAGCGGTCTTCCTGATGGCAGTTTTCGGTAGCCTGCTGGCATATTTGAAGAACAACTTCTTTCCGGCTAAGATATTTATGGGTGATACCGGAAGCTTGGCTTTAGGAGGCTTGCTGGCTGCGGTAGCGATGGTTTTGAAGCAGGAGATCCTTCTGGTAGTCATCGGTGGTATCTTTGTGTTAGAAGTAGTAAGCGTGATCATTCAGGTGACTTCTTTTAAGCTGACAAGGAAAAGAGTTTTTAGAATGGCTCCTTTGCATCACCATTTTGAATTAGGCGGCATGAATGAAAAGCAGGTCGTGTTGATGTTTTGGTGCATTGAGGCTGTCTTTGCGTGTGTGGGTTATCTGATGGGGGTCCTGTGATATGAAAAAGGTATTAGTGATCGGAGCGGCTAAAAGCGGTATTGCGGCAGCCAGACTATTAAAGCGTCATGGCTATGAGGTCATCTTGACGGATCAAAGAGAAATCAAAGAAAAAAAAGAATTGGAAAAGACCGGAATAACTGTTTATGATCAGGGACATCCCGAAGAATTGAAAAATACGACGTATGAATTTGTCGTAAAAAATCCGGGAATTCGTTACAATGTGGATATCATTGATTATTTTGTCAGAAATCATATGAAGATCTATACGGAAATTGAGATTGCTTATCGCTATGCGAAAAAATTCCATTACGGTGCCGTAACGGGTACGAATGGCAAGACAACGATCACAAGCATGCTTTATGCCTGCCTGAAAATGAATCACAGGGCTTTGGCCGCCGGAAATATCGGTACGCCTTTAAGTGAGATCGTTTTGGAACATGAGGATGAAGAAAAAGATATTGCCCTTGAGTTAAGCAATTTCCAGCTTTTGGGAATTGAATGCTTTCGTCCTGAAGTGAGCGTTGTCTGTAATCTGGCTCCGGATCATCTGGATTATATGCCGACGCTGGAATCTTATTATGCATCTAAGATGCGTATTGCCATGAATCAAAAAGAAGATGACTGGTTTTTACGGAATGTGGATGATGAAACCGTGATGCATTATGCAAAGGATATTCAATGTGAGATCATTGATTTTTCATTGAAGCGCCGGGATGTGGATCTCTATGTATCAAATGGGGAAGCTTTTTTGAGAGGAAAGCATCTGTTTTATGTGAAAGATCTTAAGGTCGTAGGTGAGCATAACGTCAGCAATGCCATGATTGCGGCGGCCATGGCCATCAAGATGGGGGTTTCTTATGAGGATGTCGAAAAGGCCTTAAAAGAATTTAAAGGAATCGAACATCGTATTGAATATATCGGTGAAAAAGACGGTATTTCTTTCTATAATGATTCGAAGGCGACCAATACACAGGCTGCCTGCATTGCTTTGGCGTCTTTTGAAAAGAATATCCTGCTGCTTGCGGGAGGCAAGGATAAGGGCATCAGTTTTGATGAGATGCATGATTATGATGATCGGGTGAAGCATGCGTTTACCTTTGGCCAGACCAGGGAAAAGCTTGCTCGTGAATTTAGTCATTCAACGGTGTGTGAAACGATGCAGGAGGCACTTGAAAAGGCCTTTGAAACGGCACAAGCGGGTGATGTGATCCTGCTTTCGCCTGCTTGCAGCAGCTATGATCAGTTTGATAATTATGAACAGCGTGGGGATTTATTCCGTAATGCCTGTTTAAGGATCATTCATGCGTAGGGTCTTTCGCCTGATCTCAGGCTCGCTCATCATGGGCAGCGGTATTGCGATTGCCATGAAGGGAGGCTTTGGAGTTGATCCGATGGCTCTTTTCTGGGAAGGTATTCATCTTCAAAGCGGAATGAGCTATGGGATGGCGAATCTTGTGGTAAGTGCAGTCATCATCCTGATGCTTTTATTTATTGATCGGACGCAGCTGGGAATCGGTACGCTTGTCAATTCTGTATTGGTTTCTTTGTCAATGGACCTGTTAAGTTCATTGTTACTGTTTGAAAGTGATGTCTTTTTTATCCGTTTCTTGTTGCTGATGACAGGACTGGTGCTTTTGGCGGGAGGTATCGTTTACTATGGCAGTGCTGATTTTGGCAGGGGTGCCTTTGATGGTCTTGTGTTTGGGATCGTCAATAAGACTTCGTATTCAATAAGGCTCGTGCGCTCGTCCATTGATCTGCTGCTTGTGATCATGGGAATCGCGTTAGGGGCTTCTTTGAATCTCGGTCCGGTGGTCAGCGTGCTTTCATTGGGTTTTCTGATGCAGATTTTTCATACGCTGCTGCGACAAATTGATGAAAAATAGGTTTGAGTGTTGAGAAACATGGCTTTTTCTAGTATAATAAAAAAGGTTAGAATAAGTCAGGAGAACAATTATGTATAAAAGAGTCTTATTGAAGCTAAGCGGAGAAGCCCTCTCTTCCAAAGGGCATGCGTTCGATCCGCAGGTGCTGCGCAAGCTGGCGCAGGAAATTAAAGAGGTACATGATACGGGAATAGAGCTGGCGATCGTTGTCGGTGGCGGTAACTTTATTCGCGGCAAGGTGTGCGAGGAAATGGGACTGGAAAGAACACAGGCTGATAATATGGGAATGCTGGCTACGGTCATCAATGCGTTAGCCGTTCAGAATGCCTTGGAACAGATCGGTGTTCCGACAAGAGTCCAGACAGCCATTTCGATGAATAAGGTGGCAGAGCCTTATATATTGAGAAAGTGCCTGCGTCATCTTGAAAAGGGAAGGGTCGTCATATTCGGTGCCGGTACGGGAAATCCTTATTTCTCAACGGATACGACAGCGGCCTTAAGAGCCAGTGAGATCAAGGCTGATGTCATTTTGATGGCTAAAAACGGTGTGGATGGTGTTTACAGCGCCGATCCGAAAGTGGTAAGCGATGCGGTCAAATATGAGAAGCTGACCTATCTGGAGCTGATCAACAAGAATCTTCATGTGATGGATGTTACAGCGACAAGCATGTGTATGGATAATAATGTCGATTTGATCGTATTCAATATGAATAAAGAAGGAAATATATTAAAAGCAGTGAAAGGAGAAGTTGATGGAACGACCATCAGCAAGTGAGAGTATGCAACAGACATTAGATCAGGCAAGAGAAAAAATGAACAAGGCAATTGATACCTTACAGAGTCATTTGGCTCAGATTCGTACAGGACGTGCCAATCCTAACATTCTGGAAAGAGTGGAGGTTGAATATTACGGAAGTCCGACTCCGTTGAATCAGATGGCTTCCATCAGCGTCGTTGAAGGTCGTCAGCTGGTGATAAAACCTTATGATAAGACGATCTTAAAAGATGTCGAAAAGGCGATCAATGCCGCTAATATCGGTCTTACACCGATGAATGACGGTGATGTGATTCGTCTGAACGTTCCTCAGCTGACAGAGGAAACGCGTCGTGAGCTCAGCAAAGATGCCGGCAAGGTAGGCGAGGATGCCAAGGTGGCGATCCGTAATATCCGCCGTGAAGCCAATGACAGCATCAAGAAGAATAAAGAGCTGACAGAGGATGAAGTTAAACGCGCGAATGAGAAGGTACAGAAGCTGACCGATGAATTCACCAAGAAGGTGGATGAAATCGTTGCTGAAAAATCAAAAGAAATCATGTCAATTTAAAAATACCCACACCATGTGGGTTTTGCTTTAAGGAGGAAAGGCCATGTCACTTGAATATCCTGAACATATTGCTATTATCATGGATGGTAATGGGCGATGGGCCAAGGCTCAGCATAAACCGCGTACTGCCGGTCATTTGGCGGGCAGCGAAAATGTGCGTCGCATTGCTTTGCATGCTAACAGAAATCATGTCAAAAGCTTGACGCTTTATGCTTTTTCAACTGAAAATTGGGCACGCCCGGAGGAAGAAAAGAATTATCTTTTTAAACTGCCGGCGATGTTTTTCAAAAAATATATCGAAGAATTGAAAAGAGAAAATATTCGTGTTACCTATATTGGTGAAATCGAGCGTTTTCCGAAAAATACGGCACGCATCATATTGGATGCTGTCGAACAGACAGCCGGGAATACGGGGCTGAATCTTTGTCTGGCCGTGAATTACGGAGGACGCAGGGAAATCGTACTGGCTGCCCGAAAAGCAGCTGAAAAGCTTCAAAATAAGGAAATATCTGAAATTGATGAAGATACCCTTGCTGCCTGTCTGATGAGTGAAACAAGTGATGTTGATCTTTTGATCAGAACAAGCGGTGAAATCAGGGTGAGCAATTTTTTGTTATGGCAGATTGCCTATGCGGAAATGATCTTTGTTCCATGTGCTTGGCCGGATTTTGATGAAAATCAGTTTGATGCATGCATCGAGGAATTTCATCATCGCAATCGTCGTTTTGGAGGTTTGAAATGAAAACTCGTATATTGACCATGATCGCCATATTGGCCGTCGTCATTCCTTGTCTGATATTTGGCGGTATCTATATGGAAGGACTCATTTTATTTATCGTGGCCGGCGGTACTTATGAATTTTCAAAACTGGCGGATGATCGTCTTCCTTTGTCATTTGTCATGATACTGATCTTATTGGAGTGGATCGGTCTGTATATCCCATCCAGGCTTGTATTTGCCTATGTGGGTGTCATTGATCTTTTTCTGTTGGCCCTGCCTGTATGGCATGTGCGTTTTACACCTAAGGACTCCTTCATCTGCATGAGCTTTATTTCCTTTTTTATTCTTGTGGGAAATGCTGTGCAGGAGATTTATGCACTGGGGCCACGTTATATGACACTGATCATCGTGGCTACTTACAGCTGTGATTCATTTGCTTATTTATGTGGGCGTTTTTTCGGAAAACATAAGCTGAATGAGCGAATCTCACCTAAGAAAACGATTGAGGGAAGCGTTGGCGGATGGGTGTTCGGATTTTTATTTTCCTTGTTATTTTGGAAATTATTCATGTATGAGAAAGAATTCTTGCTTGTGCTTCTGGCAGGAATCTTCTGTCCGATTTTTGGACAGATCGGCGATCTTGCCTTTTCTGCGATCAAGCGTTGTTACAACATCAAGGATTTTGGAAATCTTCTGCCGGGACATGGCGGTATTTTAGATCGGGTAGATTCCTTGCTGTTTAATCTGGTTTGTTTTTATTTTCTGATGATGGTGGTACTATGAAAAAAATAATTTTGTTGGGTGCCAGTGGCTCTATTGGGACCCAGACGCTGGATGTGATCGGGCATCATCCCGATCACTATGAGCTGATTGCCTTCAGTGTAGGCAAAAGAATTGAAGCAGTGCATAAGATACTGGCAAAATGGCCGGTAAAATATGTCTGTGTCGGCAGCTATGAAGATCAGAAGCTGCTTGAAAAGCAGTATCCACAGGTGCATTTCACAAGTGGTGATGAAGGCCTTTTGGAGCTTGTAAGCTTAGAGGAAGGTGACTGGGTGGTCAATGCCTTGGTGGGGTTTGTCGGATTAAGACCTACCTTATGCGCGATCGAACATCATAAAAATATTGCTTTGGCCAATAAGGAAACCCTGGTCGTCGGCGGAAGATTTGTCCGCGAGTCGATCGAGAAATATCAGGTGCAGCTCACACCGATCGACAGTGAGCATTCTGCTATTTTTCAATGTCTTCAGGGAGTGCGGCGCAGTGATGTCGACAGGCTGATCATTACTGCCAGCGGCGGAAGCTTCCGCGATAAAAAACGTGATGAATTAGCAAACGTAACCGTAAAAGAAGCTCTTTCGCATCCAAACTGGCAGATGGGAGCTAAGATTACGATCGATAGCGCAACCTTGATGAATAAAGGCTTTGAGGTCATTGAAGCTCATTATTTGTTTGATATGGATTATGATCATATTGATGTTCTGATTCATCGTGAAAGTATCATCCATTCTTTGATACAGACAAGGGATACGGCACTTTTGGCACAGATGGGAACGGCAGATATGCGTTTGCCGATACAATATGCGCTCAGTTATCCGAATCGTGATGAACTGGTCAACGGAGAAGTTTGTGATCTGAGTGCCATCCATGCCCTTCATTTTGAAAAAGTGGATGTCGAACGTTTTCCTTTATTAAAAACAGCTTATGATTGCGGAAGAAAAGAGGGCAATGCCTGTGCTGTTTTAAATGCAGCCAATGAGGTAGCTGTTGGTGCCTTTTTAGAAGGAAGGATCGCATTTTTGGATATAGAGAAGCTGATCATGAAAGCCTTAGAAAATATTGAATATAAGAGTGATGCATCTTTAGAAGATATTTATAAAACAGATACTTATACAAGAGCTTATGTAAATGATTTACTGAAAGGTGGATTTTAATGGATATACTTATATCGTTTATCGTTTTTGTGGTCGTCTTGTCGATCATTATCATCATTCATGAATTGGGACATTTGATTGCGGCGAAAAAATTCGGTGTTTATTGTTCTGAATTTTCGATCGGTATGGGACCTGCCATTTATCAATATAAAAAATCAGAAACGACGATCTCAATTCGTGCTTTACCGCTGGGAGGCTATGTGCAGATGGCAGGTGAAGAAGGCAGTGATATTGAGGGAATACCTTTTGAGAGAACGATCAATGGCATCAAGACGTGGAAACAGGTCGTGGTCATGGCTGCGGGAGCAACGCTGAATATTTTATTGGCTTTTGCGATCTTTATTGGTGTTGTCATGGCTCGTGGCTATGTGAGTGCCCCTTCTGATCCGGTCGTCGGTTCAGTCGTAGAAAATTCACCGGCAGCAACGGTAGGTATGATGGAAGGCGATCGTATCGTAAAGATGGTGCTTCCGGATGGTGAAGAAATAATTCCGGAAACCTTTGATGATCTGGTTAACGGGATGAGCAATTACACAGGCGGCAGCGTGATATATACGATCGAACGCGGCTCAGAAACGATCAATTTTGTCGTGGAACCGCAATATGATGAAACGTTGCAGCGTTATCTGGTCGGTTTTAATTCACAGCCAAAGGTAAGAGCCATTGCCTGGTATGAATCCTTTTATTACGGAGCTGAAATGCTGTTTGAGATGATGGGTCAGATCATCCAGGCCTTTGGCAATTTGATCCGCGGTGTAGGACTGCAGGATGTCAGTGGTCCGATCGGTATCTATCAGGCGACCAGTCAGGTTGCTTCAGAAGGGCTGAATGCCTTGATCTTGTGGGTAGGCCTGCTTTCATTGAATATCGGTATCTTTAATTTATTTCCGATTCCGATACTTGATGGTGGAAGGATCATTATCGTTATCATTGAAAAGCTCATCGGGCGACGCATATCTGAAAAGATACAGACAGCGATCATGTTGGCTGGTTTGGCATTGATCGTCCTGCTGATGGTATTTGCGACTGCCAATGATATCGGACGATTGTTTTAAGGACATATTTTTGTCCTTTTTTTTGTGCTATAATAAAAAAGTGAGGTGGTAGTATGCTGATTGCCAGTCGGGCACAGATGAAAAAGATCGATGAGGTCTTGCTTGAAAATCATATGATTGAGGAGCTGGTGGATAAAGCCGCAGCATGTGTATTGGAAGAAATTTCAGATGAAGATCATATTTGTATCGTATGCGGAAAAGGCAATAACGGTGCCGATGGCTATGCCTTGGCATTAAAGCTTTCAAAGATGAATAAGAAGGTAGGGGTCATTGCCTGCAAGCATGATCATTTAAGTCAGGCATGTAATTATTATCATCAGCAGTGCCTTGAGAAAGGGCTGCTGGCAGAGGAAGAAGAAATGTATCGCAGCAAGCTGATCATTGATGCGATTTTTGGTTTTGGCTGTCATTCAAATCCATCAGGGACAGAAGGTGACATGATACAGAAAATGAATGCTTCTTCAATACCCATCATTTCTGTCGATGTGCCAAGCGGGATGGAGAGTGACAGCGGAACGTGCTTTGAAAACTGCATCCAAGCAACTAAAACTATTACTTTTTTTGCCTTTAAACTGGGATTTTTTCATCCGGATGCGAAAAGACATACCGGTGAAGTCATCATCAAACGGTTACAGGTTGAAGATTTTTCAGATAAAATTCAGCTTTGTGAAAGTCTTGATACGATTACTTTTAAAAAGAAAAGCTATGACGGGCATAAATATACTTACGGAAGAAGCTTTCTGATTTGTGGCAGCAATAAATATCAGGGGGCTGCCTTGCTTAGCACCAAGGCATCTGTTTATACCGGCTGTGGTCTTACCTGTCTTTGTTCTGAACCCAGTGTGCTGAGCGCTGCTTCATTGGCTGTTCCCGAAGCCATTCATGCGACCTTTGATCAGCTTTCGTTGATGGAAGGCTATCAGGCAGCCCTGATCGGCTGTGGTTTGGATGGCGGGGAAGAATTATTAAAATATGTACTTCAGCATACCATGATGCCGCTTGTTATTGATGCCGGTGCTTTAAACGTTCTTGCTTCACATCTGGACTGGCTGGATGGCAGACGTCCTATCATATTAACGCCCCATCTGGGTGAATTTCAACGACTTTGTCCAAATATGGAAGATCCTACGATGAGTGCCATTGAATTTGCGCAGAAGTACCGGGTCATCGTCGTTTTGAAAGGTCCGCGTACCCTAATTACAGATGGTCATCATAGCTATCGCTGCATGAGCGGCAATGGTGCTATGGCAAGCGGAGGAAGCGGTGATGTGCTTTCAGGCATCATCGTCAGTCTTTTGGCCCAAGGATATGATCCGTTGCAAAGTGCCTGTAAGGGTGTTTATCTGCATGGTGCGATCGGGGATTTATGTGCACAAAAGATGCATACGGTGTTGCCATCAAAGATCATCGAAGAAATCCCTTTGATGATGAAGAAATTTGAGAATGTGTAAAATTATGGTTTTTGATGTATTTATATAAAATTGTGCTATAATAAAAACGTTTTGAATAGAGGTAGAAATTATGAGTAAAAGTAAATCCAAAAAACCGCAGAAAAATACTCTTGAAATTATTTTTTCCGCTGTTTTCTTACTTATAAGCATTATCTTTCTGATACTGCTGTATCTTATGGACAAGCTTCCTTTCATGTATTATGCAGTGATTGCGATCGTTGTACTTATCATTGTTTTGATATTTATCAGCCTGCAGATGTCCGGAAAAATTCATAAGACGAATAAGACCCTAGGGAAGATCATCATGACCATTCTCAGCGGCATCATGATCTTTGGAAGCGTATATATCTACAAAACAAATTCAGCAATTAAAAGTATTGTTGCCAGCAATACCGATAAAATTGAGATCAGCGTCATTGTCATGAATGACAGCCCGATTGAATCGATCGAAGATCTTTCACAGACGATAGGAAATATCAATGTAGGCGATTATAGCTATATTGAAAAAGCATTGGATGAAATCAGAGAAGTAAATTCATCCTTTAACATTCAGGACTATGTTTCCTTTGATCGTTTTGCTGATGCTTTATATAATGGAGATGTGGAAGCGATTATTCTTAATGAAGCTTTCAGAAGTCAATTTGATGAGAATCATCCTGATTTCTCAACAGAAACCAGAGTTATCAAAAGCTATGTCTATGAAGAGGAACAAAAAGATATTTCATTGAATGTTGATGTGACCTCTGAACCATTTACGGTTTATATTACAGGTATCGATCAGAGCGGCAGTATTTCTACGGTAGGCCGAAGTGATGTCAATAAGGTCATGACCGTCAATCCAACGACACATCAGATCTTTATCGTTGATATTCCCAGAGATTATTATATTCCGCAGGTATGTCAGGCGAATCAGTTAGACAAGTTGACACATACGGGAATCTTCGGTGTCGACTGTACGGTCGAATCGGTGTCAAATTATATGGGCATTGATATTAACTATTATATACGTATTAATTTTTCATCACTGGAAAAGATCGTTGATGCCTTAGGCGGCATCGAAGTGAATAGTGAATATGCTTTCAGTGCCGGCGGTTATACGTTTAACCAGGGCATCAATTATCTCAATGGAGCACAGGCCTTAGCTTTCTCTAGAGAGCGTTATTCTTTCGGTGGCGGTGATAATGTTCGTATTGCCAACCAGACAAGGGTATTGATCGGTATGATCGATAAAGTGACATCACCTGCTATCATTACAAATTATCTTTCGTTTTTGGATGCCATCAGTGGTACCTTCCAGACAAATATGAGTGAAGACGAAATCAATGCATTGATCAAGATGCAGCTCAATGACATGCGTGGCTGGACGATTACTTCAGATGCTTTAAGCGGTACGGGAGGAACGGACTGGACACCTGCCAATGGTTTCAATGCCTATGTCATGTATCCGGACGGAACTTCTCTTGAAAGAGTATTAGGAGAAATCAGGGCCGTCAAAGAGGGAAGCAGTGAATAAAGACTCTCGATGAGGGTCTTTTCTCTTGAAAAAACGGCTGGATTTGTTAGAATAGAAATTATGAAAAATCTAATCGAGTTTTTACGTAATCTCTCAGTGGTGCTTGTTATAGCTTTTGTGACGGTAGCTGCAGCTTCGCTGATACCTGTTGAAAAGGCAAAAGGCAGCGATACCTTTTTATATGCCCTAAGTGCAGATCTTTCCCATATCCATAGCCAATATGCCTTGTTAGAGGAGATGGAAAGCGGAAAGATATTAGCCTCAAAAAATATGCAGGATGCGATTTATCCGGCCTCTATGACAAAGATGATGACTGCCATCGTCATCATTGAACATGTAGAAGATCTTAATGAAAAAATCATCATACCTGAAGATATCTATCCATATTTATATGAACAGGATGCTTCGGTTGCCGGTTTTCAGGCTTATGATGAAGTGCCGATCATCGATCTTCTCTATGGGATCCTTCTTCCTTCAGGAGCCGAATGTTCGATCACCTTGGCTAATTATATAGCCGGAAGTGAAGAAGCTTTTGCACAGCTGATGAATGAAAAAGCACAGGAATTGAATATGAATCATACGCATTTTGTAAATTCAACAGGACTTCATGATGATGCACAGATGACAACCCTGGAAGATTTAGCTTATCTTGTGCGATATGCCTTAAAAAATGAAACATTCAAACAAATATTTACTTCCTCTGAATATCTTTCGCAGCCAACGCAAAGTCATCCTCAGGGACTTTTCATGAGAAGCACCATAAATCGTATCATAATCGAAAAAGAGAATCGTGTAGATTTTTTAGGTGGCAAGACAGGTTATACCGGAGAAGCCGGACAATGCATGGCCAGCTTTGCTGAGGTGGATGGTAATGAGTATCTGTTGATCACAGCCAAAGCGGATGGGGCTGCGGTATCCATGCCATATCATATGATAGATGCCGAAAGCATTTATGAGCAGATCGGTATTTATAAGGCTTATTATGAAGATATGCATGTTGATGAGAAACCTGTTTCTTCTTTACATGAAAAATAACGACGCAATGTCGTTATTTTTATTATTTATTGAATAGCAGCATCCAAGCACAAACGATCAAAAGAGCTAACAGCAGTAATAAACATAGCTTAGCCGGAAGGTTTCCGAATTTATGTGCGATCTTTCCTATAAGATGCTGATCGCTCAATTGCTGATAATCTTTCTTCATAGCGTAATAAACAAAAGCAATGATTGCCAAAACACCTAAAACTGCTCCAAAGATCTGTTTGCTGACAAACGTTGAAAAAAGACCTAAAATACCTTTCATTGAATCCTCCTTTATGTAACCTTATTTGCGAATAAGATTGCTTACATAGGGACGTTTTCCCGAAAGAATTTCATCGTAGAAATTTTGTTTCCAATCGATGTAAGCCACGCTTTCTTCTAATTCCTGAATTGCGATACGTAAGGCTTCCTGCTTTTTCGCAAGCATTTCTTTACGTTTTGGAATCGTAGGTTCACCTTCAAGGCAAAGCTGCAGATATTCTTTCATTTCCTGTATGCTCATACCGCATTTTTTTAGACATACAAGATCTTTGATCCATTTGATATCCTGTTCATCAAAGATCCGGCGGTTATTTTCATCGCGTTTGACATTGGGAACAAGGCCGCAATTACAATAATATTTGAGTGCCTGATAGGTCATATTGGTTTTTTTACAAGTCTGCATCATCGTGTACATGTTATCTACCTCCAAAAAAAATTAAATTTTTTTTCAAAAAACACTTGACCGATAGTAACAACCGGTAATTATAATCGATTGTAGTTATCGATAGTACCTATCGGATTATAGCACGAAGATAACTGTCAGACAAGGAAAAAAGAAAGGAGATTGACATGTTATTTTATTTTACAGGTACGGGAAACAGTTTATATGTTGCGAAAAAGATCGAAGAAGCACCTATCAGCATTCCACAGATCATGCGACAGGATTCACTCGAATTTAGTGATGAAAGCATTGGTATCGTAGCACCAATCTATGGACATGAAGTACCGCCGATGGTGAAAGATTTTATGAAGTCAGCTGTCTTTCATACCGATTATTTCTATATGATCTTAACTTATGGTAATCGGCATGGAGGAGCGGCTGAGCTGGCAAAACAGCTATGTGATGAATGTGGCATCAAAGTAGATTACATTCATATGGTATTGATGGTCGACAACTGGCTGCCAAGCTTTGATATGAGCGAACAAAAGAAGCTCGATAAAAAAGTAGATGAACAACTGGCAGTGCTCTTACATGATCTTAAGATTCACAAACGAGAAATTTCACCGGTAAATGATCAAGATCGTGCAGCCCATCAGCAGTTTCTGGAAAATCAAAAGAAGGTACCTGAAGAAGTGTGGCAGCATTTTATTCAGATCAAGGACAACTGTATCGGCTGTGGTATCTGTGAAAAGGTATGTCCATCTTCATCCATTCATGTAATTGATGGAAAAGCGGTTTATCATTTTAATCATTGCCAGACTTGTCTGGCATGTGCGCATGCCTGTCCGCAAAAAGCAATCGGACTGTCCATTCCGGAGAAAAATCCGCAAGAGCGTTATCGTAATGAGCATATTTCGTTACAGGAAATCATTCAATCAAATTCACAAGTCAATCGTTAAGGAGGAATCACGATGAATACATTTACATTTACTTATCCAACAAAGGTTTATTTTGGTGAGAAGGTTGCCGCTGAGGCTTTAAAAGGAGAATTATCAAAGGTCGGAAAGACAGTCATGCTGGCATATGGCGGCGGGTCGATCATGAAAAATGGCATTTATGATGAAATCAAAATACTTTTGACAGACGCAAATAAAGAGGTCGTGGAATTATCAGGCATCATGCCGAATCCGACATATACCAAAGTTCAGGAAGGAGCACGGCTGGTTCGTGAACATCAGGTTGATTTTATTTTAGCGGTAGGCGGCGGATCTGTCATTGACTGTTGTAAAGTGGTATCGGCTCAGGCAAAAGTGGAGGAAGATATCTGGGAAATGGAATATGTATCCGGTAAATTTCCAACACAGGGCATTCCTATGGGCGCTGTGGTAACAGCTTCCGGTACGGGTGCTGAAATGAACAGCGGTGCTGTTATTACTTATGAAGAGAAGATGTGGAAAGGACCGATCGTTGGTACTGCTGTTTCATTTGCGATCCTTGATCCGGCATATACGGCTTCAGTTCCATCCATGCAGGTGCTTTCAGGAGCCTTTGATACATTGAGCCATGCCATGGAAACCTATTTAGGAAATTCAGATGCAGACAATGTATCCGATGATGTAGCCTTGGCTATCATGCGCAATACGGTTATCAATATGCGCCGCCTTTTGGTGGATATCAATGATATGCAGGCTCGTGGTAATCTGATGTGGGATTCTGCCATGGCAGAAAACGGTATTCTAAAAGTAGGACGTCTTACAGATTTTCAAGCGCATCAGATCGAACATCAGCTCGGTGCCTATACAGATTGTAACCATGGACAAGGCTTAGCTGTCATTCATCCGGTTTACTATCGCCATATCTTAAAAGATGCGCAAGAGAAATTTACCCGTTTTGCGAGAGAGGTATTTGGAAAAGAAAGTGCTGAAGAAGGACTGGATGCCTTAAGTGATTTCATCAAAGAATGTCATTTGCCAACAAAGCTTGGTGAATTAAGATCCAAAGTAGAAATTACACCGGAAATTCTTCGCAAGGTAGCAGACAGCTGTAATATCATCAAATGCAATCCGCGTGAACTGAGTCGTGATGAAGTTTATGGGATCCTATTGGAGTGCATGTAGAAAATATTATAAAAAGTTTTACTTAGATTAGAAATGAGTGGGCTGATAGAAAGGAGCTGTCATGAAAAAACTTAATGGATTATTACTTACTGCTTTTATGTTATTTGCACTTGCTGCATGTGGCAGCCAGGGCAATCAAGATACACCGGTCAATGATGAACCGGCTGTGCAACAGCCTGCAGCTTCAGTGGGAGATAGCAATGTATTGATCGTTTATTTTTCAGTAATGGAAGATGATGGTGTTGATACTGTTGGCGGTGCCAGCCGTGTTGCGGTTAATGGTGAATTAATGGGAAATAATGAATATATTGCGGCATTGATCCAACAGGAAACAGGTGGTGATCTCTTCCGTATTGAAACGCAGCAGGAATATCCGACAACGCATAAACCTTTATTAGAATTTGCACATCAAGAAGGAAATGAAAATGCCCGTCCGGCATTAGCCACTGAACTTGCTGATCTTGAGAATTATGATACGATTTTCTTAGGATATCCGATCTGGAATGCAGATTTACCAATGTCTGTATATACATTTTTAGAAAGCTATGATTTTAGTGGTAAGACAATCGTGCCATTTACGGTACACGGCGGCAGCGGGTTTGCAGGAACGATCCAGGTGATCGCCAGCCTTGAACCAAATGCAACGGTTGTGGAAGACGGACTCTCCATTTCACGAAATAATGTCAGTGATGTCCAAAGTGATGTAACTGCTTGGGTGGAGGGGTTGAATCGCTGATTATTTTGGTCCTGAATCTCATAACCCGTACCATTTGTATATAATCAAAAAAAGTCCTGAAAACAGGACTTATTTTATTACTGGTGCCGGCTATGAGATTCGAACTCACAACCTCCGCCTTACCATGGCGTTGCTCTACCGTTGGAGCTAAGTCGGCATGTGATTATTATAACGTATTTGCAAACTTTTGAAAAGATGTTTATAATACTTTATATGAAAAATATCAAGACAAATGCGATGCGTCAGTTAGACGCCCAAAAAATCAAATATGAAGTTTATACTTATGATGCAGAAGATGGAAAAATTGATGGCTTGAGAGTTGCGCAAAAATGTTATCAGGATGTCAGGATGGTTTATAAGACGTTGGTGGCTCGTTCTGCTTCAAATAAGATTTATGTCTTTGTCGTAAATGTTGCGGATGAACTGGATTTGAAGAAATGTGCCAAAGCGGTTCATGAAAAAAGTATCGCAATGGTTCATGTCAATGAACTTTTAGGACTGACGGGCTATGTGCGAGGTGGCTGTTCACCGATCGGCATGAAGAAAAAATACCCTGTTATCTTAAGTGATACTGCCGCTTCTCTTGATTCAATCATTTTCAGCGGCGGTAAGATTGGCTGTCAGATCCACTGTTCAGTAAATGATTTTATGAAAGTGACACAAGCTTTCATGGCTTGTATTATATGAAAGGATGAGTCTGTATGAAAACACATGCATTTCGTTTGATCTATGGATCAGATTTAAAGAAAAGCATTGAAGACTATATCAAGGCACATCATATTGAAGCAGGATATGTGGCTTGTTGTGTGGGTTGTGTGTATGAAGCGTCTTTTCGCTTGGCAGATGGCAAGACACTCTTTCATGATGTCAATCATTATGAAATCGTTTCGCTCATGGGTACGCTTTCGAAAGACGGTGTGCATTTGCATATTTCTTTAAGCGGTGATGACGGACATACGATTGGCGGACATCTGATGAGTGGTACACTTATCAATACGACGGCGGAAATTATTCTTCATGAATTGGATGAATTTGAATTTTCACGTGAATTTGATGAGAAAACCGGCTATGATGAAATTGTCATGAAGGCAAAACACTAGCATTTTAAAAGGTATATGATATACTAGAATCATCAAAAGGAGGATGTACAATGAGAATTGTAAACAAGGAAGAATTTGAATCAATCAAAAATAATGGCATTGTATTTGTCGATTTCTACGCTGACTGGTGCGGACCATGCAAGATGGTAGCTCCGGTGCTTGAAGAGCTTTCGATGGAGTATGAGGGACAGATCAATTTTGTCAAGGTCAACGTTGATCAGGAAGGTGAACTTGCTGGTGAATACGGGGTTATGTCGATTCCAAACCTGGTTTTGATGAAAGATGGCAAGGTTGTAAAACAGGCTGTCGGATATCAGCCAAAACCTGCTATCAAAGCAATGATTGATGCGGTTCTGTAAATAAAGGCTTTGCGATAAGCCTTTTTTCTTTTGATGATTGATGATAGTTGTGGTATGATGAAAACGGTGATGTTATGTTGATAAGTGCAAGTGAAATAAGTAAGTATCATAATGAGAAATGTATCTTGGATAAGGTTTCCTTTTCAATCGAAGAAAATGATAAGATAGCACTGATTGGTGTGAATGGTGTCGGTAAGAGCACCTTTTTAAAGATCTTAGCGGGTAAGGAAAATTATGAAGGAAAGATGATCTGTAAGAGTGATCTTCAAATTTCATATCTTGCACAAGAGGATGATTTTGACGATCATCATACGATTTTTCAGGTCGTACATGAGAGAGCACCAAAATGTGAGGATTTTGAAATTCGTTCTGTCCTTACAAAATTAAAAATAGAGGATATGGATAAGAAGATCGGTACTTGCTCAGGAGGACAGCGTAAGAGAATTGCTTTGGGAGTGGCTCTTTTAAAGCCTTGTGATCTTTTGCTGCTGGATGAACCGACCAATCATTTGGATAATGAGATGATCGAATGGCTGGAAAAATATCTGATCAAGATGAACCGTACCTTAGTGATGGTTACGCATGATCGTTATTTCTTAGAAAGGATCGTTCATAAGATCATTGAGATCGATCGTTCTAAAATTTATGAATATCAGGCGAATTATTCTGCCTTTCTTGAGTTGAAGCAGCAAAGGGAAGAAGCAGCGCTTGCCAATGAGCGCAAACGAAATGCTTTTTTGCGAGTGGAGCTGGAGTGGATCCGTTCCAATGCACAGGCACGAAGCACGAAGAGCAAGGAGCGTATCGCTCGTTTTGAAAAGCTATCAGGCATTGAAAAAATTAAACAGACGGGCAAGGTTGAACTGATCCACACTTCTTCTCGCCTTGGCAAAAAAACGATCGAGATCGATCATTTAGGCATGAGCATCAACAATACGACGCTTTTTTCTGATTTTTCCTATCATTTAAAGCGCAATGATCGCATAGGGATCATCGGTGATAACGGCTGCGGGAAAAGCACGCTTTTAAATCTGATTGCAGGTGATCTGACACCGACGAGCGGGAATATTGAAATAGGAGAAACGGTAAGGATCGGGTATTTTAAACAGGGAAGCGATGATCTGGATGATGCTAAGATTGTCAGAGATGTGATCATGGAGGTCAGTGATGATCTTGTGACGGATGAAGGACGGTTAAGTGCTAAAGCGATGCTGGAAAGATTTTTATTCGATTCTCATTTACAGTATTCACGCGTCGGTTATCTCAGTGGCGGAGAGAAAAGAAGATTGTATCTTTTAAAAGTGCTGATGTCTGCTCCAAATGTATTGCTGCTGGATGAGCCGACCAATGATCTGGATATCCAGACGTTAAATGTCTTGGAAGATTACCTGGATCATTTTAATGGTGCTGTTATGGTAGTATCCCATGATCGTTATTTTCTGGACCGCTGCTGTGATTACATTTTTGCTTTTGAAGATAAAACGATCCGCTCTTATATCGGTACCTATTCTGATTATTATAGCCGGCATTCAAAAAATGAGAAAGTCGTAAAAGAAAAGAAATCGTATAGTGAGATCAAAAAGCAGCAGCGAATGAATCAGCCATACCTTTCAAGTAAGGATAAAAAAGAGCTGGAAGGAATGGAGGAAGCTTTGAAGCAGCTTGAGAAAATGCTTCAGGATATTGATGAAGCAATGAATGAAACACAGGATTTTGTAAGGATCGGTGAACTTTCTAAAAAAAGAAGTGAGATAGAAGAAGAAATTGAGAAGAAAAATGAGCGCTGGCTTGAACTGTTGGAAATTGAAGAAGCGATTGCTTTGAATAAGTAAGTTTTTTTAGGACGGTATTGCCGTCTTTTTTTTGTCAGGATGAAAAAAAGTTTAAAATATTAAACAAAAAATTTAAAATAGTGTTGCATTTATTTGAAAATTCTGTATAATAACATTGGTTTGATTAAGAAAACAAATTGTTTAGTATCACTAAACAAGAAGGGAGGGGCTATGGATATTGGTCAGAAAATTAAACGATTAAGGACGAAAAACGGATTGACATTGGAGGAGCTGGCTAGCCGCAGCGAGCTTACCAAAGGGTTTTTGAGCCAAGTGGAAAGAAATCTGACATCCCCCTCTATCGCAACCTTGAACGATATACTGGAGGCTTTAGGTACGACGCTGGCGGCATTCTTCAAAGAGGAACAGGAAGAAAAAAGCGTATTTACCAAGGAGGATTATTTTGTTGATGAGCGTGACGGCTGTATCATTAACTGGATCGTGCCCAATGCTCAGAAAAATGAAATGGAGCCGATTCTTCTTGAACTTGAAACAGGAGGCGAAAGCCAACGGCTTGATCCGCATGATGGGGAAGAATTCGGGTTTGTTCTCAGCGGACGTGTCATCCTAGTAGATGGGGATAAAGAAATTACTGTGCGTAAGGGAGAAACCTTCTATATCAAGGGCTTGAATCCCCATTATCTCAAGAATGTGAGCAGTGCACCTGCCAAAGTGCTGTGGATTACGACGCCACCGCTATTTTAGGAGGAATAGAATATGAAACCTTTAATTCAATTTAAAAACATTGTCAAAGAATTTGACGGTCAGATCGTTCTCAAGGGAATCAATCTGGATATTTATGAAAACGAATTTGTAACGCTTTTAGGACCCAGCGGATGTGGGAAAACAACACTTTTAAGAATTTTAGGAGGTTTTTTGGATCAGACGCAGGGTGAGGTTTATTTTGACGGACAGGAAATTACCAATGTACCTGCTTATCGTCGTGAAGTGAATACGGTCTTTCAGAAATATGCTTTATTTCCGCATATGGATGTATTTGACAATGTTGCTTTCGGTCTGAAGATCAAAAAGATTTCGAAGGATATCATCGAGCAGAAGGTCAATCGAATGCTGAAACTGGTGAATCTGGAAGAATATGCACATCGTGACGTTAAAGAGATGAGCGGCGGCCAGCAGCAGCGAGTAGCGATCGCACGTGCACTAGTCAATGAACCGAAGGTTTTGCTTTTGGATGAACCTTTAGGAGCATTGGATTTAAAATTAAGAAAAGAGATGCAGAAAGAACTGAAACGCATTCAGCAGGAAGTCGGCATTACCTTCATTTTTGTTACGCATGATCAGGAAGAAGCCTTGACCATGTCAGATAAGATCGTGGTCATGAAAGAGGGTGAGATCCAGCAGGTGGGAACACCAACGGATATCTACAATGAACCTGTCAATGAATATGTAGCTAACTTTATCGGGGAAAGCAATATTATTGAAGGGGTCATGTTAAAAGATTATCAGGTCATGTTTGAGGATAAGAAGTTTGAATGTGTCGATTTTGGATTTAAGGAAAATGAAAAAGTCGATGTGGTCATACGACCGGAAGATTTGGATATCGTGCCAAAATCTAAAGGTAAATTGAAGGGAATTGTCAAATCTGTATTGTTTAAAGGCGTTCACTATGAGATCGTTGTTGAAACGCGTCCGGGAACGAGCATTACGGTAACGATGGATGTGAAAGATGACAAGCCGGTAGTCAATGAGAGTGCCAAAGAGCTCATGAGCGCTAATAATTTCAACCTTGATATCGAAGATGTCAAGGAACTGACCGATGCGGAGATCATAGCCCGTGCTGATGCACAGGCATGGAGCAGTGAAACTGATGAACTGATTTCGATCGTCAAGGTTTCCCATGATATCCAGCCGCACAAGGGAACATATCCGGTGACCTTTACGACAGCTGCCGGAACGAGCTGCACGGTCAATATGATCGTCAAGGATCAGAACCGTGTGGAATCAAAAGAATATGCAGAGGAAATCTTTGCTGAAGATTTCTTTAAGAAAGTGGATGAGATTCAAGATTCAGTTGCGTTAGAAACTGATTTAAAGATCTGGGCAAATGCTCAGGCGTGGGATTTAGATGAAGATATACCGGTTGAAATTACGACGGTTGACTATGATTTTGACCCTGAAAATATTACACCGGGCCAGTATCAGGTAACCTTTAAGACAACGGGGTATGAATATAAGGTTCATACAACGGATTATGCGGAAGTTGATACGATGGTGGGCTTATCTTTTAATCCGGAAGATATTCACATCATGAGTAAGGAAACATTCTCATGAAAAAGTTTGCGAGAATGGCCTATCCATACGCAATCTGGGCAATCGTCATGATCGTTTTGCCAATGCTGATGATCTTGTTTTATGCTTTCAGCACACAAGGCAATGATGTCGTTCAGGTGCGTTTGACGCTGGATAATTTCATCTATTTTCTAACAGAGCCGGTACTTTTGAAGGTATTGGCAACTTCGTTTAAGATTGCTTTGATCACAACGGTGATCTGTGTTTTGATCGGCTATCCGGCAGCTTATTTCATGGCGAAGCTGGGTAATAAGTATCAGAATTTAATGATGCTGCTGATTACTCTTCCGACATGGATCAATATGCTGGTTCGAACCTATGCGTGGTTAGGAATGCTTCAAAGCGGAGGCTTGTTTGATACGGTTTTAGGATATTTGGGTATTGGACCTAAACAGATGATCGGTACGGAAGGTGCGGTGATCTTTGTCATGGTCTATAACTTTCTGCCTTTTATGATCCTGCAGATCTATTCACAGCTGATCAAGATGGATACAAGCTATCTGGAGGCGGCTGCCGATCTGGGAGCCGATCGGGTCCAATCTTTCTGGCGAGTGACTTTTCCGCTTTCGCTTCCGGGAGTGATCAGTGGTATTACTTTGGTATTCCTGCCGGCTGCTTCTACGTTTCAGATCTCACAGTTGATCGGACAGGGAAGCGTGCAGCTGATCGGTAATGTGATTGAAAACTACTTCCTGACAACAGGTGACTGGAATAAAGGAAGTGCCATTTCGCTGATCATGGCGGTTATCATTATCATCAGTATGTATCTGACAAAGAAGGCCGATAAGGAATCGGCAGGAAAAAGGAGGGCAGTATGAAAAAAATATTTTCAAAATTCTATTTAGCTCTCATTCTGATATTCTTCTATCTGCCTATTTTATATACGATTATTTTTTCTTTCAATGATTCCCGTTCCCTGACCGTATTCAAGGGTTTCTCATTGCAATGGTATGAGCGGATGTTCAATGATCGCAATATGATGCAGGCGATCTGGTACACCTTTGTCATTGCTATTCTGGCAACGATCATTTCAACGATCGTAGGAACGATTGCTTCGATCGGTCTTTCTAAATCAAGAAAGGCATTGCAGCTGGCAATCGAACAGGTTAATAATCTTTCGGTCATGAATCCGGAAATCGTGACGGCCATCGGTCTGTTAATGCTGTTTTCAAGCTTTAGGGTCATTGAAAAGGGATTTCTTACGCTTTTGCTGGCACATATCGCATTCTGTATCCCCTATGTCATGCTTTCGGTATCGCCTAAGCTGAGATCTCTTGATCCCAATCTTGCGGAAGCGGCCCTTGATCTGGGGGCGACTCCTTGGCAGGCGCTTACAAAGGTTATCGTGCCGCAAATACTTCCGGGTATCGTATCAGGTGCATTGATTGCTTTTACGATGTCCATTGATGATTTTGTGATCAGTTATTTTGTCACCGGAAACGGTGTCAGCAATATTTCGATTCTTGTCTATTCGATGTCGAAAAGAATCAATCCATCGATCAATGCTGTCAGTACGCTGGTAATCATCATCATTACGGTTGTTCTGATACTCGTCAATATTGTTCCAATGCTAAGAAAGAAAAAGGAGGTTGCATGAACATGAAAAAGTTATTTACTGTAATTGGTGCGCTGTCACTACTCGTGTTGAGCGGCTGCTCAAACACTCCTTCAAATTCTGATAGTGAATATCAGGGGCAGACGTTGAAGGTATTTAACTGGGGAGAATATATCGAACCAAGCGTTATTTCAGATTTTGAGGATCAATTTGGGGTAACGGTCGTCTATGAAACATTCTTATCCAATGAAGCAATGTACACGAAGGTTCAGACAGGGGAAACATATGATGTCATTGTTCCAAGTGATTACATGATCGAAAGAATGATTCAGGAGGATATGCTTCAGGAATTGGATCTGACAAAGATCCCGAATATCGAAAATCTTGCCGAGGGTGTAAAAAATCTGCCATATGATCCTGATAATACGTATTCTGTTCCTTATTTCTGGGGAAGCGTCGGTATCGTTTATAATAAAAATAATGTAGACATCAATGATTTGGAAAATGAAGGCTGGGCTATTTTCCAAGATACAGATTATGCCGGCAGGATCTATATGTATGATTCTGAGCGTGACTCCTTCATGATTGCTTTCAAATCTTTAGGATATTCAATGAATACGAGTGATGAAAATGAAATTCAGGATGCTTATGACTGGCTGGTTCAGATCAATGATACGATGTCACCTGCTTATGTAACGGATGAAGTTATCGATGCAATGTCATCCGGTCAGAAGGATCTGGCAGTAGTTTATTCAGGTGATGCAGTAACGATCCTTATGGAAAATGAAGAAATGGCTTACTATTGTCCAACAGAGGGAACAAATCTTTGGAGCGATGCGATGGTAATTCCTAAGAATGCTCAAAATCCTGATCTGGCTCATGAATTTATTAACTTTATCCTGAGTTATGACGCTTCTTATGCAAATTCTGAATATGCAGGCTATGCATCAAGCAATGCTGAAGTGCTGGAGGAATTAAGCGAAGGAGAATTTGCAGGAAATGATGCTTATATTCCAAGAAGCAATTATGATAAAGATGAGGTCTTTGTTTACAACAAGGAATTGACTGCTAAGCTGTCAGAGCTTTGGGTAAAAGTAAAAGCTCACTAATATTAAAAGAAGATGATCGCGTCATCTTCTTTTTTTTAGGTATTGAAGCATGTCTTGGAGATTGCTGATCTGTTTATATGATGCGGAGCCATATTTTTCGAGCAGTTCAATGATCAATGTATCAATCATGATTCCATCAAAGGAACCGGTTTGAGGGATATCCCTGATCGAATCTGATTGCAGGACACATGGAAGCGTACTGTTTTGATGGACCATAGCGGCTATTTTTTCAGCATCGATCGTAGAAGGCGTATATACAAAGCCATCAGCATCTTTTATAATGGCTTGAATGCGTGAAGCGGGGGCATTGACGATCATTGATATGAGATCAATGCCATATTTTCGGCATAGCGGTTGAAATTCTTCTTTTTCTTCATAAGGTATGTCAGAAAGAATGAGACCGTTTATATCAATTTCTTTACAGGCAGCCAGAAAGCTTTCAATACCGTAATTAAAAACGATATTTGCATAGGTCTTGAAAATAAGAGGAATTTTGATTTCAACACGCAGCTTTCGTACAAATTCAATGATCTGATCAACACTAAGCTTATTTTTTAAAGCACGAAGATATGACTGTTGGATCATGTATCCTTCTGCCGTAGGATCGGCAAAGGGAATGCCTAATATGATGATATCAGCACCATGGGATATAACTGCTTCGATCATTTTCCTTGTTGTTTCCAGATCGGGGTCACCACAGGTAATAAAAACGATCATAGCTTTTTTATCATTGAAAACTTCACCGAGCTTATTCATAAATCATCTCTCCTTTATAACGGGCAATTGCGGCACAATCTTTATCACCTCTGCCGGATATCGTGACAACGACAATCTTGTCCTTAGACATCTTAGGAACGATTTTTAAGGCATAAGCTACGGCATGAGCAGATTCGATAGCGGGGATGATACCTTCTGTTTTTGCCAGATATTCAAAGGCATTGACAGCTTCATCATCTGTAATGGCAACATATTCACCACGATGGATATCATGGAGATAAGCATGTTCAGGTCCGACTCCCGGATAATCAAGTCCCGCAGAAATGGAATAGACAGGAGCGATCTGACCGTATTGATCCTGACAAAAATAGGATTTCATCCCATGGAAGATACCTAATTTTCCACAAGAAAGAGTTGCGGCTGTTTCAAAGGTATCAATACCTCTGCCGGCAGCCTCACAGCCAATGAGCCGTACATTTTTATCATTGATAAAATGATAAAAGCTGCCTATCGCATTGGAACCGCCGCCTACACAGGCGATAACGGCATCGGGAAGCCTTCCTTCTTTTTCAAGCAGCTGTTTTTTGATTTCTTTGGAAATCACCGCCTGAAAATCACGTACGATCGTCGGGAAAGGATGAGGACCCATCACGGAGCCAAGACAATAGTGAGCTGTTTCAAGATGAGCGCTCCATTCACGCATGGCTGCAGAAACGGCATCCTTCAGAGTGGCCGTACCGCTTGTTACTGGTACTACTTGGGCACCTAAAAGCTTCATGCGATAGACATTAAGTGCCTGTCGCTTCGTATCTTCTTCACCCATAAAAACAATGCATTTCATTCCCATCAAGGCCGCAGCAGTTGCAGTCGCAACACCATGCTGACCGGCACCTGTTTCGGCAATCAGACAGCTTTTACCCATCTTTTTAGCTAATAAAGCCTGACCAAGTACATTGTTGATCTTATGAGCTCCGGTATGATTTAGATCTTCTCGTTTAAGATAAACCTTGGCACCATTTAAATCTTGGGTCATTTTTTTCGCAAAATACAGCCTTGAAGGTCTTCCTGCATATTCATTCAATAATTCATTTAGTTCTTGGATGAAAGCAGGATCATTTTTAAAATGATCATAAGCTTTTTCAAGCTCAATGAGGGCATTCATCAATGTTTCAGGAACATACTGTCCGCCATGAATGCCGAAACGTCCATTTACATTTGTCATCTTCTACATCCTTTCTAAGACATTTGTCTTTTTATACGACTTATGTCAAAGAATATAAAAAGTCCCTGACAGAAATCGTAATCTGTCAAGGACGAATAATTACTATCCGCGGTGCCACCTTGAATTCATAGGAAAACCTATGCGCTTAGCAGGATACCATCATATCCCCGGCAACTGACGCATGCCAACGCGTTGCAGAATACTCTGTGTAAAAACACATTTGACTGCACCCTCCGCGGTCCATTTGACAACTTGTTTCTAACCTGATTCGCAGCATCGCAGGCTCTCTGTATAGGCATCATTGCCGTTATCTCCGCTTCAACGGTTTATATATCTGATTTAGGCGTATTGTACCACTATAATAAATATTAATCAAGAGAATGTATAAAAGATTTTTTTTGAACCCTTTCATTATCATGATCTGCTTTTATATAGATCCATTTCAGCCTTGTACCGAATATCATCAAATTTCATGCTTATGCTTTTGAATATATAAAAGGTTTCGATGTATTTTATTGAATTGTCATAATCTGATCATGCAAACTGAATACCATCAGCTGATATTTCATAATCGTTTCATAGAGAAGATAAGGGAATAAGGTTATTGAACCATTTCACAGGATGAAAGATGCCAACATAAAGTCTTGATCCGTCCTTATCGTCTTTCATGACCTGTGAATCTGTCGGATAAATCTATGTATTCTTTAATGACTGTATAAAATTTCATAATATTTTTCCTTAAACATAATAAAAAAACACAAATCAATATGAATCTGTGTTCTTTGCAGTTAAGCCGCTCCATATACCGTTATAGTCACTAAGTATGTATGGACAGTATCACTTTTGTTACTCAGCAGGTCATCGTGATACTATCTAATGTCATTATATCAAATTATTTATTCTAAGAGATTATTCAAATAAAGCAATATTTTTTCTTTGTCATTTTGATCTATTTGAGGGTTGCTGGAATGCTCTGAAGTAAAGGAATCTGTATATAGATAAATTTTATAAAATTGATTCTCGTAAGAGAAGTGAATACGATAATATGGCTTATAAGTTTCTTTTGGACTATCAGGGATTTTATACTGATATACTTGTAATTGCATTCCTTTTACTTTCCATTCCTCTTTTGTCATAGGTTCTTCTTCTTTTTTGAGCGTAATAAGCTCTTTAAGAATATTTCTTTTGGAGAAAATATCATCTGATGAAATATATATATAAGCTCCGAATTGATCATCATCAATATATACTGCTGTATCAAGACAAGATATGATATCCGAAGCAGAGTTGGTAAGTGAATCATGTTTTTCTATGGTACATCTTCCATTATCAAAACGTAAAGGATACTTTGCCTGTATGTTTTCCGTATCAACATTAACGCTTACGATGTTTGTATAATCAAAGAATATCCAGGTAAAGAGGAAAATGAAAATTGTTAATAATACATTTGTTTTCTTTTTATGAGCAGTTTTAATAAATGATGCGATGATCACAGCAATCATTACAAATAAACTGTAATAAAAGTAAAAAGGATTCAAATAATGATTTTCGTAACCCTCTACAAGAGATCCCAAAATCATAAAAATACTTAGTATAGGTAAAATCCATCCAAATATTTTCCTATTTTTTATGCACAGTCTTGCTTGAAAAACAGCTAATATAATGACTGGCAAGATTGCGATACATATAATTACAAAAAGTATGAAAAATCGAAGAAAATAATTATTTATTCCAAGCATATCAAACATATTGCTCCCCCTTTTCAATCAGATTAGCCATTCATATATACATAACCACATGCGGGTATTAAAGCTGTTTTGTCACCGTTTGTACTTTCAGAATAAGAGATACTTTTTGATATCTAAACAATATTCTGCGATGATGTCATGCTCCTTTGAAGCTATTGTGTACCCTTTATCAAATTTTAAAATTCAGATTATAATAGATAAAAAATATAGATACTTTCTTTGCTCAGCAGGACATAGTGATACTACAAATTATTCTGAATCTTTTCATTAATGCAGTCTTATCTTTTATTCTGTA
>NZ_CALVGS010000101.1 GCF_944327115.1 uncultured Traorella sp.
TTGCCACACGGTCAATAAACGGTACTAAAAAATGAACACCGGTTCCCCATGTCTTATAATAAGCACCTAACCTTTCAATGACAACGCTCTTGCTCTGATTCACGATTCTTACGTGACATGCTACAAATATGATCGCAAAAACTAAGATCGCAATTACAAATACCCATGTTCCAATTTTCATATAACCTATCTCCTACGCCTTTCTTACTAGACATTTTACTCCTTCAATTCTTTCTACGATGACCTTTTCACCTTTATGATAAGCATTGCCATCCAGACTTTTAGCTGCCCAGTCCATATCATTGACCAATACTCGTCCTTCCAGTGAATTTTCATCAAAATCTTTAGTTACAAGCGCCATCTGTCCGACATTCAGATCTGTATTCGTCGGTACTGCTTCTCCCTTGACCAGTCGTTTGACCATCGGTCGAAAAGCAATCAGCGTCAGCAGTGAAAGAATCACAAATACGATTCCCTGCGTTTCTTCATCAGCTCCGAAAAGCGAACAAATCAAAGCACCGATGCTTCCGCTCAAAAACCAGATTGAAACGAATTGTTGAGTAAAGGCTTCAAGTAGTGTGAATAATACACATGCAACTATCCAAAATAATAATGCCTGATCCATCTACCTCGCCTCCTGTTATTATTATAGCGAATTATGGCTGCATTAAAACACTTATGACAAATTTGTAATTGAATACTTCCTATCCTGCCATATTTCAGTTATACTATTAAAGCGAGGTAGATTTATGCAACATATATTTATTATTAATCCAAAAGCCGGAAAAAGCGATGCCACAAAAATGATTTCCAAAACAGTACATCAACTGTTCATGGATAAAGAAATCGAAGGAACTTACCGTATCGAAAGGACGCTTTCACCGGAAGATACCCAAAGAATTGCACGAAAATATGCACAAAGCGGAGAAAATGTAATTCTTTATGCCTGTGGAGGAGATGGTACGCTCAACGATGTGTTAAATGGCTGTATGGGCTATGACAATGTAGTATTAGCACATCTGCCGATCGGTACCGGGAATGATTTTATTAAATTTTTTGGTCCAAACGCTAAGAAAGACTTCATGCATCTGAAAAAACTGATGAATGGGCAGATATGTGATGTTGATGTCATAAAAGTAAATGATCATTATTCGATCAATATTGCCAATATCGGACTTGATGCCATGATCGCCTTTAATGCCAATAAATTCAAACGTATTCCTTTTGTGAAAGGAAAAGGAGCTTATCAGATATCTCTTGCCTACTCTTTTTTTACTTCCCTCCGCCATCATATGCGCATCATCGTTGACGGAATAGAAGAAAAAGAAAGCTGTTTTTCTTTTGTCGTATGTGCCAATGCTTCTTATTACGGAGGAAGTTACTGTGCGGCTCCCTATGCGAATATTCAAGACGGTTATATGGAAGTTGTCCTGATTCCAAAAGTATCACGTTTAAAGATTCTACAACTCATGAAGATCTATGAACAAGGCAAGCATTTAGATGGTACTCATAATGATATCGTCCATTATTATAAAGCAAAAAAAGTAGAGATATATGCGGAAAAGCCTTTAGCCGTCTGTCTTGAAGGAGAAGAAGTGGTGTTGCATAATCCAATCATCGAAATTGCCGATAAAAAAATAAAAATGCTGATTCCGGATAAATATGTATCAAACGGACAAATCATTCAAAATGACTGAAAAAAAGATGAAGATCTGCTTATGATCTTCATCTTAATTATATAAGCCATTGAGCCATTGTATCATTTCACGGCTAATGATCTTTAAATAATCATAGCCATGACTCAATACATTGAAAATATGATCACATTCATCCATATAAATAACTCTTGAATAAGGATGATTGCTGGCATCCACGCTCATCCGTGAACAATCAGGATCTACGATTGAATCATTAAGGCCGTGAAAGGCAAGCGTCGGAAGATGCTTTTGGGAATAAATATCTAAAACATCTGTATTCAGCACATCCTCAAACCACTCTAAAGAAAGACGGACAGGTGATCTAAATCCCGGATCATACCAGACAAAGCCATTCATTTTCGCCTGTTCATAATCCTTTTTTGTAAAAAGAATCCGCATATCGACTGCCGGAGCCAATACTACTGTTGAACTGATATTCTCATCTGCGCTTAAAAAAGCAATGGCTGCTCCCTGACTCCAACCTAAAAGACAGATTTTATCGTAGCCAAGTTTTTTCGCATATTCAATGACTTCCTGTGTGTCACTGACGGCACTTTTATAAGAATAATGGATATAATCCACCTTACTGCTGCCGCTGCCGATAAAATCAAAGCGAATCGAAGCATAGCCGGCATCTGCAAGCTGACTGCTTAAGTAAACATAAGCATTCCCTACTTCATTCATATCTGAACATGTGCCATGAAGTAAAATGACACAGATATTTTTATCCGACTGAAAAGGCTTGGTTACGATCATATGGATATCATAACCGTTGTGACTATGTAAGATCTCTTTAAAACAAACAGCGCTCACGAAATCGCCTCTTCTAATACCGCCTGGATGCTTTCCTTTGTTGGAACACCTTCATGGATTTTCTGATTGTTGACAAAAAAGGTAGGCACATACCAATAATCATAGCCTTGTGTCTTTTCTTCTTCCTTGACCTCATCAATGACTTCGATCTCAATATTACGATAAAGCATATTTTCTTCTTTGAGCTCGTCAATATATTCAAATGCCTTGCGGCAGTGTGGACAGTGCTCCAGCACCATCATCTTCACATGTTTCATGATCATCACCCAGCTATAGTATATATCAATTTGCTCTTTAAATAAAATAAAATGCAAGGATATAAAATGTAATTTGTATCGAATATAAAAAAAGATTGGATTTTCCTTTATCAAAAAGGCTTGATCCAATCTTTTTCTTATTTTATCTTACTTCTTTTCTGACTTTTTTACCAAGAAGGATAGCTAAACCGGCTACAGACATTAACATAAGCATCATGCTTGCATATAATGTTCCATTGTCACCTGTATTCGGAGTATCTGTCGTAACAGAACCACTCTCTTCCTTATCTGTGCCAGGTGTCGTCGGTGTGCTAGGTGTTTCAGGAACGTCCGGTGTTTCACTAGAAACAGCACTCCATTTGGCGCTCAAAGTTACATCATCTGCATACTGATAAACAGTTTCTGATGTTACTTCATTGCCATCTTCATCATACCAGCCTTCAAACGTATAGCCTTCACGCTCTGGCGTCGGTAATGTTCCTACGGCTGCATCATAAACAACCGTTAATTCAACAGGATCCTCACCATTTCCTGCATCTAAAGTCAGTGTATATTCATTGGCTGTCCATCTGGCTGTCAGAGTTACATCCTCTGTATATTGATAAACAGTTTCTGATGTTACTTCATTACCATCTTCATCATACCAGCCTTCAAATGTATAACCTTCACGAAGTGGTGTTGGCAGTTTTCCTACGGCTGCATCATATGTTACATCTACATCTACTGATTTTTCACCATTTGCTGGATCCAATGTCAAAGTATATTCATTAGCACTCCAAACAGCCGTATAAGTTGCGTTATCCGTTACCGTAGAAGCAACTTCAGGCGTCCATCCTGCAAACGTATATCCTGTACGTGATGGTGTTCCATCAAAAGCAGGCGTCGCATATCCTTCAGGAACATTATATACCTGATCTTCAAATAGAACCTCATCTTCTACACCATCTGTATAAGTTACCGCAAGAGTTGGTCCGGAAGCAGCTTTTAAAGCAAGAACATTACCGCGAACCTCAGTACCGGAATAGTCAGCATAATCCTTAAATTCTGTCATAGAATCATCAGAATAACGTGCTGTTGCTCCGGCTGAAATTGTTCCATTATAACCGTCAACATACCAACCATAAACTTCTTTTACTCCCATAGAAGCCGCATCAATTAACTGCATTGAAGAATTGGCAACTCCAGTAGCTTTTGTAGAAGCAAATACAATATCATCACCATAATTTTCAGCTGTATTGCCATAAATCTGACCGCCTGTTACAGTTAAATGGATTGTTCCGGTTGTATAAACATATACTGCACCACCACGGCCTGTGGTAGAAGTAGAACCCACAGCACTATTTCCAGTAATTACACCACCATTTACTGTCAAATTTAAACTAGCAATAGCTCCACCTGATGATGCTGTGTTTCCTGTGAAAGTACCACCATTTACAACTACACTTGCAGTACTTGTAGATGAATAAACAGCACCGCCAGTACTTGCTGTATTATCAGTGAAAGTTCCGCCATTGATCGTCAGCGTATCGCCACTCTTACCGTTAAAGTAAATACCGCCACCTGATGATGCAACACCACCACGAACAGTTCCCGTCTTTTCGGTACTGCTGTCATTAATTGTTACATTCATATGATAGCTGGCGCCATAGCTAGAAGTATTGCTAAATGAAAATACAGAAGCACTGCCATTACCAGTAACAGTATGACCGGCCAAATCAACAGTAAGATTGAAATCATTAGCTGTATCTCTTGTTTTGACCCATGGTACACTTACAGACTCTGTCGTATCGGCAACTAAAGTAACGGTCTGGTTTTCATGATCGACATCTACCATAATTTCCTTGGCAGCATCCAATGCTTCTTGTAACGTATCATAATATTCGCCACTACTTTCGACTTTTGCCACTGCACCTTCCGGTACATCACCATCTGCCGCAAATACATTCACAGGTGCCAAAGCTACAGCCATAAAAAATGCAGCTGCCAGCGTAACCCCTTTTTTAAGAACGCTCTTAAAAAAATCCATGTCTATCTACTCTCCTTTCTAAACATACTTACTAAAAATGCATACTGATCAGATTCTTTCTCCTATTTTTTTCACCTCCCCAATCTCAAAACACGAATGATAAATCAGACAATATGAGATTTTATGAAAAAACGTCAAATAATTCATAAAATCCATATTATTGTGTTTTATTTATTATAAAACCAATGAAATAAAATGTTCTACATTTTGAGATGTATTTTTACATTTTTTGGGATAGCGTTTTACATTTTTATTACACTATTACATTTTCTTTCCTAATTTTTCATTATTTTCTATCTTTTCATTCGTTATTTTAAATCATTGCTATCTTTACACAATCTTAATACAAATCACGATGTCCTAACACTTTCTTAAAATAAAGGGCACTATAATAACAGTGTGCAAAGGAGTGACAATATGAGTGAACTGGCACATAAAAAAAGATATCTGACTTCATTTCAGATCATTATTCTTGGATTCGCAGCTGTTGTGTTGCTGGGAGCATTGCTTCTCATGCTTCCGATATCCACCCAAAGCGGTGTCATAACACCCTTCAATGAAGCGCTATTTACTTCTACCTCTGCTGTTTGCGTAACCGGACTTGTCGTCCAGGATACCGGCAGCTACTGGTCGACCTTTGGGCAAGGAGTGATTATCGCACTGATTCAGATCGGTGGTTTGGGAGTCGTAACTATCGCTTTAGCCTTTACCCTTCTTTCCGGTAAAAAAATATCTCTGAAACAACGCAGTCTGATGCAGGAGGCCATTGCTGCTCCAAAAGTAGGAGGTATCGTCCGGCTGACTGGTTTTATTTTAAAAGCTACTTTAATTATAGAATTATTAGGGGCTTTGATCATGATGCCGGCTTTTTGCCAGGATTATGGATTAAAGGGAATCTGGATGGCCTTCTTCCATTCGATATCAGCTTTCTGCAACGCCGGCTTTGATATTTTAGGAAGAGCCGGATCGCTTTATCCGTCACTGACAAATTATGTGGGAAGTCCTTCCATCAATATTGCGATCATGCTTTTGATTGTAGTTGGCGGTTTAGGTTTTCTTACATGGGAAGATATCGCTGTGAATAAATACCACATTAAGCGATATCGCATGCAAAGCAAGGTAATCCTTCTTACGACAGCTTTGCTGATTCTATTGCCGGCTCTGTTCTTTTATTTTAATGAATTTATGGATCTGCCGGTCAAAGAACGTATTCTGAGCTCTTTCTTTCAATCGGTAACACCTCGAACTGCAGGCTTTAATACGGTGAATCTGGCGGCTATGAGCACAGCTGCACAAGGAATCATGATCGTGCTCATGCTGATTGGCGGTTCACCCGGTTCAACTGCCGGTGGTATGAAAACCACGACTTTTGCGGTCATGCTGGCCAATGCATTTGCCATCTTCAGAAAAAAAGAAGATGCCCATTTCTTCGGACGACGCATTGACGGCAGCATCGTCAAAAATGCCGCTACGATCTTCATGATGTATATCACATTGTTTTTTATCGGTGCCTTGATCATCAGCGTTGTTGAAGGTCTTCCTTTAGGAACATGCTTATATGAAACAGCTTCTGCCATTGGTACGGTAGGCTTGACATTGGGCATTACTCCCGAGCTTGGCGTTTTATCTCAAAGCATTTTGATTGCTCTCATGTTTATAGGCAGAGTGGGTGGTTTGACATTGATCTATGCGGCACTTTCTACTACAAATAAAAACCTTTCTAAATTGCCGCAAGGAAAGATAACAGTAGGTTAAAACCGCTGGAACATCTTAGCTGTAAGATCCAAACCATAAAAATGATCTAAAACATGGAGGATCATCCAAAACATTTGTTTTGAAAAGATTTATTAACAAAGTATCCTGGTTACAGTACGGCTTTAACATATAAAAAAATTTTATATTATCAGACATCATAAAAGAAGACAGCACAATATTTCTGTTTTAATGTTAACTCAGGATACAGCATCTTGACAGCAGATGAAAATAACTGTCGAAATATTATACGAGGAGAAAATGATATGAAATCTATTTTATTAATCGGTCTTGGAAGATTTGGAAGACATATTGCAACAAAATTAAATGAATTAGGCCATGAGGTAATGGCAGTTGATCACAATGAAGAAAGAATCAATGATATTCTTCCTTTTGTTACCAGTGCAGAAATCGGTGACAGTACCAATGAAGACTTTTTGAGATCATTAGGTATCGGTAATTATGATGTATGTATCGTTGCCATTGCCAATGATTTTCAAAGCTCATTAGAAACAACTTCTCTTTTAAAAGAAATGGGCGCTAAAATGGTCGTATCCCGTGCTGAACGTGATGTGCAGGCAAAATTCTTGTTACGAAACGGTGCAGATGAAGTCGTTTATCCTGAAAAGCAGGTAGCAAAATGGGCGGCCATCCGATACAGTTCCGATCATCTTCTTAATTATGTTGAATTGGATGATACCCATTCGATCTTTGAAGTAACACCGCCTCAGTCATGGATCGGTAAAAGCGTAGGTCAGATTGATATCCGTAAACGATATAATATCAATATCATGGCTGTAAAAGAAAATGGTAAGATGAATATGAATGTGACTCCGGATACTGTCCTGACACAGAATGTCACAATGCTGGTGCTTGGTGAATATAAAGCATTGCAGAAGTGTTTCCATATTTAAAATCAATACCTTTCAAGGTGGTGAGCAGATATGAAGGAAGCCTTATTGATTTTAACGATGGCAGCAATCTTTCTTTTCTTATATTTTGTAATAAGAAAGCTGGATATATTTTTAAATGAAAATCATTCATCCATCCAAAAAGAATCTGAAAAAAAGGAACCTTCTTTTGTGATGCTTACGGATGAGCTTTCTGATGAAGAGATTACTTCTGAAGTACGCCGCTTCCGATTAAAGCACCAGAACGCAAAAATCGTTCTTTATGACAACCATGATGACATGATTTCTGCTATGAACAACAGAAAAATGTCAGCGAATCGTAAATATAAAACAAACAGGCAGGCATAGGTCTGCCTGTTTGCAGTAAACCTTACCGGTTTTCATGATGGAATAGTAGATTATTTTATGAATCTGTGATATATAATTAGTTTGTATGTGAGGTGGAAGCAATGAACAGTCAGCCAATATATCATGAAAATAAAGAAGCGGAACATATTCTTGTATGTCTTTCATCTTCACCTTCCAATGCGAAGATCATACGTACAGCCGCTAAGATGGCAAAGGCCTTTCAAGGCTCTTTTACGGCTCTTTATGTGCATACATCATATGCCGACAAGATGTCCGAAACAGATAAAAAAAGGCTTCAGGGTCATCTTCAGCTGGCACAGAAACTAAAAGCCCATATCGCAACGGTATACGGAGAAGATATTTCTTACCAGATCAGCGAGTTTGCGAAAATTTCCGGTGTCACAAAGATCGTGATCGGCCGCAGCAACGTTATGCGCCGTCATTTCTGGAGCAAACCTTCTTTAAGTGAAAAACTGACAGAAATGCTTCCGAATCTGGATATCTATATCATACCCGATTCAGCGACGGATACTCGCTACAAGGTCAAAAAGACTTTTGCTCATCCGCTGATTCCCACTTGGCAGGACCTTGGAATCACCTTTCTTATCTTAAGCATTGCCACATTGATCGGTTCTTTATTTTTACGCTTTGGATTTACTGAATCGAATACGATCCCTGTCTATATACTTGGTATCCTGCTGATTTCTTTATTTACCAGAGGATATTTCTGCAGCGTCATCAGCTCAATACTTGCTGTAATGCTGTTTAACTTTTTCCTCATTGACCCTAAGCTTACCTTTCATGCCTATGATTCAGGTTATCCTGTCACATTCATCGTCATGCTGGCCTCCTCCATCATTACCGGAACATTGGCGGCCAAGCTAAAGGATCATGCAAAGATGTCTGCCCAGACTGCGTTTCGGACAAAAATCTTATTTGATACCAGCCAGCTGCTTCAAAAGGCAAAAGATGAGCATGATATCATTAATATCACAGCCAGCCAGCTCATGAAACTGCTGGATCGTGATATCGTTGCCTATCCGCAAGTCAATGATAAGCTTGCAAAGGGATATCTGTTCTGTGTGATGCCGGAAGCCTCCTCAGAAGCGTTGTTTTCAAGCCAAGAAAGAAAAGCTGCGGAATGGGTCTTCACGAATAAGAAAAGGGCCGGTGCCACGACATCGATCTACGGCGATGCGAAATGTCTTTATTTAGCGATCCGTATCAATCACAAGGTATATGGGGTCATCGGTATTCATATTACAGATGAGCCTCTTGATTCATTTGAAAACAATCTGCTTCTTTCAATCCTTGATGAATGTGCGCTTGCCCTTGATAACAGCCAGATTGCCAAAGAAAAAGAAAGGACAGCGGTACTTGCGAAAAACGAACAGCTGCGTGCGAATCTCTTACGTACGATTTCCCATGATCTGCGGACCCCGCTGACTTCGATCTCCGGTAATGCCAGCAACCTTTTATCTAACTATGATCAATTAGATGATGAAACAAGAAAACAGATCTTTAATGATATCTATGATGATTCTCAATGGCTTATCAGTCTTGTGGAAAATTTATTGTCCGTTACCCGTATTGAAGAAGGACGAATGAATTTCAATATGTCCATACAGCTTGTGGATGAGGTGATTGATGAAGCCTTAAAGCATCTGAATCGCAAAAGCATCGAACATGATATCTGTGTTGAATATAAAGATGAACTTTTATTAGCAAAAATGGATGCAAAGCTTATCATGCAGGTCGTGATCAATATTGTCGATAATGCCATCAAATATACACCAAAGGGTTCAAAAATCAAAATCACTGCAGAAAAAAAGAATCAGTGGATATACATCAGCATTGCAGATAACGGCAATGGTATTGATGATCATTTAAAAGAACGTGTATTCGAAATGTTCTTTACCGGAAATAACAAGATTGCCGACAGCTTGCGCAGCCTTGGTCTTGGTCTTCCTTTATGTAAATCCATCATCAATGCTCATGGCGGAGAAATCACACTGACAGACAATCAGCCGCAGGGCTGTATTTTCACATTTACATTACCATTAAGCGAGGTGACCTTCAATGAATAAAACTCTGATACTCGTCGTAGAAGATGATGCTCCTATACGAAATCTGATTACGACAACACTAAAAACACATGACTATAAATATATCATAGCTAACGATGGAGAAAATGCGATCATGGAAGCTTCTTCACATAATCCCGATATCGTTCTCCTTGATTTGGGATTGCCGGATATAGATGGGGTGGAAGTTATCAAACGTATCCGCAGCTGGTCAAATATGCCCATCATCGTTATCAGTGCCCGAAGCGAGGACAGTGATAAGATCGAAGCACTCGATGCCGGAGCAGATGACTACCTCACAAAACCGTTCTCAGTAGAAGAACTTCTGGCAAGACTACGAGTTACACAGCGTCGTTTAGCCATCATCAACGCTTCTTCAACAGCGAATGAAGCCATCTTTACCAATGGTCACCTTAAGATTGATTTTGCGGCAGGATGCGCCTACCTTGATGATGAAGAACTGCATCTGACACCTATTGAATACAAGCTTTTATGTCTGATGGCAAAAAATATAGGCAAGGTGCTGACACACACATATATCACACAGAAGATATGGGGCAGCAGCTGGGAAAATGATGTGACCTCTTTACGTGTCTTTATGGCTACTTTAAGAAAAAAACTCGAGTCAAAACCGGATTCACCCCAATATATACAAACGCATATCGGCGTTGGTTATCGGATGATGAAGGTCGAATAAAAGCGATGTTTTGAGCATCGCTTTTTTTCAGATCTTATTTAATTTGCTGGTGTTGCCGGCTGATTTCTTTCATTAACGATATCATCCCATGTAGCCTTGCCAATAGCTCCATCAATCGGTAATCCTTTAAGATACTGATACTGCTGAACGGCCATACGTGTTGCATTGCCATATTCGCCATCTACCTTCACACTTTTTAAACAAGGATTCTTAGCAGCAAATTCATTCAGATATTCCTGCATCTTAAATACAGCTATACCATAATCACCTAAATATAAATAATAAGAAACACTGGCAACCGGAATATTTGTCATCACATTTAATCTTTTCAACAATTCAAAGATACCATCCCATGTGGCATTTCCAATCACACCATCCGGATTCATCCTCATATACGACTGTATTTCTCTTACAGCTGTCTGTGTTCTTGGACCGAATATACCATCCGGTGTCAATCTTGTCGTGATATAACCTGCATCAACAAACATATTTAAATAAGCCTGAATCTTGTTTACTGCAATTCCTTTATCTCCGAGTCGTAATACATATCTTGTGTACATTGTCATTGTCCTTTCAAACTAAAGTATGTGGAAATAAAAAAAACGGATAGGCTAATGCCCATCCGCAAATACTTTATCATTCTCATCCAAAAAATTATATACTGCCGCATACTGTTTCTTCTTAAAAGAATCAAATGTTTTCCTCGAACCAAAAGTCTGGAAAAATATTGAGATAAGGTTCATCAAGATAAAGCCAATGATAAAGCCACCTAATTCTCCCTGACCAATGATCATCCAAAATAAGACCAGTACCAATACTCCGAATAAAACGGATAATGGTAACAGACGTACACGCGTCTTTTCGATCGCATCTTCAATGAAGCTGCCTCTGGCTTCTATAAAATCTTTTACTTTAAAAGGAAGATCAAAATGATTTCTTTCATTAAGCTCATAGCATTTCAAGATACAGTAGGTCATGGCATCCTCTTGATTTCTATCTAAATAATAACGTGCCATGATCCAATAGACATAAAACAAATCTTCATCATTTCCGACAGCATTCTGACATGAAAGAACTTCTTCTTTTGTAATTCCTTTTCCTTGAAGAATTTTTTCTTGAACATTCGTTATATTCTGATTCATTTTACACCTGCTTCAAATCATTCAGAATCTTATCGATCTTATTTCCCCGTTCCAGGGAACGATCGATTTCAAAAATAAGCTCCGGTGTCTTACGAATCGTCAAACGCTTTGCCAATGCACTGCGTATAAAGCCCTTTGACTGATTCAAAGCCTTTAAACCCGCTGCAGCTCTTTCTTCCTTGCCCAAGAATGAAACAAATATCTTCGCATATGAATTATCATTTGTAACCTGAACATCTGTAATGGTAATAAAACCCACCTTAGGATTTTTCAGCTCAAACTGAATAATTTCAGAAACTGCTTTTTGGACAATATGATTCATCTTGTCATTTTTAGTCATTAGACCACCTCTACCTGCTGGTCTTCATAAGCTTCTATGATATCTTTTTCTTTGATATCATTAAAGTTTTCAATCGTCAAACCACATTCATAACCGCTTGTAACTTCCTTGGCATCATTCTGGAATCGCTTCAGCGAATTTAAATTTCCTTCATAAACCACGATGCCATCACGAATCAGACGTACCTTACATCCCTTACGAATACAGCCATCTGTGACCATACATCCGGCAATGGTTCCTACCTTGCTGACTTTGAATGTTTGACGTACCTCTGCCTGTCCGATAATCACTTCTTCATATACCGGTGCCAGCATTCCCTTCATTGCTGCTTCCATTTCTTCAATCACCTTATAGATGATATTATGCAGACGAATATCGACCTTCACTTCTTCTGCTTTCTTTCTTACATTAGCACTTGGACGAACATTAAAGCCGATGACGATTGCATTGGAAGCATTTGCCAGATCAATATCGCTTTCTGTAATAGCACCCGCTGTTGAACGGATAACATTGATCTTTACACCTTCAACTTCAAGCTTTTCCAATGAAGCCTTGACAGCTTCAGCACTTCCCTGGACATCAGCTTTGATGATGACATTGATCGACTGGATATTTCCTTCTTCAATCTGACGTGCCAAATCATCTAATGTCAGAGCACTTGTCGCATTACGATCATGATCGATCTTATTTTGTAAGCGTGTTTCTGCGATATGTCGTGCTTTCTTTTCATTTTCAAACACCTTGAAGACATCGCCGGCTTCCGGAACATCATTCAAGCCGATAATTTCTACCGGACTGGACGGACCTGCACTCTTGATTTCACGTCCGTGATCATCCACCATCTTACGTACACGTCCTAAAGCACTACCAACAACAACGATATCACTCGTATGCAGTGTTCCCTTTTGAACTAAAAGCGTTGCCACAGGACCTCTTCCCTTATCCAGCTTGGCCTCAATGACGGTACCCGTAGCCAAACGATTAGGGTTGGCACGATAATCTTCAACCTCAGCCAATGTCAAGATACTTTCCAAAAGCTCATTGACACCTGTACCAAACTTAGCAGAAATCTTACAGAAGATCGTATTTCCGCCCCATTCTTCCGGCATGACACCATTATCTGCCAGCTCACCATAGATACGATCCAGATTGATATCCGGCTTATCGATCTTGTTTACCGCAATAATGATCGGTGCTCCTGCTGCCTTGGCATGATCGATCGCTTCCTTGGTCTGAGGCATGACACCGTCATCAGCCGCTACGACAATGACGACGATATCAGTAATCTGAGCACCTCTGGCACGCATGGCCGTAAAAGCTTCATGTCCCGGGGTGTCCAAAAAAGTAATCTTCTTTCCTTTGACGCTTACCTGATAAGCACCTATATGCTGTGTAATACCACCAAATTCACCTGCTGTAACTCTTGATTTACGGATCGTATCCAAAAGTGTCGTCTTACCATGATCGACATGTCCCATGATCGTAACGACCGGAGGACGCGGAACCAGTGATGCCTCATCATCATCGTTTTCCTTCAGCTCTTCTTCCAGATCGCTTTCATCGACAACGACTTCTTTTGTCACTTTTACGTTAAATTCCATACATAACAGCTCTACCGTATCGTCATCCAGCTGTGAGTTGATCGTTACCATATTTCCAAGCATGAATAATACCTTGATCAGTTCACTTGAATTGCGGTGAAGCTTTTCAGCTAATTCTCCTACCGTGATCGGAGATGAATAAGTAATCTCAGTCACTTCCACCCTTTTTTCTCTTGGTGTAAAAGTCTTTTTCTGATTTTTCTTATTTTTGTTTGTGTTGGCTTTTGCCATCAATATCACCTAGCCTTTCCAGCATTTCATAATACTTTTTTTAAATCCCTCATCACATATTCCTACAGCCATCCGATTTGACTTTCCAATTGCCTGATTCAGCCTTTCAGAGCTTTCTATCATGATCAGATCGACATCATAAAAGCTGCATTTATCCGAATATCTTTTTTTGGTATTCTCACTTGCATCCTCAGCAACGATCACAAGTGACACTCTTTTTTTGCGGATCGCATCCATCAGTTCTTCCCCGCTGATAACTTTTCTGGCACGCATCGCAAGACCTATCAGATTATATATCTTATCCATTCATAAACTCCTTCAGCTCTTCATATAAGGAGTCATCAATTTCACATTCTAAAGCTCTTGCCAGTGCTTTCTTCTTCTTTGCCAGTTCAATGATCGACGGGTCTTTTTTCAAATAAGCACCCCGGCCATTTGTTCTTCCTGTACGATCAATGACTACATTTCCCTCAGGTGTGCGGACAACCCGGACCAATTCTTTTTTCGGAAGCTGTTCCTGAGTAACAACACATTTACGCATCGGTATCTTTCTCATAATTCACCTAATCGTAATATTCATCGAATTCATCAAAGTCGATGTCATCATTGATCCAGTCATTTTCCCTCTCTTCAGCTTCACGTTTCGCAATTTCCGCTAATTCTTCTTCAGAATAAATCGGCTTCATCTCGTAATCCTTTTTCAAATCAAAAGTTGGCTTACGCAGGCTTTCTTCCTCTTCATTCTTTTCTTTATTCTTCTTTTTCTTAGGAGCAGGTGCCTGAGGCTTTGTCGTTACACCGGCAAGAGATTCAAATTTAGATACATATTCCTGCTTGCTGGCAAGATCGATACCTTCCTTAGCTTTCTTCTCTTTCGCAATACGAGCAGCTCTTTCAAGATCTGTTTCTTCTCTTTCCTTGACAGGCTCTTCTTTTACAGCTTCCTGCACATCATCTTTCTTTTCTTCTGCTGCGACACGATCAGCTGCCTCATCTTCATGGATATCATCATATTCAATTTCATCAAAAAGCTCCTCATCAAATTCTTCTGAATTTTCAGTAGCTCTTCTCTCTTCAAAATATTTCTGCTGTTCGGCAGCACGTTTTTCTGCTAAGCGAGCCTGCAGCTCTTCCTGCTGTTTTGCATAGATTGTGCGATAATCAATACCCATCGCCTCAACCTCGCTCTCAGCTTTGATATCGATCTTGGAGTTTGTCAGTTTTACTGCAAGACGTGCGTTCTTACCTTTTTTACCGATTGCCAATGACAACTGTGAATCAGCAACAACTACCAGCAATCCTTTTTTCTCAGGATTCGGAATGACTGCCAGGATCTGTGCCGGTGAAAGGGCATTTTTGATCAGTTCGCTGACATCCTCGCTCCATTCAAAAATATCGATCTTTTCACCATGAAGCTCATCGATGACAACCTGTACACGACTGCCTCTTGGTCCGATACAAGCTCCGATAGGGTCAACATTTTCATTTTTAGAATAAACGGCCATCTTACATCTTTCACCGGGTTCACGAGCAATCTCTTTGATTTCAACGATTCCCTGATAGATTTCCGGTACTTCCTTCTCAAAAAGTCTTCTAACCAAATTTGCATCAGCTCGGCTGACAAGCACCTGTGCACCCTTGGTTTCCTTATTGACTTCACTGATTACGACACGGATACGCTGACCTTCCTTATATACCTCTCCCGGAATCTGGGCCACTCTTGGCATCAGCGCTAATGTCTTACCGATATTCACTACACAGAACTTTTCTTCCACAGATTCAATCGTACCTACGACCATATCCTCCAACTTATCGATATATTCATCATAAACCGCCTGCTTTTCAGCTTCTTTGATTTTCTGACGCAATACATTTTTAGCTAATATGACTGCTGCACGTCCAAAATCCGCAATATTGATCTCATTGGTAGAAATCGTATCCCCAATCTGAGCATCTTCTTTCAATGCCTTGGCATCCTCTAAAGAAATTTCAAATTCATCATCCTCAACGTTTTCCACGACCGTCTTCTGGCGGAAAACCTTGATTTCCCCATCACTTTCATTGACTTCTACCTCAACGAGAGCATCCGGCATTTCCACATGTTTACGATAAGCTTTTGTGAGAGCTTCTTTTAGTGCAGATGTTACAACTTCAACACTCAGCGAACGATCCTCTTCGATCGCCTGCATCGCTTTCATTAAATCTTTTAGTTTCATCTTTCAATTACCTCGTTTACTAAATTTTTACCGCAAGACGGATCAGAGAACAATCATCAATATCCACTTTGATCTGTCTTTTGAACGTCTTATCCATATACTCAATACAGCAGCAGTTATCCTCGACACTGACCAAGGTTCCTTTAACTTCATTCAGTTTTCCGATCGTCTTTTTGAATTTCGCATATACATACTTGCCCACTGCATTTTCAATTTCCTGAACATTTCTTAACTTTCGCTCAGCACCCGGTGAACATACCTCCAGCATATATTCAAAGCTGATGATGTCCATTTCATCCAGCTTAGCACCGATCACTTCGGCAACACTGGCACAAAGATCGACATCTACGCTGCCATCTTCTCTTTCAATGGCAATCTGCAGAATCTTATGCTTACCTTCATGCGTCCATGTCATGTCATAAAGTTTTACATGCATTTCGTCAAGCAATGGCAATATGCTTTCTCTGATTTTTGCTTCCTGATCCATCTTTTCTCCTTTTCTAACAAAATGAAAGTGGACTCTCGTCCACTCGTTTACTTTACAGGGATATATTAGCACACATCCCGGCTTTTTTCAAGCGATTTCATTTAATTTCTTCCTTCATGAGCGTTTTATACAGTATAGTTATCTTTGGTTAACTTTTATCTTGACACAAATATATTGCCATGATATTCTTAAGATAAAGTTAGCTAAGACTAATTTAAAGGAGGAAAATTATGAAAGTTATATACGCTTCAAGAACAGGTAATGTTGAATCAATCGTCAGCCGTTTAGGTATTGATGCCACAAAGATCGAATCCGGCAATGAGAGCTGTCCAGAGGACTTCGTACTTTTTACCTATACGGATGGATATGGTGATATTCCTAGTGAAGTTGAAGACTTCCTTGCCGCCAACAGTGAACATCTCAAGGGTGTCGTTGTCAGCGGTGATACAGGATATGGTGAAGCCTATTGTCAGGCTGGTGATAAAATCAGTGAAATGTATGGTGTGGAATGTCTTTATAAAGTTGAAAACGACGGAACAGATGAAGACATCGAAAATATCGGCAATCTTTTAAAGAAGCTTTAATTTATGCCTGAAAGTGCATTGACTTTCCAAGAAAAGCTTGCTTTATACAGTGCTCCGACACTGATCGGCATGAAAACAGCCAGTCTTTTCAGAATTCAAAAAAAAGACATCCCCGATTATGAAGAATGTCTTCACTATTTCAATCAGCAATTCAAAAAATATGGCATTCAAATCTGCATCCTGCAAGAAAACAAAAGCAGTGTCCTGCTTTATATCTATGAATCTGTAAGCCTTGTTCATATCCTGTCAAATCCGCTTGTCTGGGATATTCTCAAACCGTTCCATTATCCAAATCAAGATTTGACAAAAGTATTGGAGCATCTGCGCAAACGGTTATTAGAAGATGAGTTTCCACATGAGATCGGACTCTTTCTCGGTTATCCGCTTTATGATGTCATCCATTTCATGAATAAAAGCTGTAAATGTAAGCTTATCGGCCATTGGAAGGTATATTGCAATGTGAAAAATACACAAAAAACATTTTATAAATATAACTGCTGTACAAAAATGGTCCAAAAGAGGATTTCCAATGGTGAATCGATCTTCCGGCTAATTGAAAGATCAATGACTGCCAGTTAACTCATAAAACTCCTTCACGGAGTTTTTTCTTTTTTGAAAGCTATAAATTCCATAATTATTCGTGAATAAATTTCGCAAGATATATGATCTTGTCCTTATCATTTATATCTTCCATAAAATATATGATACATATAAAAGCTGTCATACACAGCTTTTCATGATTTCATCATTTCAGCGTAATGATCATATTCACTTTCAGGAACATTCAACAGTTTCATCGCTTCATGCAGATCAATCTTCAGATTCTCCATTAGTGAACATAATGATGTATAAACACCTTTCTGAAGTCCTTTCTCCATACACTTTTTCTCCACATAGGCACCATAATTACACATGCTTCTTACCTCCTCTGCCAGTCCTCCCCTGAGTTGGATCTCATACTTCTTTAATGCATCGTTCTTTTTCTCATAATCCATTCCATTGTCTGCCAGGATCCTTAAGATGTTCATCGAGGTCTGTTCGCTTTCCTTATATCCTAAGTATAACACAACAATCTCCTGTTTACATATTGTGGTATTATCTTATTATCATAAAAAAACAAAAGATGCCATGCTATATTTAAATAAAAGTGAAGAGGTATTAAAAGAAACAGTCTGTCATAAAAAAATTATGAAAGCTCGAAAGAATATAAAGCTTTTAGAAGAAATTTTATAAGTGAATATTTAAAAACTGTATGAGTGAATAAGAAATTCACTCATACAGTTTTTTTATAAATTAGGCTTTCGCCCATTTTCACTTATTCTTTTCCTAAAAGCTTGAACATATTCTTCTTATAGACTTCTACGCCCGGCTGATTGAATGGATTTTGTTCATTCAGATAAGTCGTCATGGCAATGGCTCTAAAGAAGAAATAAGCCATATAACCAAAGGTATGGGCACTCATATCCGGAATGGTAATCTCAAGATTTGGAACATGTCCTGTTTCTACATGGGCCTGCAATGTTCCAAGGCAAGCCATCTGATTGATCCAATGCAGTGATTTACCGGCAAGATAATTCATATTATCTAAATTCTCGCTGTCGCTTGGGAAAGTAATATCCAGTGTTGGCTTTTCTACCTTGATCAATGTTTCAAACAGACATTTACGTCCTTCCTGAATGAACTGACCCATAGAATGAAGGTCTGTTGAGAAATTGACTGAGCAAGGCAATAATCCTGTACCATTCTTTCCTTCACTCTCACCAAACAGCTGCTTCCACCATTCCGCAACCATCGCCATCTGGGTTTCATAGGATACAAACATCTCTGCAACCTTTCCCTGATGTTCAAGAATACGGCGGCAAACGGCATAACGATAAGCAATATTTTTGCTTAAATCATCGGTATCAAGATCCTTATAAGCTTGTGCACAGCCATCCATCAATGATTGAATGTCGATGCCGGCAACAGCAATCGGCAATAAACCTACCGGTGTGATGACCGAAAATCTTCCTCCGATATCATCCGGAATGACAAAAGTTTCATAGCCTTCCTTATCTGCCATCGACTTCAATGTACCTTTATGGGCATCTGTCGTTGCATAGATATATTCATGAACCTTGTCACCATATTTTTTCGTCATATACTGCTTGATCAGACGGAAAGCTACACTTGTTTCTGTCGTTGTACCGGATTTTGAAATAACGTTGCAGACAACCTCTTTTCCTTCAATATGCTTCAGCACCTGAGCAACATAAGTTGAAGAGAATGTATTACCGATAAAAACGATTTCCGGTTTCGCATCATTATAAACGCCATTGACCATTTCAATAACGGCTCTTGCTCCTAAATAAGAACCGCCTATACCGCAAACAAGAAATACATCACATTTTTTACGAATATCTTCAGCCGCTTTTAAAATACGTGCAAATTCTTCCTTATCATAGCAGTTTGGCCATTCTACCCAGCCAACAAAATCATTTCCTAAGCCTGTCTTATTCATCAGCTGATCATGATACTTGCTGACAGCTGCCTGATAATCCATAATATCTTCTTGTAAAAATGCATGCTCACTACTAAATTTCAACATTCTGCTCCTCCTTATTCTGCTGTTGAATCCATTCATCTAAATGCTCTTGCAGAGTCTTAAAACCAATCACCATTTTAGGAACCTTCGGTTCTCTTGAACTCTTACGATGGGATCTGTTGGATTGTAATGCCTTTAACGAAAGACGGCATTGATTCAAAAGCGGATCATAGTCCAGGATCTTAACACGAACCCTTTCTCCGACATGGAGAAACTGTGCGACATCCTTCACATATCCCTTTGATATTTCAGAAATATGGATCAAGCCCTTTTCCCCGGAATCCAGCTGTACAAAAGCACCGTAGGGCTGTATGCCGCTAATGATGCCCTCTCTGACCTCACCAACCTTAGAATGCATGATCCACCTCCAAACTATTCCTATTATATCACAATCTTTATTTGATTTTATAAGAGTTGACAATATTTTTATCTAAATCATAGATCGTAAATACATCATTTTCTAAAACACCATAGCTCGGCACGCTTTCCATTTTCGGAAGTGAGATGCTGCCCGGATTGAGATAAAGCAAGCCATTGATCTTCTCAGCCACAGGAATATGGATATGTCCAAACAGCACGGCATCCTGTTCGCCGACCCACTTTAAATTTTCATCATAGAGATGTCCATGGGTAACAAATATCTTATAACCATCAAAAGGAAGCATCTGATAATCAGCGGTAATCGGGAATTCCAGCACCATCTGATCCACTTCACCGTCACAATTGCCACGTACCGCAATGATCTTTTCTTTTCTTTCATTCAGCATCGCTGCCACCTTTTTAGGTTCATAATTAGCCGGCAGGTCATTACGCGGTCCATGATAAAGGATGTCACCTAAGACTATCAGATAATCACCATCCTCATCAAACATCTGCAATACCTTTTCAAGATTGGCACTGCTTCCGTGAATATCCGATACGATATAATATTTCATTTAAATTCCTCCCATCTGTCTATGATTGAAGAAAGGCGGTCGATTTCATGGTCCGGTATGACCGCTGAATCATTGATGATATGCTTAGGATTAAACCAGACACTGATACATCCGCTTTCCACCGCTCCGTTCATATCTGCACTTAACGAATCACCAATAAAAAGCACTTCCTTTGGAGAAACGTTCGCACTTTTAAAAATCGCATCAAAATAAGCAGGGTGAGGTTTCGCATAACCCACTTCTTCAGATATGAATATATATTCAAAATATTTCTTTATTCCTGCTTTTTCAATCCTTCGATACTGAATTGACGCAGTTCCGTTTGAAGCCAATGCCAGTTTTGCTTTTTTTGAACACCACTCAAGAATTTTTACGCTGTCTTCTAATAAAATAGCCTGTTCAGAAAGCTTTTGAGGAAACAATGCATTGACTTTCTCAACATCAAAATCAAGCCGGCTTTCCTTTTTCAATTCTTCAAAACGGATTCTTTGCAAAGCATACCGTTCAACTTCTCCCTTTTCAAGCTTTTTCCATAATGCTCCATTAATTTTTTTATAAAGGAGATAATCGTCCATACTTGCTTCAATATTTTCTTCCTTCATCGTTTCATAAAAAGCAATCTCTTCCCCTTTATGAAAATCCATCAACGTATCATCTAAATCAAAGCAAATCAACTGAATCATCGAAACTTCTCCTCTAACCTTTCTTCCACATATTTGCTGACAAAACAGCTTAAATTTCCATGATGCATCGCAATCTCCTTGACCGTTGAGCTGGAAACAAAGGAATACTCCGGCTTGCTGAGAAGAAATAATGTTTCGATATCACTCTCAAGCATCATATTTGCCGTTCCTATCGATACCTCATATTCATAGTCACTGGTGGCACGGATTCCTCTTACCATGGCGCTTACACCTAATTTTTTTGCCATATGGACCGTTAATCCGCTTCCTGCCAACACCTTTACATTTTTTAGATGAGCCGTTTCCTTTTCAATCATATCAATACGTTCTTCCTCACTAAACAGAGGTTTTTTTGCGGCATTCACCATGATGACGACATAGACCTCATCAAAAAGCTTGCTGCAGCGCTCAATGACATCAAGATGTCCCTTTGTTACCGGATCAAACGTTCCCGGAATCATTGCTTTCTTCATATACTTTCCTCTCATAATAACTGATTTTCGTAATGCCGTAGCATACGCTCTTATAACGTCTTAAATCAGCAATTTCTTCTTTAAATTCATCTTCTTTTCGGCTTTCAACGATCAGGATGCCATCCTTGCTCAATAATTTTCTGTCTGCAAGCATCTTGATCAGCTTTTCATTTTGCTGTTTGGCATAAGGCGGGTCAAGATAGATCAGATCATATTCACCGCTTAATTCATCCAAATGCGTCATTACATCCTTTTGATGCAGATGATACTGTTCTTCAAGCTTGAAGCGTTTTACATTGGATCTTATGCAGGCACAGGCCTTAGGATCAATTTCAAAGCCATCCGCCTCATCCATACCTCTGGAAAGTGCTTCAAAACCGATATTACCGCTTCCCGCATAACAGTCAAGCATCCTTCCGCCATAGAAATAAGGCCCTATGGATGAAAATATGGCCTCTTTGATACGATCGGCCGTCGGTCTTGTTTTGTCACCCTCCATCGTTTCAATTTTCAGTGAACGAAGCTTCCCGGCAATTATTCTCATAAGCCTTCCCTCTCACGATTCTCTCTGGCTATCGCTCCCTGAGCAATACCGATTGCTGAACAGATACTGAAAAGCGAACTGGCACCGGAAGAAATAAACAGAAGTGGAATACCGGTCAGTGGAATCAGTCCCGTCACCCCGCCAACATTGAAGACAAAGTGAATGAAAAGATACATGGCTGTACCGATATATAAAATTTTATAGCCTTCCCTTTTTGACATCAAGGCATATTTAAACAAACGATAGATCAAGATGCCATATCCGCCTAAAACAACTAAGAAGCCGGTAATTCCAAATTCTTCAACAGTGATGGCCAAGATATAGTCAGTCATGGCCGCCGGCAGATATTGCATTTTCTGGATCGATTGTCCAAATCCTACTCCGCTCCAGCCACCTGTCGCAAAAGCATACAGCGAATTGATCAGCTGCAAGCCGTCACCATATTCATCCAGCCATGGATTTGCGGCCATCTTGAATCGGTTGATCATATAGCTTTCCAAAGGAAGCTTTTCAAGCAAGGCAATCCCGGCATCGCTCGCTAAAAAGACGACGGCCAAACTGCCAAAGATCAAGATGCCTCCGGCAACCTTTTGAAACTTCTTTAAGCTCGGATGCGAAGGAATCAGAAGACATACGGCGCAGATCAAAGATATAACGATGAGCGAACCTGTATCATTCTGAAGAAAAATCACGATTGCCGCGATCATATAAAATGAAAGCGGAATCTTCACGATGCTCCAGCAGTCGAGCTTTCTTCGCCGTACCCGTTCGATGATGCACGCCATCACCACGATCATGAACACCTTCATAAATTCACTTGGCTGCAGCGTAATCTGCCCCAGCCCCGGAATGCTCAGACGGATCCAGCTTTTTGCACCTCCGGCAGCATCAAAAAACAGACAGGCAATCAGCATGACAACGATGAGGAAACCGATCGGACGGATCCATTTCATCGCTCTTTCCATCGTAAAATGGTTGGCAAAGAAAACCATTGCGAAATAGCTGACAAGCACGAACAGGACCTGTTTCACGATCGTTCGTATGACGATCGTATTATTTGTCGTGCCTCCCGATCTCGTTTCTCCGACACTTGTAGATGCGACCATCAAAGTTCCCAGCACGATCAAAACTATGACGCTGGCATGAATCAGCCGATCATATTTTTTGGGCATGTTGAATTTTATTTTGCGCATCAAATCGCCTCCTGTTTCATTTTACACAATTTTATAAATGAATGGAAGAAAAAGATTCTTTTCAAGTACATCAAAATATTATAAAATAGAAAGACAGAGGTGAATAAATATGTTTTTTAAAGCAGAAGAAATCATTAAAGATAGTGATCATCTGATTCGTGAAAAATCAAAACCGGTAGAATTGCCGTTAAGTGAAGAAGATAAAAAATTGGCCTTAAAGCTGCTGAGTCATGTGAAATGTTCCCAAGATCCCGAATTAAGCGAAAAGGAAAATATTCGTCCCGCAGTTGGGATCGCCGCCGTTCAGGTCGGTGTTTTAAAACAGCTTCTTGGCGTCTGCATTCCGATGGGTGAAGATAAGGAAGATATCGAGCTGGCATTAGCCAATCCGAAGATCATCTCCAATTCTGTACAGATGGCTTACCTTAAGGAAGGCGAAGGCTGTTTGTCCGTAGAAGATGAACATGCCGGCTATGTACCACGCAGTGCCCGTATCAAAGTCAGAGCCTATGACTGTATACAGGACAAAGAGGTCATCTTCAGATTGTCCGGTTATCCGGCCATCGTCTTACAGCATGAAATCGACCATTTCAGCGGTATTCTCTTTTATGACCACATCAATCCTGTAAATCCGTGGCAGCCGATTGAAGATGCCATCGTCATCGAATAAAAAAATGCAAATGCTACATTTTTTTCCTTTGATGTGTTATACTATGAGTAATCAAGTGCTAGTGAAAGGAGATATTAATGAAACAATATGATAAGACGGCACTAAGAGAAAGCGGGAAAAATACTTATAATAGAGTCACACCGAAAAAAACAGATACGTTGATATTTGCTTTGGGCGGTTTAGGCGAAGTTGGTAAAAATATGTACTGCATCGAGCACGAGGATGAAATACTCATCATCGATGCCGGTGTGCGTTTTCCTGAAGAAAGCTTGCTTGGTGTTGATTATGTAATACCTGATTACAATTATTTGGTCAGAAATAGATATAAAAGAAAAGTACTTTTAATTACGCATGGTCATGAAGACCATATCGGCGGAATTCCTTTTCTGCTGAAGACGGTTGATATCGAAGCGATTTATGCACCGCGTTTTGCAGTTGCGCTGATCAATCGGAAATTAGAAGAAAGAAGAATGCTGAAGCACTGTAAGATCATCGAGATCAATGAAGACAGTGTGGTGAATACAAAGCATTTCCGTTGCGGTTTTTTCAATACGACCCATTCGATTCCCGATTCATTGGGAATTATCGTAAATACACCTAACGGACGTGTCGTTACGACCGGGGACTTTAAATTTGACCTGACACCTGTAGGTACTAATTCTGATTATCAGAAGATGGCTTATTTAGGAGCTACCGGTGTTTCGTTATTGATGAGTGATTCTACGAATTCCGGTATCGAGGATTTTTCTATTTCGGAAAAGAAGGTATCTGAGGCTATCTTTGAAATCTTTAAGAAAACGCAGGGACGTTTGATCGTCGCAACCTTTGCCAGCAATGTGCATCGTGTGGAACAGATCTTATCCTGCGCGGTTTCTTGCGGAAGAAGAGTCTGTATCTTTGGAAGAAGCATGGAAAATGTGGTTACGATTGCCCGTAAGCTGGGATGGATCAAGGTGCCTGACAGCTATTTCCTCACACCTGAGGAATTAAATCATACGCCTGAGGATAAGATATGCATCATCTGTACAGGAAGTCAGGGTGAACCGTTAGCGGCCCTAAGCCGTATTGCTCAGGGAACACATCGTTACATCAAGCTTATGCCGAATGATACGATCGTTTTCTCCAGCAATCCGATTCCGGGCAATGGATCAAGCGTCAACCACGTAATCAATAAATTATTCAGAGCGGGTGCAAATGTACTGACCAACTCTATCTTTAATAACCTGCATACAACGGGACATGCTTCCCAGGAAGAGCAGAAGCTCATGTTACAGCTGATCAAACCAAAGTATTTCATGCCGGTACATGGTGAATATAAGATGCTTCGTCAGCATAAGCAGACAGCGATTCAGACAGGTATCCCGGAAGAAAAGATCTTTACCTGTGCCAATGGTGATGTACTGATCCTGCGCAATGAAGAGGTCTTTGAAACGAGCTATCGTATTCCTGCTGATGATATTTATGTAGACGGCAATGATATCAGCGGATTAAGTACCGCGGTATTAAAAGACAGAAAGATCTTAGCGGATAATGGTATGTGCTCTGTGATCGTATGTATCGATTCCAGAACGAATTCCATCCTTTGCCGACCAGTCATCGTATCCCGTGGTTTCGTGTTCATCAAGGATTCACAATCACTCTTGAAAGAAGCCGAAGTAGTGGTCTACAATGCCTTAAAAGAAAAAATGCAGTCAAAGATCACCTTCAACGATATCAAGAATACGATCCGCGGCTCATTAGAACCATTCCTCTACAATAAGACGCATCGTAATCCGATCGTGATTCCGGTCATTCTGAATTCAAAGGAAGCCATGGCTCAGATGCAGCAGGCACGTGCCGCAAAGGCCACTCATGCCACTCACAAGAAGGAAGCTTAAAAACTCCTTCTTTTTTCTAAAAAAGCTTAACAGATATCGGGAAAGAATGTAAAATAGAGATATGAAAAAATTTTTAAAAGTTTTAGCTGTCTTATTTCTGATAGCTGCATTGGTCGCTGCCTTTATCTTTTATAGCACGAATGTCAGCGTAGCCAATGTCACCATCGTCAATCAAACGATTGAAAGCAATAAGATCAGCAGTGAAGCAAGTAATCTGAAAATTGCTTTTATCAGCGATATTCATTATAACCATTTCATGAACTATGAACGTTTGGAAAGAATGATCGAAAAGATCAATGCCAATAAACCTGATATTATTTTATTTGGCGGTGATTTATTTGATGATCCTTCAAACTATCCCCCAAGTGAAGAAGCACAGCAGGAGCTGATTACCTTATTAAAATCACTACAAGCGGATCTAGGTAAATTTGCGGTATCAGGTGAAGAGGATCATGACCCTGCTGTCAGCGACATGATTGAAAATCTTTTATATCAGGCAGATTTTGAACTATTGACAAATGAACATCTAATGATTACGAAAAATAACGTTACTGCGGTAAATCTGATTGGCATCGATTCACAAATAGGGGGCAATCCGGATATATCCCTTGCCTTTGAAAACGTTGATACAAGTGCCTATACGATCGTTTTGACGCATGCACCGGATATTGTCAGCGAATTGCCGCTTAACAATATCGATCTGGTACTCGCCGGACATTCTCATGGCGGACAAATTGCTCTGCCGTTTATCGGTGCTCTTTCGAAAAAGGAAGGAGCCATCGTATATTCCAGTGGTGAGTATACGATCAATCAGACCAAGCTGATCGTTTCCAACGGGCTTGGAACTACAGAAAGCGACATCAGGATCTTTGCCGATCCTCAATGTCATATGATTCGCTTAACAGCAACAGGAGGTAAATGATGGAATCAAGAAAATTCAACAACAAAATCGTCGTAAGACTGGATAAGGGAGAAGAAGTCATCGCTTCTTTGACTGAAATCGTCAAGCAGTATGATGTCAAGCTGGGAAATGTTCAGGCTTTAGGAGCTACCAACCATGTAAAGATAGGACTTTTCAACATTGAAGAAAAGAAATACTATTCCAGAGAATTGGATCAGGATATGGAAATCACATCCTTGATCGGTAATATCACCAGAAAAGATGGTGAAGTATATCTGCATTTGCATATCAATGTCGCAGACGGCAATCAAAATGTTTATGGCGGCCATCTAAATGAGTGTGTCATTTCCGCAACCTGTGAAATGTTCATCGATGTCATCGACGGTGAAGTTGACCGTGTATTTGATGAGAATGTAGGTTTAAATCTTTTTAAATTCTAAGATCCTTTAAAAAGGAGCACCCTGTCAATCACAGAGTGCTCTTTTTTTAATGTGTCAATTTCTTTTTATAATCGTAAACAACAAATCCAATCAGACTCATTGCCGCGCCAATCATTATCATCATCCAACAAGTGATGTAGCTATTATCACTCGTTGACGGAGTTTCAGCTGGTTTTTCCTCTAATTCAGATATGGCATCTAAGATAGCCTGTGCCATATCATCGACCTCTTTTTGATGCGTGATATCTAAATTCTTTACAACTGCATCAATCGCATCACTTACATGTGTAAAATCAACATAATCCTCTGGATTTAAAGCCTCTGCCTTGGCAATCGCATCATTGACTGCCGTATAGTCAGCATCTTTATACTCTAA
>NZ_CALVGS010000102.1 GCF_944327115.1 uncultured Traorella sp.
ATAAAAACACAGCCTATTGTCCAGCTGTGTTTGTTTCATTTTTGTTTTTTTGTTCGATCAAATACTGGGTAACAGCATTCATTCTTTTTTCTAATTTTTTACGATAGCCTTTTTCGCTCCATGCGCCTATCTTCTTTTCAACATGATTGGCATCATATTTTGTTTCCCGATAGGTTACTTCACAGGCATCCTTTCCTTTAGGAAGGATGACATAACGGATCGTATTCGTACCGGATTTAGATACATAGTCTAATTCGATGATTTTTGGATATACATAATCCGTAACTTTGACCTTGCACATTTCTGTTTTCATAAAGCCGGTATTAAGACTTTTTTCAAAGGTAATGCCCTTTTTGATTTTCTCATTGCTTCCGGCTACTTCCAGACTTGTCTGCACGGTTGAAAGAATAAAATCGAAATAAGCTTTCGCTTCAACATTAGCCTGAATCGTAACTTCCATACTACTTCTCCTTTGTATCAATAACAAATGTGCCTGCAATCTTATCATGGATCATTTGTCCGAGTGGATCTTTGAAAAGCATGATGATCGAAATCAGTGATACGATGCAAAACGCATAATAGAGATAAACAACCAGCTGATTGTCAATGACCATTCCCAAGACGCTGCGTAACACAAATGAAGCATTATTGAAGGTTTCTTCAACCAAGATAATACCTATGACTGTCCGTAAAAATATCGTTAAAGAACGAACATCTTTTCCATCTGTGCGAACGATACGAATATGCATCACCCTTTTCCCTAAAGACTGTCCCCTATATGTAGGAGCGATCCATTGAGGCATGACATAATAGATATAAACAAGTATAATACCGACAATGAGTGACGTCAAGGCATAAGAAAAAGGAAGCTTTGAAATCGTCGTATCAATCGTAAGCTTTCCCTGATAGATACTGACAAAAAGACAGATTGACAGGGACATGCATAAAGCACTTAGATACCAGTCGATGATATATGCGATCAGTCGTTTGATGGGAGATGCAGTTATTTTTTTCATGATGATCCTCTTTTCTAATAAAATGAAACCAAAGAATTGATAAATTCATCAAAGGTCTTGATATTCATGACTTTTTTAAAGATATGTTCATCTTTTAATATTTGCGTGATAAATTCAAAAATATCTGAAAATAAATCACGGTCCTCTTCTTTTAGTGAAAGCATGAATACCAGATTGACCTGATTGATGCCCCAGGATATCGGTTCAGGATTCAGGCTGACGGCTATCACGCTGGATTTCGCCTTGTTGTTTAAAGGATGAGGAATGGCGATATTGCCATAAGAGCTGGGAGATATTTTCTCATGAGCATAAATTTCATCCTTATAGGAGGCATCTACATACTGATGAGAGATCATGACATCACACATCGTTTCTATCGCATCAACATCATTTTTAAATTTCTTATCCGTGAAAAATAAATCTTCATGGAAGAAATACATGATCTTATCACGAATGACATTTTTTATCTTATTGTTCTTGATATCATCAATAATAGTAAAAATATTACGAATATCGGTTTCTGTCACAAAAGGATTTAAGATATAATGCCGGATTGAAATAGATGTGTCGATGGGTTCTGTCGATAAGATCAATTCAACACCGCAAAGGTCCGTGTCACTGCGAATGGATGTTAGGACATTGCTGATTAAAAGATTCTCAGAATAAATGCCGGAAAGCTTTTTGGATATCTTTTGACCAAGTGAATAATAATTCGGACAGATGATGATGGCATTTACTTTATCATGTAAGGCTTTGTTTTCATCCATAAGCACACCTACATGAAGGGCAATATAAGCAATCTCATCTTCCGGAAGCACATAGCCGCTGCATTCATAAATTACATTGGATATGTGTACGGATATCGCATAAATCAAGGGATAATCATTTTTAATACCGCTGAATTGAAGGTTGTTGATACTGATGTGATGTTCAAGGCGTACTAACAGATTTTTTAAATGAAAAGCAAATCGTATAAGAAAGTTTTCATTTCTAAGATTGACACAGTATGTATTATCAACGGAAGTAACGATCTTTTCAATAAGATCGCTGATATCCTTGCCAAGGATCGACTCAATCTGATTATAGCGAATCGATGTGACATTGTTTGAAACGACTCGGGTCATCATGAGTACGCTGGCTTGATAGATATCAAGCAAAGAATAATCAGTATTGTATATTTCCTTTAATTTCAAATAGATCTCGTTGACGATTTTCTGAACATGAGGGGAACCCAGTTCCATTAAGGCTTCCTGTTCAATAGGAGTGCGGACATCTTTCATATCCTGACGGTTTCCCCTCAGTTCAATCGTTAATGCGATGTGCAACACATAATTGAAGAGGGAGTAGGAATCAAGGAAATATTCATTTTCGGTTAAGATTCCTGTCACCAGTTTTTCGATTTTTGTGAGGTCTACGGTTGTAAATATGAGCTGCACACGGTCGAGTGAGAGATATGAATTTTGAATTTCACTATTGATCAAATCAAGGATGATCTTTCTTTTATCTTTAGATAACCCTGTAATTGAAACGATATCATTGCGGGTATGAACATTCAGATGATATTTTGAGATTTCAGTTCTGATCTTTGATAATTCATTTTGGAGCGTGACTGGTGAGATACAGAGGCGTTCTGAAAGCTCGCTGATCGTCGGACGCTGTTTTTCTAATAGAATAGAAATGATGATCATTCTCTTTCTCTCTTCATAGTTACGAGGAATGTTTGAGTTGCTATGAACATTGAGGATGGTGCTTGCTTGTTCTTTATCGATCTTATAGCCTTTATTTGATGAAATAATCAATTTTGGGTATTCTTTATTGATTTCTGAGATACAGTATTTGACGCTTCGTACTGAAATTTCCAAATGATCGGCGAGTGTTGTCGTGGTCGTCCAATCGGTTTGATTATTAAGATATGAGATTGTTTGAAGCTTTTTATCCAAATTAGCCATAGTATTTCCTCCACTATAATTCTACCCAATTCTCTTATAGATTTGTTTTTGTTTTTTGCATGGTCAAAGGGCAAAAGCTGAGATTGAAAGGTTATTTTTGTTTGAGTAAACTGAAAGTGTAAATGAGAGGTGGAAGCTATGACGATAGAAGAAATCAATAACGTTGCCTGTCAGATCATTGCTCATGCAGGTGATGGGAAAAGTTACTCAATGGAAGCCATTGAAAATGCAGAGGCCGGGGACTTCAAGGGTGCTGAAGAAAGCTTGAAGCACAGTGATGAATCTATCCAAAAGGCACATGAGATCCATACAGGTCTTTTGGTCCAGGAAGCAAGGGATCCGGGATGCATAACAGCTACCATGATGCTGATTCATGCGTCGAATCATTTAAGTGCAGCAGAATTGACAAGGGATCTGGCTGAAAGATTTATACGTGTTTATAAGACACGTCAATAAATAAGGAGGTGAAAGAGGTGTATAACATTATCTTGGTTTGTGAGCATGGTGCAAGTACAGGGATGTTGACAACGCGTATGCAGGAAGCTGCTAAGAAATTAGGGGTCGAGGCAACGATCAATGCATATCCATATACAAAGCTGGATGAGCTGATCGACGGAGCTGATATTGTACTGTTAGGGCCACAGGTACGTTTTAAGAAGAAGACTTTCGAAGAAAAATATGCGGATAAAGGCATTGAATTCATGGTCGTGGATACGGTGGATTATGGAATGATGAATGGTGAGAAAGTCTTGAAGACAGTACTCGAACATTTAAAAAAGTAAATCATTATTGAAGGAGGAAATTATGGAAAAATTAATGGATAAGATTTCAGCCTTTGTAGAACCGCTTGCTGAGTGGGTTCACAAGATGAATTTCTTACAGGCATTGGCAGAAGCAATGCAGGTATTGCTTCCGATTACGGTTGTTGGTTCTTTTGCTTGTCTGTTTGCGTTTTTGGATATAGGAGGATGGCAGCCTTTCCTTGCTGAACATCCGATGATTGGAACAGTATTCATGAATGCCCAGTCATGGACAATCAGCTGTATCGCTTTTTATACCGTATTAGTATTGCCGTATCTTTATGCAAAGAGATTGAATGTGGATGAACCACTGGCATGTATTCCATTGGCAGTAGCAGCGTTCTTACTGCTGACACCGACTGAATTATATACTTCTATTCCAACATCATGGTTGGGTCATGCAGGTATGTTCTCAGCTTTCATCGTAAGTTTCTTGGTCGTACGTTTTGTGAAATTATGTGCTGATCATAATGTAACGATCAAAATGCCTGCAGGGGTACCTCATTATATTGAAGCTACATTCGCCGTATTAATTCCGGCATTTATCATCGTATTTGGATGCTCTTTGATCGGACAGGCAATGGCCGCAACAGAATTTGGTTCGATTCACCAGTTGATTTATACATTTATCCAGACACCATTGCAAGGCTTAGGTACAAGCTTTGGAGGCTTGCTCATTACAGAAGTAGTAATGACACTGGCAATGTTCTGTGGTATCCATGGTTCAAGCGTCGTACCTTTCATGGATGCATTGCAGATGTCTGCCAATGAAGCAAATGCCGCAGCTTTAGCTGCCGGTGAAGCACTTCCGAATATCTATGGTACAGGATTGTTGAACTCAATTCAGATTGGTGGTATCGGTGCTACCTTAGGATTAGCCATCGTATTATTCTTCTTTGCGAAATCAAAGAGATACAAGCAATTGGCAAGAGTTGCCATCGTTCCACAGATCTTTAATATCGGTGAACCATTGTTGTTCGGTATTCCTATCATGTTGAACCCTATGCTGTTCATCCCATATATGGGTGGTGTCATCGTGAATACCTGTGTAGCTTATTTCGCTATGTGGTCCGGACTTGTCGGACGTCCAAACGGTGTCAATCCAAGCTGGACGATGCCAGGTATCATCCAAGGTTTATTAGGTATATCTACACCGGTACAAGGAGCTATCTTACAGGTTTTGATCATTGTGATCGATATGGCCATCTGGTTCCCATTTGTGAAATTGATTGATAAGCAGGCTCTTGAAGAAGAAGGAAATGAAGCCGTTGAAGCTTAAATAAAAATGGAAAGCAGCAGTGTCAGCATTGTTGCTTTCTTTTATAGAAAGGAAGGAAAATATGTTACAGATTGGAAGTCCAAAAGCAAAGATCTTACATGAAAAATTAAATGGTCTGGAATGGGAAGGAATTCATTTTGAGGTTGTTTCAATGCAGGGCCTTACATTAAAAGTAAAGCATGACGGTGAAAGTGATGCCGCAGCAAAAGCGGCCCTGAAAAAGTATATCGCAACTCTTCCTGAGCTTAAAAACGCTTATACCAATATTCAGCTGATCGATGAGCAGGGAAGAATTTTATAATGAATCAAAAATTCTATTTGGGCGATCTTGAATTCAGTCGTAAGATGCGAAAGCTGTATGGCTGGATCATACCGGGTATATTTGCCGCTATGTGCCTTCTTTTCCTGATTGAGAAGGCATGGCTGACAGCTTTATGCTTTTTAGGTGTGGTACTTGTCAGCCTGCCATGGCTGAGATCATTTTTTGAAAAGCTGCATATTGGCGGATTTTTGAAATTTGTGATCTGTGTCGTATTGGTCGTATTAGGAGTTTTAAGTACAGGAGTTTATTTATGAAAGTTGAAGCGTTGTTTTTACCCTTAAAGGTCAATGGCATGATGCTGCGTAATCGTATCGTTGCGGCACCGATGGGAATCATTGCCTCACATAAGATCATATCAAGCACCAATTATGGTGCAATAAGTGCATGGGATCGTTCAATGGGCGGTAGTGCATTGGTACATATTCCCGGTGAGGGAGTGGATCTTTTCAGTAAATATGAATTGGATGTAACAAAGGAACAGATCAATGTCGCAAAGCAGGATGGTGCCAAGGTAGCTTGTGAAGTAGGCTTCTTTTCCATGGTGCCGGATGAAGAAGGTTATGTATATGGGCCGATGGATGGCATTCGTTTTGATGGTTTAAAGATGAAGGCCTTTACGCATGAAAAGATGCGTGAATTAGCAGAGGAAACAGCTCAATTCTGTGTCAAGTGCAAAAAGATCGGGTTTGATGCGGTAACACTTCATTTTGGACATGATTCTTTAGGATCACAGTTTTTATCACCGGTATGGAATCAAAGAGAAGATGAGTATGGCGGAAGTCTTGAAAACCGCTGCCGTTTCCCAAAAGAAGCTTTAGAAATCATTCGTAAAGTAGTAGGTCCGGATTATCCGATCATCGTTCGTTTATCTCGGCAATTAATGGTACCGGAAACATATCCGGAAGAAGATATGCTTTATTTTATCAAAGAAATTGAAGGGTTAGCGGATATGGTAAATATCAGCTGTGGCATGGATGTTTATCATGCAGCCAATGTACATGCCGTACCTACGATTTTCGAGCCTCATAATTATAATGCGGCATTTGCGAAAAAAGTAAAAGAGAATACAAATTTACTGGTATGTCTGGTTGGAGCTGTGATGAATCCCGAAGAGGCCAATGAATTGATAGAAAAAGGCTATACGGATTGCTGTATGTTTGGACGTTCTTTGATAGCTGATCCATATTGGCCAAAGAAGATCATGAATGGTCATGAAGAGGATATCGTTCCATGCATTCGCTGTATGCATTGTTATCATATAGCGACTGACCATTGGAATGTACAGTGTTCTGTGAATCCGCGATTCAGAAGAGAGGATCGTATGGCATTGACACAACCGATCAAAACAACAAAGAAGCATGTCGTAGTCGTTGGTGGCGGTGTCAGCGGTATGGTTGCTGCCCTGTCTGCCAGCGAGCAGGGTCATCATGTAACTTTACTGGAAAAGGAAGATCATCTTGGAGGCCTTTTGAAGTGGGCCAGTGAAGGACCTTTTAAAGAAGATCTGAGAGCTTATCAGAAATATTTGACCCATCAGATAGAAAAATCATCGATAGATGTCCGCTTGAATACAAAAGCTGATAAAAAGATGCTGGAAATATTAAAGCCGGATCGTTTGATTGTTGCAGTGGGATCTGCTTCTGCGAATTTACATATCAAAGGAGCTGAAAAAATGATGGATTCATTGACAGCCATCGAATCAAAAGCAAAAGTAGGTCATAAAGCAGTGATCATCGGTGGCGGTTCCATTGGCTGTGAATTAGGATTAGAATTATCTTTAGAGGGACATGATGTGATAATTGTTGAGATGGCGGATGATATTGCCTTGAATGGAAATATGTTGTACCGGATTGCCTTGAAACAGCACATGGACAAGCAGGATAATTTGCATGTAGTTACTCAGGCGTGCTGTAAAGAAATCGAAGAGGATCATGTCATCGTTGAGATCAATGGCAAAGAAGAAAAGATAGGATTTGATACGATCATCAATGCAGCTGGAAGAAAAGCTTTAAAGGAAGAAGCGATGTCATTGTATGGCGTATGTAAAGATACTGTTATGGTCGGTGACTGTGAACGTGTGGGTTCAGTGATCGATGCAGTCAATATTGCTTATTTCGTAGGAAAAAGTTTATAAGATGTTTCATTTGAATATTTCATTATAAATGCAACGCAAGCAATTTGCGTTGCATTTGCGTTTGATAACTTGTTAAAAATGTTAACAATTAATGAAATCTGGATTAAGGTTTACAAGAAGTAGTTGTTTTATGGACTATGATTCAGTTTTTATTCGGTCGCAATCGAATCGAATTAAATCGAATAAAAATACAAAGAGCAAGTTAACGTTGTTCATTTGAAAAAAATTGTAAATATAATAAAAATGATTAGGAAATTTGACGTTGAAGTGCATATATAAATAGTAGGCAAGGAAGGTTGAAATTACTATTACAGTTAACAAACTATGAATTTGACAAAATGGAATATATTCCATATAATGGAGGTGGAAAGAAATGAATTTGTTCACTGTTGAATTCTATGAAAAAACAGATGGAAAATGTCCTGTACAAGAATTTATAAATGCACTTGATTCAAAGAAAGAAGCAAAAGTGGCAAGAGAAATAACTTTATTAGAAATGTTTGGTACGGATCTTAGAGAACCACATTGTAAGTATATTAAAGATGGTATATTTGAGCTTCGAGTTGTAATGGGAAGTAATATTTTTAGAATATTTTATTTTTTTCATCTGAATAAACGAATTATCATGACAAATGGATTTATAAAGAAAACAAATAGAATACCAAAAAAAGAATTAAAATTGGCTAAGAACTATCGAAAAGATTTTCTACAACGGGAGGGAATTTAATGACAAGGAAGTTTGATGATTATTTGAATGAAAGGCTGAAAGACGATAACTTTAAAGAAGAATATGATAAATTAGATAATGAGTATTCTTTTGCGATTGCTTTGATTGAAGCAAGAAATAAAAAGAAGCTATCACAAAAACAACTTGCGGAAAAGACAGGTATGACACAGGCAGATATAAGCAAGATTGAAAGTGGAAATCGTAATTTATCAATAAGGACATTACAACGATTAGCTGATGGTTTAGATATGGATCTAAAGATTCAATTTGTGTCTAGAAAATAAGGTGAAAAGTATTTCGAATTACGCATTTTGAAAATGTTAAAATAATAAAAAAGGTATTGACAACGCTTACATCTATTTGGTATCCTATATTTGTAAGTAGGATTGTTACTCTTTCGAGGCTTGACCTAATACGTATGTATTTAGTCTGTTGAGAAAGGGTTTTTTTATGGGATTATTTAATTTTAAGAAAAATAATATAATTTATGCTCCTTTTAAAGGAAAGTGTTTACCATTAAAAGAAGTTGATGATGGAGTATTTTCAATGGAAATGCTCGGTAAAGGCGTTGCTTTCAGATTTGATGATGAGTTTGTCAATTCGCCATGCTTTGGTGAGGTTATCATGGTTGCACATACGAAGCATGCAGTGGGCATCAGAATGAAAAATGGTGCAGAAATATTGGTTCATGTTGGGTTGGACACGGTAGAACTAAACGGACGAGGCTTGAAGGTGTTTGTTAATGAGGGGGATATCGTAAGACCTGGTGATCAATTAATCATGGTTAACAGGGAATACATGAAAGAAATAAATGTTGATATGACTACTATGTTAGTAATAACAAATTCAGATAAATATGAATTTAGTTTTGAAAATTACGGAGAAATGAAAAATAAAAAAGAATTATTTGAAATAACAAAAAAGGAATAGGTATGAAAGTTATAAGAAATATAAATAACAATGTTGCATTATGTATAGATTCTAAGGGTAAAGAAGTAATAGTATTTGGTAAGGGTATTGGATTTTCAAAAGTACCTTGTGAAATACCATTGAATAAAATCGAGAGAACATTTTATGATTTGGATAATCAGTATATATCATTATTAAATGATCTTTCTTCAGAATCTTTAAAAATAGCAGATATTGTAGTTAATTATGCAATAGAGAAATTAAATTGCGAGCTTAATTCAAATTTGATATTTAATATTGCTGATCATATCGATTTCGCAATAGAAAGGTATAGAAAAAATATCAAAATGAGTTTATCTATATTTAATGATATAGAACATTTATATGATGCAGAAATGGAAGTTGGAAAGTATGCACTTGATGTTATTTATAATGTTGCCAGAGTAAGACTTCCAGAAGAAGAAGCAGCATGTATCGCATTAAATATCATAAATTCTGAATATAATTTGCATAAAAACGATTTGATGAATGAGAAAACGATTGATCAAGTTGTAAGCATTATAGAAGAAACATTCAAAATAAAAATCAATAAGAAAACTTTTAGTTATTCACGATTTGTTACTCATATGTACTATTTGTTTAAAAGGGAAAATGAAAAAAAGGAAATTAGCAGTGATAATTTAAAATTATACAACAGCCTAATAAAGACTTATCCTAAATCTTATGAGTGTGCCAATGAAATAAGTAAATATTTTAAAAAAACAAGAAATTATGAATTGTCTAAAGAAGAAAGCTTATATTTAATACTACATATTAATCGATTGTGTTCGATGAAGTAGGTTTCAATCAGTATGACTGGCCAGATACTGTGTGAAATATAGAGTGAAAGGAGATAAACATGAGTCAAAAATATGATATTTTAGCGGATGATATTTTATCAGCATTGGGTGGTAAGGACAATATTTCGTTCTTTACTCATTGTACTACTAGACTTAGAGTTTCATTAAAAGATAAAGGAATGATTGATGAGGAAACCATCAAAGGAATTGAGGGAGTCATTGGATGTCGCTGGACAGGTGATCAATTACAGATTATTATTGGGCAACATGTTCCTGAAGTATATGACACTATTTGTGATAAAGCAGGTTTAGAAAAACAAGCTAAAGTAGATGAGAGCTTAGATGAAGAATTAATTGATACACCTAAAAAGAAAAATAAATTTAATTTCTATTTTATTATTGAAATCATCGCCTATGCTTTACAGCCATCATTATTCTTAATGATTGGTGCCGGTATGGTGAAAGTAATATTGTTATTACTTACTTTTGTTGGCTTATCAACGGATAATCCTACATATCAGCTGTTATTTAACGCTGCTGATGCTGTATATTATTTCTTACCAATCATTGTAGGCTACGGTGTTGCGAAAAAGATTGGTTCAGAACCAGCGATTGGTATGGTTGTGGGAATGTTCTTGGTTGCGCCTGTATTTATAGATAATGTAAATAATGGTGTAGCAATGAATTTTTTGGGAATTTCAGTATATCCTAAAGCTTATAGTTCAACATTTTTGCCTGCTATACTATGTACAGTTCCTACATGTTATTTATATGATTTTCTGAAAAAAAGAGTACCAGCAGTTATAAAAAATTTAGTTGCTCCATTAGTAACATTCTTAGTGATGATTCCATTATCATATGTTGTTTTAGCACCGTTGGCATCTATTGTTGGTGATTACTTAGCTACAGGAGTTATGTGGCTTTATAATCTGACTGGTTTTGTCGGTGTGGCAATGTTCTGTGGTATTCTCCCATTCTTGATTACAACAGGTATTCACTTTTGCTTCTCGGCTTATTGGGTTCCTGAAATTACAACACCGGGTGGAGAACTGTTCTATTTGATTTCAAACTGTATATTCAATATCAATGTAGGTGTTGCTTGCGCTGTTATTGGATTAAAAACCAAAATTGTTGAACAGAAATCAGTTGCAATTTCAGCTGGTATATCCTCAGCTGTAGCGGGTATTTCAGAGCCTGCCTTATTTGGTGTTGTAATGGAAAATAAACGTGCTTTAGCCGCTTTAGTGATTGGCAATATCGCAGGCGGAGCAGTAGCTGGTTTACTTAGAGTTGCGGCTCATATGTGGCCTGCTAGCTGGGGTATGTTTATGTTACCAAGTTTTATTGACCCTGTAACAGGACAAGGATTTATTAATGCCTTGATTGCTGTAGCAGTTGGTATTGTTGTTACTGCTGTTGCTACATTTATTTTATACAAAGATGATGCAAAAGTATAAAGGAAAGGAGAAATTATATGTCTAAAAAAATTCCTGATACATTCTTATGGGGAGCAGGATTTGCAGCTAGTCAGATTGAGGGGGCGTGGAATGAAGGAGGCAAGGGTCCGAATGTTGCAGATATGAATGAATATCGTGGAGATTTGCCTAAAGAACTAAGAGCCAATGTTGAACCTATCACCACTAAATATTTAGAAGAAGCTTTTTCTGAAAATACTACAAAATATTTTCCTAAAAGAGAAGCTATAAATTTTTATCATACTTATCCTGAAGATGTGAAAATGTTAGGAAAAGATGGGCTAGGCTTAAATTCATTTAGAACTTCAATTTGTTGGAGTCGTATTTTTCCTAATGGGGATGATACACAACCAAATGAAGAGGGATTAAAATTCTATGACGATTTGTTTGACTGCATTATTGAAAATGGTATGGAACCAATTGTTACGATGTCGCATTATGAAATGCCTATTGCACTTACAACGAATTATACCGGCTGGTATTCTAAAGAGGTAATTGATTTCTTTTATCGCTTTGGACAAGTGATATTAGATCGATATCATAATAAAGTGAATAAGTGGATCATTGTTAATCAGATTAATATGATCAAAGAAGAACCTTATAATCATTTAGGAATTCTAAGTGATAAAGTAGATAATATGGAAGTGGCACAAGCACAAGCTGTTTTCAATGAAATGGTTTCATGTGCTAAGATTACAAAGTATTCTCATGAACATTATCCTGATGTACAAATTGGCTGTATGTTAGCGGGTGGACCTGCTTTTCCTCTTTCCTGTGATTTTGATGATGTGATGGCAACTATAAGGTTTAATCAGTTGAAATTCTATTATTCTGATGTGTTATTAAGAGGAACAATTCCTGGATATATTCATAGATATTATAAGGAAATAGGTTTTGATTTCAAACCATCTGAAGAAGAGTTAAAAGTTTTAAAAGAAAATACTGCTGATTTCTTTAGTTTCTCGTGTTATTCTTCAAGTGTTTGCAGTAATGAATCTTTCTCAAATGGAAGAAAATCAATTCCTAATCCAAATAGTGAAGTAAGCGAATGGGGCTGGTCGATTGATCCTAGGGGTCTAAGAGCACAATTAAATATGATATATGATCGTTATCAATGTCCAATATATATTACAGAGCATGGTTTAGGAAGAATTGAAACGCCAGATGAAAATCTTGTAGTTGACGATTCTTATCGTATTGATTACTATCGAACAACGATTAAAGAAATCAAAGAAGCTTTGGAAGATGGTGTGGATTTAAGAGGATTGTACGCATGGAGTCCGATTGATATTGTGAGTTGCTCATCATGTAAAATGGCAAAAAGATATGGATTTATTTATACCGATAGAGATAACCATGGAAATGGAACACAAAAAAGAGTGCCTAAAAAATCTTATTATTGGTACCAGAAGGTATTAAAATCCAATGGTGAAGATGTCGACTAATTATTTTTTAAAGAATAGTATAATCATATGCTATTCTTTTTTAGATATAGTTGATCCGCCAGCTTTGAAATTGAAAAAAAACCTTGATTTTTAGGGATATTTTGTTTATACTTAATGGGCGAGTAGATACTTTTCGTATTTGCTCCTTGCTCAACTACTCTTGGGCCAAAAGACCATAAGGAGGTGTACTCAATGAAAAAGTACGAAATTATGTACATTTTAAAAGCTAATCTTGAAGAAGCTG
>NZ_CALVGS010000103.1 GCF_944327115.1 uncultured Traorella sp.
TTCATATATGACAGATGGTAATTTAGCAACCGCATTTATTCCTGATAGCAAGAGCGGGACATTGAATTACACCATATCTGATAACCATGATATGAATCACATCAAGGTGATCCAAAATGCCAATGCAATTTCAAATGCAAGCGTTTATGCGCGTTTATTGACTTCAAATGACTTAGCTCGTTTTGAAAGCACATGGATTAAGTTAGGTAATTTAGCGCAGACCGTAAATGAATTTATATTACCTGAAAATTCAATTCTATTGGATCTTAAATTTGAATGGGAGAATACAGATGTAAGCATCTCGGAGGTCATACTTTCAAAGGGGACTTATGTCGCAGCTAATAAAGAAGAGCTTAAAAAGCTTTTAGAAACCCCTGCGAATACTTCAACATGGACGAAGAGTGCTGCTGATAAATATGCAACGGCATTTGAAGCGTTAAAAGCAGTGTATGCAAGTGAATATGCTGATCAGAGCAGTATTGATACCGTCGTTTCTTCTATCAAGAATCTCTTAAATGCTCCTGAACTAAAAGGAGATATGACCCGGCTTCAAAAGATTGCAGATGATGCGTTAACAGATAGTGAAAATTATACAGCTCGTTCATGGCGGTTATATGATAATGCATTAAATGCGGTAAAAAATGCGATAGCTGATCCTGAAAATGTATCGATTGCTGATGTTGAAAAATTGGTTGTAGATTATGCTTCCGCAAAACAGGCACTTATATTCAATCCGTCGAATATGGAAGAGGCAATTCTTATGTCAGAATCTGAAAATGACTTCATTAACTCAATTGAAAAGGTAGAAAACACTTATACAAGTCATTCATGGAAGGCTTATCTTGAAGCAAAAAAGGTAATGGATGACTTGATTAAAAAGCATGAAGCGGAAAATATCCATCCAACACAATTTGCGCAGGCATTAAAAGATGTGAAATCTGCCAGAGAAGCTTTAGTGAATATTTCAGAATTAGCCGAAGCTATCACAGCTTTTGAAGCAGTAAATGAAAATCTTTATACAGATGCTTCTTATGCTGCTTATAAGAAAGCGGTGGATGAGGCCAGGGAATTGTTGATTGATGGCAGCAAAACTTCGGTCATATCTGCAGTTGTTTCGATTGAAAACGTTAGAAAACAACTGGTCATCAAAGATAACGACTCTCTCAATACGTTGAATGAGCTGATTGCTCAGCTTGAAAATCATGTGGAAGAAGATTATACTTCTGAAAGTTATTCAAAGTTGCAGAAAGCTCTAAACGAAGTAAAATCGTTAGATTTAAATAATCTGTCTTCTGAGCAGTTAAAAGATGCTGTCGCGAGATTAGATAAAGTCCAAAAAGAGCTGGTTTCAGTAAAAACATTGCATCAATGGATGGAAAAAGCGGATAAATTAGATCAGAAGCTCTATACAAAAGAGAGCTATGCAAAATTGTTAGACAGCGTAGAAAAGGCCAAAACTATTCTTGTAAGCGGAACTGCAGAAGCTGTTTCTCAGACAATTGTTTCTATTGAAGACGCTATTTTGAATTTAGCTGTTAAAGCAAATGCAGATGAAGTAAAAGCCTATGTCGATCAGATCGTTGTAGAAGATGCTTCTAAATATACATCAAAAACATATGAGCAATATGAGGATGCTTATCATACGCTTATAGCTTTGTCGAATGATCTTGATGATCTGTCTGTGGAACAATTCAATCAGGCTAAAACGGCATTTGAAACGGCTTATAAGAATTTAGTTATTAAAGATGATACGCAGAATGTAGGAGAACCAAGTGATACACCATCAACGAATGATAACAATAAGCTGGGTGTCTATGTGGGTCTGGTTGTACTCAGTACAGGTTTAATGCTTGTGCTTTTGAAAAAAAGCATACTAAGATTTAAAAAATCATCTTTGATCAGATAAAATGATGAAGGAGCGGATATACCATTCAAGTATATCCCTCTTTTTATATCACTGCAGACTATATCAGCAGAATAATAAATAGAACTGTCAAAATGAGGGTATTGATGCAATATAAAAATAATCAAAACAAGTGAAGGATTCGATATAGACACCAATGAAAAAAGCACCGGGGGTGCTTTTTAGATATCATAAATTTTAGAAAACTTGTCAATCAAATAATCTATATAGATATTTGGATCAAAAGGTTCATGACATACCTTTTCGATGATTTCATTAGCCTTATATAATGCTCCATACTGATGGATGTGCTCTCTTAGCCAATCCTCGATCAAAGAGAAATGATTGCCTGCCAATGCGACATCCACATCAATATCTTTTTTCATTGCTTTAAAGAATTGTGCCCCAAAGGCGCTTCCTAATGCATAAGTTGGAAAATAACCAAAGCTGCCGTCAGACCAATGGATATCCTGAAGAATGCCCTCGCTGGCATCCTGTGGACGAACACCCAGGTATTCTTCGTATTTATCTGCCCATATTTGATCAAGATGATCCATATCAATATGACCATTGATCATTTCTTTTTCAAGCTCATAACGTATCAGGATATGTAAAGGATAGGTCAGCTCATCGGCTTCTGTACGAATGAGCGAAGGCTGGGAAACATTGATCATTTCCATAAAATCATCAAAAGCAATGTTCTTCAGTTGATCAGGGAAGATTTCTTTTACTTTAGAAAAGTTATTGACCCAAAAGGATTTACGCTTTCCTATATAATTTTCAAGAAAACGGCTTTGTGATTCATGCATGCCACTGGTCATACTGCCACTAATATAAAGACCCTCCAGTTTTTCATCTACATGCATCATATATAAAGCATGTCCGTATTCATGAATGATCGTAAAGATTGAGCTTACTAGTGAATCTTCCACATATTTGTTTGTAATACGTACATCATGCAAAGAAAAACTGCAAGTAAAAGGATGAGCACTTAATCCCATATAACATTCCTTTGGATTAAAATTCATATAATCCTTTAAGACATCCATGACCTTTTCTTGCCCTTCAATATCAAATATTTGATGTAAAGGCTGATCGTCGATCTTTTTCCCTTCTTTTTGAAGTTTTTTAATAAAAGGAACCAGTCTTTCTTTGATACAGTTAAAGAAAATATCATATTTTTCAATCGTCATGCCGGTTTCATAATCATCCAGCATCGCATCATATAATGTCTTATCATACCCATAATAGCCATAGGCTTTCTTTTTCATTGCGATCAATTCTTTAAGCGTATCTTTAAAAAGTGTATAATCTTTTTCTTTTTTTGCTTTTTTCCAAGCCAGCTCACCTTTGGCTGTCAATTCCTGCATATAAATATAGAAATCACGTGGCAGCTTGCTGATACGATGAAGCTCTTTGAGAACCTGACGAATTTCTTCATTCATGATTTCTCCTAAATCCATCTTTGACATTTCTTCTAATTTTTCGATATTTTCAGGAGCTGTCTGATAATCAAAAGCTTCGCCGCCCAATAAAGACATCATCTTGATACGATAATCACTGCCATTTTCAGGAGCAATGGTGGACATATCAAAAAAGATCGTTGTTTCTGC
>NZ_CALVGS010000104.1 GCF_944327115.1 uncultured Traorella sp.
CATTGTTGACAGATACAACGATATTTTCATCATGGGATTGATCGATACTGAAGTCGTATTCTTTTTTTTTTTTTATATAGGCACTATTTGTAGACAGCTCCTTCAGATAATAATTTCCTACAGGAAGTCTAGGCACATTGACAAGATGACCTTCTTCATCGATGCCCGCAGTGGCTACCAGCGTATCCGGTTCAATTGCGGCATTGCCCATATGATCATAGGTATCATCTCTGGTAAAAATGCCATAAATAACATCCTTGTAAGCATCAGAATATTCAAGATAGCCTTCTTCGAATGTCTTGGTAAAGTCCAAGTTATAAGAAGGAAGATCATTGACCAGTGTTGATTCGATCAGCTGTACTTCCGTGGACTGGCTGTCATTGATTTCAAAGTAATGTTTTTCGGTATCTGGAATATATCCGATTGGTGTCTTTGTTTCAACATAATAGTAAGATCCGACCAGAAGATTCATGCTTTCCACTGCTTCCCAGTGACTTTTTAGTGTCTGAATCGCTTCATCCTTCTTGTAATAAATGTGGTTGCCGATCGTGATGTCTTCGGCGGCATAAATCGTGATCTCAGCACCTAAAAGATTTCTTTCTTCAAACACCGGTGATTCAACGATACCCAATTCTGTTATTTCAGTCACTGTGTGTGTAAAGATCTTACCGGTCTTGTTCCATACAAGCCTTCCAACGATAAGATCATCCAACATTTCAATTTTCTGAATTTCTCCTGTTGCGGATACTGTAAATTCAATCGTTTCGCTGATGGCAAAGCCATAAGGTGCTGATTCTTCAATCATGAGATAGCTCTTTCCAACCTCTAAACCTTTGATCAGATGCGGTTTATCCGTAGATACATAGTCATCAATAATTTTATTTGTTTCTTTCTCCATAACAAGGATATGCGCCCCTGCCAGTTCTTCCACAAATGTTAGATTTTTCTTAGAAAGTTCAATCTTTGTGATCGCATTGATATCAGTGAAAGAGTTGTTGATTATCGTAATCGTCTGTGCTTTATATTTAGTATCAATATCAAAAACGTTATCTGATAACACATAACCCGCCGGTTGTTTGATTTCCTTGACATAGAAATGACTTTCTTCATCCAAAGAAATAGGAAGATCTGCTTTAAAAGACAGCTTGCCATTTTCATCTGTAACAGCTGTTTCGATCAATGTATCAGCAGAAAGAAGGATTGCATCATCAAGCATGAGATCTGTTTTGGTATATAAGCCGTAGACAGCACCAGCTAACAAGGTTCCTTCATCATCTTTCTTCGTAAGTTCTATATTTACTTTTTGGCGATCATTTTTAAAGCTGATCTCTGCTGATACGACTTCTGCTTTCTGATCTTCATATTCCAGTGTCACTTTCTGAATTTCAGTATTCAGTACCATACCATTCTGTACCTTGATTTCTTCTATACGATACTCTCCTAATGGAAGCTTGCCGGATTTGGCAGAACCATCTGTACCGGTCGTAATCGTTTCAACCACTTCGTCTTTTTCGTATAGAACGGTGCCATCATTGCTTGGATCCATGATATCTGTATCCGCAATAATTTGGAATTCTGTATCTGATTGTGCATCAGACTCATAAATAAATGAATAGCTTCCATCATTATTTTGATGTACACCGCTAAAGACTTCACTTTCTTTATATACTGTGATCTCTCCTTTAACAGAAATATCTTCCATCTCAACCGTGATCACAGGGGTAACACCATTTTCACCGATTTCATAGACGCCATTTTCTGAAACTGTAAATTTTACAGGTTCAATATTCAGTACATAACCATTTGGTGCGGTGATTTCTTCCAGCTGATAGTTACCATACATCACAACATCATTTAAATAAACGATACCCTGATCCGTGGTTGACCATGTGTCTACGTTGTGAGGAATAGGGAACCAGACGAATTGAGTTAAATACTCACCGGTATCAAGATTCTTGATCTTGAAGGTCGTATTTGGCAGCAATACCGTCTTGCCGGTTTCAGAATCTTTCTTCACGAGCTTTAGCATACCTTCAAATGGCACATCATTCATGATGATCCAAGGCTGAGGTTCATCACTGTCTTCGGTGATCGTAATGATGAAATCTTCCACCGCCTCATGTTCATCCGGTTTCTTTGTTTCCCGTACTACATATGTACCATAAGGCAACTTTTGAGATACCAGATATCCTTTTGAATCAGTCACTGATACATCATAAGCAGGGGCTGCATCCCAGCCTAAGCGATCTACATCGGACTTCAGCTTGGCTGTAAATCCAGCACCTTCAAGTGTTGGTACTTCGCCCGTTGATCCATTAGAACCAATCTTGATCAAGCTATAAGCCTGTTCATTTGGCTTATCTTTGTGCTTTACAGATACACTCACATTTGGTGTATTCTGATCTGCATACTCAACATCAGCTTGTACGTCCACAGTATTCACAACGACCGTACCATTACTTGTCACTTCATGGACGTCGTAAGATCCTAGATATAGATCAGTCCATATGATCTTGCCATCAGCATCTGTCTGTTTTGAAGTATTTGGAATCAGTGATCCCGCACTGTAGAGAACAGATCCATCCGCAGGATTTAAGATATTCTCATGAGCGTGAAGCTCATAGGTAACGCCATTCAAAACAGCATCGCCAGTCATGCCTGATTCTGTATCATCAAATTCTTTCTGAAGTGTGATACTTCCTTTAACTCTTGTATTGCTAATATCGATCGTATAGGTCTGGTTATTTTCAATTACAGCGATCGGATTGCTTTCGCTTACGTTGACTGTATAGCCATTCGGTGCAGTTTTTTCTTTGACTTTATATGTTCCGTAATCAAGAAAATCTGAAATTGCGACACCTTCAGAGTTAGTCATAGTGGTTTGTACAACCTGATTACTGGTATTCAAGATATCAAACTGAGTACCTGCTTTTTTTACGGTTTCACCCGTTTCAGCATCTTTCTTTACGACTTGGATCTTTCCTTGCTTCCAATCATTCGTAGCACTAAAATAAACTGTTTCATTCGGTACGATTTCTATTGAGCGGATCGTACTGTCAAGGATCAGATGTTCAGGCACAGAAGTTTCCTGAATGTAAACTGTCTGTGGCAACAGCTCATTGATCGTTACTGTACCATCCTTTCCCGTTGTATAGGTTCCGATTGGATCATTCATATCTGCATTGTAGCTGATCTTAAAGGATGTATTTGGTACAAGACTATTTCTATCATCTCTCTTTGTGATAGTTAAGCTTCCATATTTATTCACTTTTATAGTAAGAAGTGCAGAAGCTGGATCTGTTATCTTTACTGAAGATATAGCCTGAGAATCTTTTGATTTTACCGCAAACAAACTCCCTAACGCACTTTGATCGATATTACGAACAAGTCTTATCACAGAAGTATCTGATGAAGCAGTTGTTGCCGTTACCTTAAATTTATTTCCGTTTTTTGATATCTCAAGACCGCTTGCGGAAGTCATTGTAAAATACTGAAGTACACCATTCGTATCTTCTATTTCAATTGACTCGCCCACATTTAATGTATAATGACCACCATTAAATGAAGGTACAGTTTCCATCGCATTCACTTTTGCCATTACAGAATCCTGCCATGCTTTCTGACTCACTCTTGTCGGATATCGACTGCTTACATAGAAATAAAAATCATTTCCGGCTTTTGTACCAATCGTTTCCCAAATTAAATTCTGTGTCAGAACATAATTGTCATAAGTCGGATTTACACGATATCCAAAATAAGCGATATATGCCAACTTTTTACCTGATTCACGGCTATAACCAATATCTTCAAATGTATATTCTGTATTTGATCCAACCTGTGCTGTCTTACCCGGTTCAATACACCAAGCCACTTCACCATCTATAGTAAGAAATGCGGGAATACCAGTACCCCGTAAACGATGCCAGCTTTGGATTTCAGTTGGAAAAGATTCATTAACATTGTGTGTGGCAGCATATGTCGGAATATGCCATTTAGGTAACATTATCCCAACGGATAATAAGCTTGTTATTAAAATAAAACGTATTTTCTTTTTTAGTTTTATAATTAATGAAGTATTTTTAATTTTCATAATTTTTCCCTCCTACTATTTTATATGCACTCCGATTGCAAAAAGGAAAAAAATATTACAAAATTATCAAAAAAATTTATCTGTTTCAAAATAAAAAGCTGTCTGATACGATAAAACAGTAAAACAGATCATAAAAAAAGAAATATGATTGTCTTCATATTTCTAAAAATCATTTAATATATCAATTCTACTGCATACCATAGTTCATCACAACCATTCGAACAACGAACACCAAAAACAGATACATTTTTCCATAATCCCCACTTTTGCCAAGTTTCACCATTTAATTCATACTGAATATCTGTTGATTTTGCAACTGCATCATTCCAATGATTAAATAGAAGTTCACTTCCTTCATAATAAGTAGTCGTATCGTTGACGACAAACTTATGCTGATGAGGCATTGGTGCCGGCTCTGGCTGAATCGGCTGAGTAGTCACTGATCCATGGCTGCTGTTTGATGAAGCATTTGAATTTGCTGCTGATGTAGCGCTGTTTAAACCAAAAGTTGATTCGCTGTTCTTTGGTGAATCATTTCCCATAGTATCTATCACCGGAATGATCTCTTTAGGTTTTTCATCAATTTGGATCACACATTCTTTTTCTGTCATATTTTCATATTTATCTTTTGCGATAAATGTAACGGGATATTTTCCCACTGTATCAAAATCTACCTCACCTTCCACTGTAACTTCAACAGCAGATAAATCCTTTACTTGAAATAATTTTGTAAGATCGGTTGATTCTCCCTGAATGAGAATGACCTTTTCAGTAAAATTCACAAATTCAGGTGCCGTCGTATCCTCGATATTCACCTTTACATCCTCGGTTTCATCTTTATATGAAAGCGATAAAATATAACTGCCAACCTCCAACCCTGTACCATCTGTATCAAGCGGTTCATTTTTTTTGTTGTTTCCTTCTGCGATAAATACCTTAACAGAAGTACCATGTAGGATATCCTCGGCAGTATCTTCAATTAAATAATCTTTTGGATCAAGTGATAATGGATCACCGTATTCAACTGTAATTTCAGTTTTCGCAAGCTGAAGATCATCAGCAGATGAACAGGCTGCCGTTGATAATAATATGGCTAAAGATAACATGCCATACATCTTTTTATTCATGTTTTTTCCTCCTTGTATCTTGATTTGGTAAATAAGTTCTTTTCTTTTAATAATTATCCGATATATTTTAGAGAAGAGTATAGCTTGAATCATGATTTATATAAGATAATATTATAGTAGCGATAAAGAAACTTCAAGAATAAATGATCAAATATTTATATGCCACCCCCTACTATTCTTATATGCATCAAAACCCTGAAAAGGAAAAAAATTAGAAAATTTATCAATGTTTTTTTATTGTTGTGTAATAAAGAACATTATATAATATCGATGATAAGATATCTTCATCAACTATTTTCAAGATAAAAATTGATGTGTAATAAGAAAGAAGGAATTTTATGGAAGTATTTCAAATAATCAAGAAGATGGAATTTTATGAACATGAATTCACATTTAATGGTAATGTATATACTTTAGAAATAGAAGGTTCTTTTTATAAATTATTATGGAATCTTGATATGATCATGTATTTTTTCTTTTCG
>NZ_CALVGS010000105.1 GCF_944327115.1 uncultured Traorella sp.
AAGAAAAAAACCCTTTAAAAAGGGTTTTATCTTGCTTGTTCCATTGATTTCATGATTTGGCGAATTTGAGCTTCTGATGGTTTTCTTCCCATTTGCAAGAACATTGCCCGAATCATCTTTTCATTGATTGGAGGATGTTCTTTCAGCTGTTTGATGAAATATCTTCTGGTGAAATAGAATCCTAAACCGCCACCAATGACCAAACCAATCAATGTATATAGAATAGATGTCCAAAAATCTCCCATAATACACCTCCGTTGCTTCCTTTATTTTACACAATTTTCTATGACTTTACAAGTCTTTATCCATATCACTTTACCACTCTCATCTTTACAGCACCAGATACGATGAACTCTTTTCATATAATCAAACAGGATATTTGCATAAATATCATCTGTTTCAACCTTATATTTGTGAAAAGCAAGCCAATGGTTTTTATAATAGATTTTATTTTCCAATATCTCCAGATATTCTTCTTTATAAAAATGAAGACAATTCGAAATCATTTCATAGCCTATAAAAGAATATAAGAAAACACTCTGTTGTTCTTCACTCATTTCAAAAAGAAGAAACAACGCTTTCTCTTTTCCTAAAAAAATGCCCATAGTGGTTTCACTACAGGCGATACATGTATAACTCATCGAATCACCCATTTCTATTTTAAAAAATAGAAATGAAAGATTTTGTCATGTTTTGCTTATATTTGCTCATACGTAACAATTTTGCCCAATTTTTTCAGCTCATCGCCAATTTTCTCTACCGTACGTATCTTTTTACCTAATGAGATAGGTGAATAATTGATTGAAGCATGGGCAATATTATCAGCCTTTCCCTGAATAAAGTGAATGGCTGAACAGTCGCAAATCAGCATATGGGTAAGAAGAAAGGCTCCATCCCCCTTTTCACCGTCCATAAAATTATTTAAATATTCCCTTGAAGCATTGCATTCTCTTAAATATTCCAATACCTTTTTTAGAGTAATGGCTCCCTCGGTTACCAGATCGATACCATCAATAAAAGCAATAGGCGGAATGTCACCAAGAAAATCTAAGGCATCCGGCATCCGGATTTCTTCATTCAATACACGTGCAACCATCTGTGAAGTGCTTCCTCCGCAAACGATCTTCTTTCCGGTCGCCTTCATCAGCTTCATCACTACATCCGTATCATCTTCTTTATTGGCCGGTGGTCCTACAACGACCACACTTTGTCTAGGTGGAAGCATCTTAACGACTGCCACCGTTGAATCATCCCCGGGCATGCCCTGATACAGATCATTGACAGCCAAAAGCAGATTCATGCACGTCTTACGTGCCGTATCATTCGAGCGATGCATCGTTTCAATATGCTGAACGATTTCCTTATGATCCCATCCCAGATTTAAGATGCTGCCGATTCCTGCATGTACGATCCCATCTGAGAAAAAGATGATACGATCATTGGGCTCACAGGTAAAGCTGCATGTCTTTACCTTCTTATTCTGCTGGTAGATTTCCTCTTTTTCAAGCTTTAATTCCCGACCGTTTCTCAATACGATGGCTTCCGGACCATCATATTCAGCCATGAATACACGGCCGTCATAAAAAACCTGACAAACCGTAAAGGTTGAATAGGCAACCTTACGTTCACTGCATACCGGCAAGGTATTGATGATCGTTTCAATGGCATCGCTTAGCTCTGCTCCCTCATTCAGCATTGTCGCAATAATTTCACTGGTCAGCGTTGCCAATACATTTGCTTTTACACCGCTTCCCAAACCATCACTTAAAACAACGGTACAGCTTTTATCGTTTCGTAAGACCTTGACCTTATCGCCGCATAATTCTTCATTCTTTTTATTTAAAGAAGCATAATAGGTTTCAACATGCACCTTATCCATTCAGATCATCTCCATCGATCGCTTTATTCAGCTTTGTCAGAACAACCTTTGTTTCAGCGGTTGTTTCCCCAAGCAATGATGCAATTTCCTGAACGACACGCATCTGTTTATCGATTACCTTCTGGGTCGATTCAATCGTTTCTTTACGTAACTGCTTCATCTTCTTTTCCTGCTCACGCTGATTGGTAAGATCCATCAGGATCAATACATACGACTGTTCATCACCCAAAGGAAGGACAGCAATGTTGCAGACTTTTTCACCGCCGTGAATTTCTTCTACGATATATGAAACATCCTGACTTTTCTGATGAAGGATATCCATTAGCTGGGCACTTGGCAAAATCGCTTCAATTTCAAATCCTTTGACACTATAATTCTGAATACCTAAAAGTCGTACAGCACTAGGATTGATTTCCTTGATCTTGTTATCAGAATCAAGAACGATGATACCATTCGGTGAATGCTGAATGACAAGATTCGAAACAGACTGTGCATTTTCCAAGGCATATGGCAGACAATGCTTCGGATCGCTCTTGCCTTCCAATACCGCAATTGCTTTAGCCCGGCATGTATCATAACCACAGGCACCGCAGTCCAGCCGTTTTGAACGGTCGGCCTTACCCATGCTGCAAAGCACTTCATGAATCTGATATTCAGAAAAAACCGGTTTTTGTACAGACTTATCCATAAACTTTGCTGATGCGAATTCAGCTTTATCTGCCCTTACCTTGGTACCATTTTCATATTCACTGATCCTGCTTTGTGCCAGCCATTCATTATCTTTGTAAGCCAACAAATAAGGTCCGCCTAAGCATCCGCCCTCACAGGCATTCAGCTCAAAGAAATAACCATTTAAATGTCCGTTCTTAATTGATTCAAGGACAGCACGACATCGTTTGATACCTTCAACAGCTAAAGCTTTGTAACCATTAAAATCATTGATCGTTTTAATGATTCCGCCGCTGATCGGATAAATACGGGCAATATTTTCTTCCTCATCACCCTCATAATAGCTTTGATCACTATTATCCAATATCCATTCATCCATATCCGGCATGGCTATGACCGCATCCACGGCATCACTGAAACGTTCATCCATCACCTCATGCTGTTTGGCAATACATGGTGACAGGAAAACGATTTTCGCATTCGGATACTTCTTCCTCAGCATTCTTCCATGTACGATCATGGGTGAAGCAACGGGTGCCAGACAAGATACCAGCTCCGGATATTCTTTTTCTATCATTTCCACAACAGTCGGACAACAGGTTTCTATAATATTGTTCATCTTTTTTTCCTGCATCAATGCCCCATACTGCGCAGAAACGACATAAGCACCCTTCGCCGTTTCCTCAACTGCACTAAACCCCAGCTTATAAAGATCCTGTTTCAACTTTGTATAGTTATCCCAAATGACCTGATAGCTCGGAGCAATCGAAATAACAACTTCCTCTTTTGCAGTCAGCCAGCTTTTCACAAGATCAAGATCACTTTTGATCTCTTTAGCCGATTGCGGACAGCACAAATAACAGTTACCGCAATGAATACATTCTTCTTCTATGATATATGGATGATTATTCTCAAAGCGAATTGATTTGGTCGGACAATTGCGTACACACTTCAGACAACTTTTACAGTTATATTCAACAAGTGTAATTAAAGGCTTCATAGAGAATTTAATTCAATTTCAATTAAATCAATAGCATTGGCAAGTGTGACACCTTCCAAGAGTTTTCCATCAACGCGAACTCCCAGTCCTTTTGCACATTGTCCCATACAGAAAGCACCCTTTAACTGAACCTTATCCTCAAGATGATTTTCTTCAAGATACTTCTTCAACTTTTCCACCAGCTCATTGCTTCCTTTCACAAAACAGCTGCTTCCAACACAGATTTCAATTGTATGCATAACTTTCCCTCCTATCGATACATATTCACCTGACTAAAATCAATCTCTTCAAGAACTTCTTGAATGGTCTTATCTTTAATTGCTGCATTTTCTTTTGCCATAAACTGTTTCACCTTTGCCGGCGACTCGATCGTTGCAGGTCCGCTGACACAGCCTCCTACACACGCCATACCTTCTAATATATCTTCATTAAATCTTCCTAACTTCATCAATAAAAGATTCATCTTACATTCGGCTGCACCATCTGCATATTTGCTTGTTACCGCTTCTAGATTATGTTCCTTAAGCGATTCCGCAACAGCCTTGCTGACACCACCGCCAACAGCAAAATTCTTACCATGAATACTTGCGATATTTCGATTGCTTGGCTGCAGATCTTCAACCGAGATCTCTTTCGCGATGATCATAGCGGCAATTTCTTCAAACGTTAAGACATAATCTACCACTGACCAGTCATTCAAAGCCTCATTCTTTTTCGCTACACAAGGACCGATAAAAGCAATCTTGCAATCCTGCTTGCTTTTCACTTGCCGAGCAATTGCCTCCATCGGCGATACTACCTTGCTGACATTTTTCTCATACACTGTTGGGAAATGAATGCGAGCCATATTGACAAAAGCCGGGCAGCAGGAAGTTGTCATTTTAATACCTTCTGCTTTATGCTTTAACAGCTCCTGTGCTTCAAAATCTGCGACCGCATCAGCACCCACTGCAGCTTCATAAACATCAGAAAAGCCTACTTCTAAAATAGCTGACAAGATCTGTGGCAAGGTTGCCTGACCCATCTGTCCTTGAATCGATGGTGCTACGATAGCAACAACCTTTTTACCGTTACGAAGATCATCAGTCACCTGTGTCATAAATGAAATATCCTCAATGGCACCAAAAGGGCATCCTGCCTGACATGCACCACAGCTGATACAGCTGTCTTCATTGATCACACATAAATCATTCTCATCCATCGAAATAGCATTCACCGGACATGAACGTACACACGGACGCTCACTTTGGATGATTGCATTAAACGGACAAGCTTTGACACAAGCACCACACGATTTACACTTATCATAATCGATATAAGCTTTATCACTGCCCATTCTCATTGCATCAAACTTACAAGATGCCTGACAGCTTTTCGCCATACACTTACGACAATTATCCGTCACCATAATTTTATGAATGCTGCAGCCATCACAAGCTGCCTCTAAGACATGCACGATCTGCTTAGGAGAATAGTTATCTTTTCTTATCGTATTTGGCTTTTTTCCTAATGCCAAACGTGTTCTCTCTCTTATAATTTCTCTTTCCTTATACACACAGCATCTAAAATCTGCATGATTTGTAGGAATCAAAAGAGTTGCAATTTCATCAACCGTATCTTCATTGATCTTTCCTTCAAATGAACGTCTTGCAACTTCTCGTAAGACGTCAAATTTAAATTGACGTGCTTCATGTGTAAATAAACTCATATTCCTTTTTCCTCTCTTTAAATCATGATAATTATATCACAATTCATCCCCTTATAAATATCAACTTTTAAAATTGTAAAGAAAAAGATGAGCCCTGCTCATCT
>NZ_CALVGS010000106.1 GCF_944327115.1 uncultured Traorella sp.
AATGTATATAAAGCTGATTTTGAAGATAATTCTATCATAATTGTTTTTTATGAAGATCATTTATTGCTGATAGATGGAGATCATGCTGTAAATTATTCCAGAATAAGCCAGACACCTCAATTTATAGGGATAAACAAATAATAGAGGCTCATTGAGCTTTATGAAAGCAAAGATAAATGCCAATACTAATAAAAGAGTAGGTAAAATATAGGTTTTATATAAAAAGAGATGGCAACAAATGTATCATGTACGCTATCTCTTTTATATATATTTTGTTCATAAAAATAAACCAAGCTGTCATGAAAATCACAGATATCAATCTGTATCTGTGTTTTTTATATGCTTTTTTCTAAATAATGATCTAAATATTCCTTCCATTCAGGTACATTTTCTTCCTCAAAGAAATGATAAAGAAAAGATACCATGATTTTATGACGATGTTTAGCCTCTTCTTTTCCGGCTTCAGTCATCATCATTCCTTTTAATTTTAATAATTTTTCGAAAAAATGATTACAGCTGCTGTCCGCACATTTTTGGGTATATCGGTCGGCATCCATATCTTCTGCAGGAAAGATTTCTTTGTTAAAGAATGGCTTTCCTTTTTTCATGCTATAAGTATAGGCCCGTAAGATTCCCCTTGTTCCTATCGCATCACACATATCCGCATCAGATACGATCTTACCTTCAATCATCAAAGGTCTTATTCCCTTTAAGGCTTTGCTGTATCCGATGCAAGCCAATGATTCTAAAACTCTCGTCTGTGTTTCGTGACTGATTTTTGCTTCAGACATGATCCTTTTAGCGTTTGTCAGCTTCTGTGCACTTTCCATGCCAAACAGCTTATAATCATCGACATCATGCAACAAAGCAATCAAAGCCGTAATTTCTTTGTCCGCCTTCTCTTTTTCACAAAACCTCAAAGACAGCTCTAAAACGTGTTCGATATGATCCATTCCATGCCCCGAATCATCCTTTGCCAATAACTGAGCAACCCCCTGCTTCACTTCTTCAATGACATTTTCTTTTCTAAAATTACCCTTCATAGTTATCACTTCATCCATCTGAATATCATATTCATTTATTTCAATTGCTTCATCACTCAGCTGTTCATCAAAACAAATGCCTATTTTATAAATTTCTTTATCCTGAAGATAACGATCATAATATCCACCGCCATATCCAAGACGATCCCCTTTTTCATCAAAACAAAGACCGGGTATGATCATTACTTCGATCTTTTCTGCCCTCACACTTGCTTCAGGTTCCAAAATACCCAAAGCATTACGATGTATGATCTCATCAAGCGATTTGATCTCATAAAATTCCATTTCTTCTTTATTGATGACTTTAGGAAGATATACATGCTTATGATCCAGCAACGCCTGTTGAATCATCGCTTTGGTATCTACCTCACTTCCGTATGAATAATAGAAGGCAATATGATCGGATTGCTGATAGGAAGTATGATTTCTGATCTTATCAGCGATCTTTGATGATTGGATCGTTTTATTAGGAATATTTTTTCGAAGTTGCTTGTATTTTTCTCTAAGCTGCTGTTTCATATCATTTTCTTTCCTTTATCATATCATCATCTTTTAAATATCCCACCAGCATCGTTGAGTTATCATCATGCCTGCTCATATTTTTCATTACCGCTGATTCATCAAAATTAGCATAACAATAACGACACATATGGGAACAACAGTTATAAACACCGATATCTGCCATTTCTACACAATTACATTTTTTCCCGCGGGCATTCCAACGTTTATATTTCTTATGCGTCAGCTGAAACGCTAACTCTTTCGACAAACAATCTGAATGAATAAATCCAAATTCACACAAATCATGCTCTTCTGCACACGTCTGTACGCTCATGCCATGTAAAGCAGCACTTTGCGCAAATGAACGGCCAATTATCTGATAATCTTCTTCACGCAAAGCCCTGTCCCTTAATAAATGCCTGTTTCTCTGGACATTTTTATACTCATCTAAAAAAGAAATAATGATATGACTGACATATCCATCAAGCAAACAACACATTCTCTCAAAAACCCGAATATGATAATCAATCGTATAAGCATCACTGATAAAAACAGGATCATAACGTACATAGATATATTCTTTCGGCATTTTCTTAGAAAGCTCTTTGATTCCTTCAATGATCTTTTTCTTATCTATGACATTAGGTTCAATATCTTTTTTATAAGGAGTCAGGGTTACGTGAAATAACAATGGCTGTTTTATTTTGGAAAGATAAGGCAGGATCGGCCATGGATTTTTGGTACAAAACATGATGGCATCGACATTGTCAAAATAAATACGGCTGACAAAAGATGGGTAAAAAGGATTACGTACATCGACAAAGCCTTCTTCATAGCGCTTCATGAACCATTCTGTATAAAAAGCTACGATATCACAGCGTCCGCTTACATTTAATATCATCTTACCTCCTAAGAAAAAAGTCTACTTACATAGACTTTATATCTTCACTTAACAAGAGATTTGCATTCATCCATTCATCCAAAAGATCAGCCAATTCACCATTTTCATCTTTCAGACCCGTTAATGTAAGATAATCTTCAATATGTTGATGATTCATGACTGAATGCATGACCTTATTTCTGTCAGAAAGAATTTGTTCCTCTGAATAAGCCTTATTTTTCTTCAAAAAGAAACGATCACAATGTCTTCGTATCTGTTCGATCAATTCCTTCGAATACTTTTTCTCCAGATTATAGAAAATCATTGCGGTTGAATAGAGATAGGTCGGGTAATAAAGCTTTTCGTCATGATATTGATCCACGATGTAATGACTTCTATTTAAAGATGTTTCACAACAGATAAATCCCATGACATCCGGTTTAGGCTTTTTCTTGAAAAATTTCATAACTAAGCCGTCAGTTTTTCCTTTACAAGGGCATCTACTTCATTAAAGACATCCGGATTATTCTTCAAATAGTTCTTGGCAGCATCTCTTCCCTGAGCGATCTTTTCTCCCTTATATGAGAACCATGCCCCGCTCTTTTGAATGATATCATAATCGACAGCCAAATCTAAAAGCTCCGCAACATAACTGATTCCCTGGCCATACATGATCTCTACGACCGCTGTTTTGAACGGTGGTGCCACCTTATTCTTAACGACCTTGACATTTACCTTATTGCCGACAATTTCAGTACCATTTTTAATCGCCTCTGATTTTCGAATATCCAAACGAACCGAAGCATAAAATTTCAAAGCTCTTCCGCCCGGCGTCGTTTCCGGATTACCAAACATGATTCCTACTTTTTCACGAAGCTGATTGATGAAGATCGCCGTACATTCGCTTCGATTCATCACACCGGCAAGCTTTCGCATCGCTTTAGACATCAGACGAGCCTGCAGACCGACATGAGCATCGCTCATCTCTCCATCTAATTCCGCCTGCGGTACCAGTGCTGCCACTGAGTCGATAACGACCAGATCGATCGCTCCTGATTTGATCAAAAGCTCTGTGATCTCCAATGCCTGCTCACCCGAATCCGGCTGGGATAATATCAGATCATCGATCTGGACGCCTAAATTCTGTGCGTAAACAGGATCGATCGCATTTTCCGCATCAATAAAAGCAGCTCTTCCGCCTTTTTTCTGAACTTCCGCAATTGCATGAAGAGCAAGAGTGGTCTTACCGCTTGATTCCGGACCGTAGATCTCAATGATCCTTCCTTTTGGAAAACCGCCAATACCCAGTGCCTGATCGATCTTTAATGATCCTGAGCTGATCGCATCGACATCTACGCTGGCACGATCTCCCAGCTTCATGATCGAACCTTTTCCGTATTGTTTTTCAATTTGCGCAATGGTATCTTTCAACAGCGCTTCGGATTTATCTTTTTCCTTATCTTTATCCATATTTTTGAAACCTCCTACTCTTTTATATGCATTCTTTTGTCATATTTCCCAAAATTTCTTTAATTTTTTTTATACTTTCTTCAATAACACGATGACGAATCTCATTTCGACTTCCCTTAAGCATATATTCGAAGCAGAAAACTTCATCCTTAAAGGCTACCCCGCAGTAAACACAGCCTACCGGTTTATTGTCACACACATCAGGTCCGGCATTACCCGTATATGAAATACACAGATCGACATCCATCAGCTTTTGTGTATGAAGAGCCATTTCGCGGGCAACCTCTTCACTGACAACACCCTTTTCCGCAATTATTTTCGGATCGACACCCACGATCTTCTCTTTAATTTCATTGCTGTAGGTCACAATGCTTCCTTTATAGACAGCACTGATACCGCTGAAATCACACAGCATGGCCGCTAACAGCCCGCCGGTACAAGATTCACAGGTAGCAATCGTAATATGTTTCTTTTTTAAAAGCTCTACAAATTCTTCCATTACATTGATTCCAAAATATATTTTTTCATTTGCATAAAATAACTAAATCCACTGGCCACTGAAACCAGCATCGAAAACCAGAGCATAAACTCAGCCATCGGAAATCTCCAAAGCTCAAATGGCAAATTATTTAAAAGCACTAAAATGATCGTGATCATCTGACTGACCGTCTTGATCTTTCCAAGCATTCCGGCAGCTACCACGACCCCTTTGCTTGCCGTGCTCATTCTCATACCGTCCACGATCGTATCGCGCCAGATCATGACGATGACCGGCACAATCGGTACCATGCCGTAGCACACAAACATGATCAGCATCGTATTTACCAGCATCTTATCGGCAATCGGATCGATAAACTTTCCGAATGAAGTAATCAGATGCTTTTTTCGGGCAATCTGTCCATCCAGATAATCTGTGAAAGATGCAACACAGAACAAGATCAATACTAAAATATTTTTCAATGAAAGGCTTACGATCCCAAAAGTAAACTGTGGCATTGCAATATTCAGCTGAGCATATGGAAAGATCCATACAAGAACGATCAAAGGCACAAGCGCCATTCTAAAACAGGAAAGCTTATTCGGCAGGTTCACTTGTATTTCCTCCAATCGTAAAATTTATTTCTTGAACGCCCGTTATATTCGCTATTGATTCATCAATTTCAACTTCTTTATCATCTACATACAGCTTCATTCCGGCAAAATAACCAAAGCGCAGATTCAATTCCCTATTATTCACCGGATCAAGCTCCATCTCAAGTGTTGTACCGGCATCATATACCCTTGCCTCAGGCGTGGTAAGCTCTGTACCATCCAATATGGCCCGAAACCATGAATTTGAAGCAAATTCAATTCTCAAAGTAAATTTTTCCTCCGCATTTTCAATGACATAATCACCGACCTGCTCACCAGGATTTACTTCGATTTCCTTCACTTCTACCGGTTCCTCAGGCTGATCTATCTGTGGCTTGTCATCATTTGTATCTTCAGGAGGCGTCACATCAGCGATCGGCTCATCATTTCCCGAGAATAACTGTCGTGAAAGATAATAACCACCGACCGTTACCAGACAGATAACGATCAATGCAATGACCGCAACAAAACTGATCAATGAAAAATCAATCTTGCGCTCTACCTTCTTTGCCGGATTGCGCTTTTTATATTCATTAACCCGCTGTGTTGATTTCTCGCGAATATTCTTTTCTGATTCATTTTGGGCACGCAGCTGGTCTGCCTGAAATGACATCGTATAGCTGTTGATACTGTCACTCAGCTGTTGCTTCACTTCATGATAATCAATACCAATCGCATTGCAGTAAGACTGGATGAAAAACTGGAGATAGGAAAGATCATCCTTAAAAGCATCCAGATTTCCTTCTTCAATGGCTTTGATCCTGGCAGCAGGCATTCTTGTCTTTTCTGCTACCTGATCGATCGTGATTCCTTTTTCTAGTCTTTTTTGTTTTAAAAATTCTCCGATTTCTTTCATAGTCTACAATCACCTTTTTATTCCATAATATTATAACATGACACCTTGGACATTTCAACGAACAAGACAGATTTGCAGATGATATTCATTTTTTATCACGCATCGTTATAATTTCTTATAACTTGCAGTTTATTATATCATATTTTTATATAAAATGATAATTTTTTTGTGATTTTTTTCTTATCAGTTATAATAAAGCCTCGCTGATGCGAGGCCGATGACCGACATTATATAAGCCATGTTCTGTCCTTCATAAAGAAGTGGCAACCATTTATCTACACTTTCGTGTCCGCTGCTTGTTTCATTTCACTTGCAGCGATTCCCCTACCAAATTTGGGTTTCTCGCTTATGGGGTTTACCCGTTCCACCTGAGCGTTTCCGCCCAGCTCGTTTCTGTGGCACCTTCGCGGTCTTGACCATAGTTTCCCTTAGGTGTCGACCGGCCGTTAGATTTCTCTACCTGAACTTATGACTTCGTTCAGCATAAACACTACATTCATCTCAGAATGTGCGAGCATGGACTTTCCTCTAGCTGACGCCAGCGATTGCCCTAATATCGGTTATTTGTTTTTAAATACTTCTGCTTCCAGACGAGAGAGCCTTCTCAATACATCTAAATTTGATGCATTCGTCGATACCTCACCTTGCATATTTAAGCGGGCCTGCAGATCACTGATCTGGTTCTTCAAGCTCTCGATCGTATTCTCATATTTTAAAAGCGTATCTGTACATTCCTTGATTTTTTCATCATACTGCTGATAATCATGAATGACACGATCAAGAAATTCATCGACTTCCTGCGCGTTATACCCTTTAAAATCAATATTAAACTGCTTGTCCAATATTTCCTGAACAGTTAATTCAAATGTCTGCATAACTTCACCACCTTTATTAGTTTCTCAAATTTTCTCATAAATTGCAAGTCAATTTGAAACATAACTGGATTTCAATATAAAAATTTTGTATAATGGTAGATAGGTGATGAAATGATTGGTTATCCGACAAAACAAAATCCAACAACATCACTCTCCACTGCCTCTTCCAAAAACCTCTCACACAGCGGACGTGGAATGAGCCTGGAGAATGATATCAATGAAACAAATGAATTTTATCTGGAAACGGATCGCGCATGTATCCATAAGAAACCGACCCCCATTCAAGTGGTCAAGGTCGATTATCCCAATCGTGCTCATGCCCGGATCAGCGAAGCCTATTATAAAGTACCTTCCACGACAGATTATAACGGTGTCTACCGTGGCAAGGCGATTGACTTTGAGGCAAAGCAAACCAAAAATAAAGGAGGCTTTCCCTTTCAGCTGATCCATCCTCATCAGATCCAGCACATGAAGCGGGTGATCCATCATGGCGGGATCTCATTTGTCATCCTGCGTTTTACAAGCTACAACGAAACATATCTGATCGACGGACAGGTCATGATCGATGCCTACGAAGACGAAAATCAGAAATCGTTGTCTTATAAAAAAGTTAAGGAAGTGGGAAAGCTGATCCAGGAAAGCTATATTCCCCGCTTAAAATATTTAGATGCAGTAGATGAAATGTATTTCCAAGGAGGTTGCAACAATGGCAAATAAAAAAATAAAGCAGCAAAATACACCAAATAAATCTCGGAAAAGAAAGAGCATCGATACGATCGGTGTTCTCGTACTCGCATGTATTGTTGTTGCCAGCTTATTTGGTTATCTGACATTGAATCAGATATTGTCTCAGAAGCAGCAATTTGAAGAATCC
>NZ_CALVGS010000107.1 GCF_944327115.1 uncultured Traorella sp.
CCGCGAAGCGGCCAGATTTTCATAGAAATGTCAATAGTTTTCAAATAAAAAAAGAACCCCTCACTTTTATTTTTGTAAGAGATTCATAAATTTAGCTTTTTGTCAAATTCTTATTTTAGTTGCATTGGCCTGAAAACCTAATCTTTTTTATTTTACTCAATACCGGTTTCCTCTGCCTTTTCTTCCAGCTCCACATGCTTTTCTTTTTTAGCGATGCGTTCATATACCCAGTCACGGAACAGATCATACAAGATGCTTGTAATCGGAATGAACAAGAGCATGCCAAACAATCCCATCAGACTTCCGCCTACCGAGAAAGCAATCAGCACATACATCGGCGGCAGACCGATTCTGTTCCCCATGATATGCGGATAGATCAGATTACCGTCAATCTGCTGGATGATCACCATCATAAAAAAGAAGGACAGTGCCTGAATCGGTGAAACGATCAGTTGGATCAGCGTTCCGACAATCAGTGCGATCATACCTCCAAACATCGGTATAAACGAACAAAGAGCGACAATGACACCCACCACTGAAGAATAAGATAAACCAAAGATCCAGCAGCAAGTACCCACCAATGTACCCAGCACCACAGCTTCTAATCCCTGTCCGCTGACAAAATTTGAAAAAGTATCAAAGGACAATGCCAAGACACGCTCAACCTGCTGCTGCCTTCTTTCGGATAATACGGCGTTCATGACCAGTCTTAGCTGCTTAGAAAGCTTTTCTTTCTGTATCAGCAAATAAGTTGCGAAAATAAATGAGATAAAGAAAGAGAACATCGTACCTGCAAAGGAGGATACGATATTGAAAGCATTTGAAAGCAGATCGGTGGCAGAACGGCTCAAAAAATCCGTAGCCTGCTTAAACATTCCCTCATAATCAATATTCAGCGACTCAATAAAGCGAACCGCATCCTCGTTTTCTCTCACAAGCTGTTCAAAAAACTGCTGGGCCTGAGGAATAAAGATACGCAATTGATCCACCATGGCAAGAATGGCTTCCACTAACCGGGGAACCAGCAAAAAGGCCACAACAAATAAGACAAATAATACGATGGCAATCGTAAGCACCATACATATCGGACGTTTAAAGGAACGCCCGTTTTTTAACTGAAATGTTACATTTTTAAATAGCTTTAATTCAAGCTGGCGTAAAACAACATTTAGAATAAAGGCAATGATACCTCCGACAATAAAAGGATAGGCAATGGAAAGAATCGTATCGAAGACATCCATGATCACATTGATATTAAAAACAGCTGCTGTCAGCAGAACCGTAAATGTTATGATGAATAAAATACGTCTTGTCGCATGATTTTTAAAAAAATTCATAGGATTACCTCAAGATTTCAAAACATGCCCAAAGCTTATTTTTTAAAGATGCATCCTTAGACACCCTGATTGTTTTCACATCTTTTCTTTTTTTCAAATTTACTGCTTTTTTTTCAGAACGACAGAAGGAACGCTTTTTTGGTTCTTGTTTCATTGCTTTCTTTTCTTTATATTCTTTTACTGCCCAAGCACAGCCAATGGCTGCCACTGAAGCAAGCACACATCCTGTTATGACACTTTTTTTCATACCATCACTTCCTTATATCAATTATAAACTATTTCCATACATATTTCCATGAGAAAAGAAAAAACTGCTCAATGAGCAGTTTAATCAAATAAAGAAGTCTGATTGATCTCTGATTTTTCTTCTTCATGTACCTTTTCTTTTTTCTCGATCTTCATGACTTCATGAATCATCTTTTGAATATAGAAAGGCAAATGAACCTTGATTGCCGATGAGAAAGTAGCTTCCTTGCTCATCAAAGCAATATCCTTGCCATGAAGCTTTTCAGGCTTCTCCTGCATCAATAAAATCTCATCATTATTTTCACAACCAAAGCCATAACGAAGGACGGCCGGATTTGATTTTACTTTTTTAGCGATCAGATCGCCTCTTACCGGACGACCGGTTACTGCAATATCACTCATCTTGATCCGCTTCATAGAACCGCTTTCTGTCACACAGACCATATGTGAGGCAGACGCATTGACAAGGGCCACACAGTCATCATTTTTCATAGCGATGATGCCCTTTCCTCTGCAAGACGTAGGCGTGATCACATCTGCCGGATAGCGCACGCTATAACAATTCGATGAAAGCACGATGATTTCATCATCATCACTGACGATACAGCTATCAACGAGCTCATCATCCGCTTTGATCGACATCAGCTGCATCGTTTTATTATTGCGTGATACCTCCAGATCGGCAATCATCGTCCGCTTGATCATTCCCCTGCGAGATAACGTAACAAGCGATGCTCCGGTATCAAAATCCTTCAGCACATAAGCAGAAATGATCTTCTCTTCAGAAGTCATACTGATACAGCTGTTGAGATGTGAACCGATATCCTTCCATTTCGCTTCATCGATCTCATAGATCCGGCAATAGCCATAAGTACCTTTGCCAGTCACGAACAAAAGGATATCCAACGTATTGACTTCCTTCACACCAATCAGCTCATCGCCTTCCTTCAGACCCGTCAAAGCATCATTCGAAGAGTTATATGAACGCATCGATACCCTTTTCACATAGCCATCTCTGGAAACAGAAAGCATGACCTGTTCACTGTTGACCATCGCTGTCTTATCGATCACGATCTCCTCGATCTCATTTTCGATCTTAGTCAAACGCGGAGAACCAAAATCTTTCTTTACCTGCTTACATTCTTCAATGATGACCTTCTTCATCAAACGCGGATTATTTAAGATATCATTCAATTCTTCCATCTTATTCACAAGCTCTGAAAACTCGTTCTTCAATTGAACGACATCCGTATTTGACAAACGATATAACTGCAATGTTACGATTGCTTCTGCCTGGGCTTCACTAAACTCAAAGCGTTCGATCAGCTTTTCCTTAGAATCTGCTTTGCCATTCGATGAACGAATGATCGCAATGACCTCATCCAAGACAGACATGGCTCGAATAAGACCTTCCAGAATATGACATCTTTTCTCCATTTTATCAAGCTCATAGCGGCTGCGGCGCGTCACGACATCCTTGCGATGATCGATAAAAGCATCCAGCATAGCTGCCAGACCCATCTGCATCGGGCGCTTATTGACGATAGCTACGACATTGTAATTAAAATAGACCTGAAGATCGGTATTCTTATATAAATAGTTTAAGATCAGCTGACTATTGGCTTCTTTTTTCAAATCGATACAGATACGCAAACCGTTACGATCCGATTCATCACGGACATCTAAGATACCTTCAATTGATTTATTCAGACGTATCTCATCGATTTTTTTCACCAGATTGCTTTTAATGACATCATAAGGAATTTCATGAACGATGATCTGCTGATTCGTTTTCGTCTGTACGACTTCACATTTACTGCGGACAACGACCCTTCCCTTTCCTGTCGTAAAAGCTTCCTTGATACCTTCAATTCCCTGTACGATACCACCCGTAGGAAAATCCGGTCCCTGTACAAATTCCATCAGTTCATCCAATGAACAATCCGGATATTGGATCCGATAAATGGCCGCATCCAACACCTCACTTAAATTATGCGGAGGAATATTGGTTGCATATCCTGCGGCAATCCCGCTGATCCCATTGACCAGAAGATTTGGATATTGAGCCGGAAGCACCGTAGGTTCCATTTCTTCATCATCAAAATTCGGTGCAAATTCAACCGTATCTTTATCAATATCAGCCAGCATATATTGACTGATCGCCGAAAGACGCGCTTCCGTATATCGCATGGCAGCCGGCGGATCATCATCCATCGATCCGTTATTACCATGCATATCGATCAAGGTTTCCCTTGTTTTCCATGTCTGTGACATACGGACCATCGCATCATAAACTGAAGTATCGCCATGCGGATGATACTTACCGATAACATCTCCCACGATTCGTGCTGATTTTTTATAAGGCTTATTATGCGTGATCCCCAGCATATTCATCGAATGGAGGATACGTCGCTGAACCGGCTTCAAGCCATCTCTGGCATCTGGCAAAGCACGATCCTGAATGATATATTTCGAGTATCTTCCAAAACGATCCCCCATAATTTCCTCAAGAGGAGCCGTAATGATATGTTCACTCTGCTTATCCATTGATTTCCTCCTTATAATCATCTTCCAATGTAAATGATACATTCTCTTCGATCCATTCACGACGCACATCCGCACGATCGCCCATCAGAACGCTCACACGCTTTTCCGCAAACATGCCATCCTCAATGCTCACACGAATCAAGGTACGCGTATTCGGATTCATCGTCGTTTCCCACAGCTGGGAAGCATTCATTTCACCAAGTCCTTTATAACGTTGAATTTCATAGCCTCGACCCATTTTCTGTTTCAGCTCATTCAATTCTTCATCATTCCATGCATAAGCAATCTCTTTTCCTTTCTGAATCTTATACAGAGGCGGCAAAGCAATATAGATCATGCCCTCTTCGATCGCCTTGCGCATATACCGGTAGAAGAAAGTCAGCAAAAGACATTGGATATGAGCCCCATCCGTATCGGCATCGGTCATGATGATCACTTTTCCATAAGCACTGTCCTCCGGTGAAAAATCAGCACCGACACCGGCTCCCAATGCATGAATGATCGTATTCAATTCTTCATTCTTTTCAATGCTGGCAATACTGGCCTTTTCCGTATTTAATACTTTTCCACGAAGCGGCAAAATTGCCTGATATTTACTATCTCTTCCCTGCTTGGCACTTCCTCCGGCAGAATCACCCTCGACAAGATATAACTCTTTTTTCGAAGCATCCCTGCTCTGGGCAGCTGCCAGTTTTCCACTTAAGATCTTCTCGCTTTTTCCTTTGGACTTTCCCTTACGGGATTCCTCACGTGCCTTGCGGGCAGCCTCTCTGGCCAAGGAAGCACGCTGCATCTTTTTGATCAACGAAACCGCCAAATCTTTATTTTCCTCTAAAAAATAAGTCAGTTTTTCACTCACGACATTTTCAACAGCGCTCTTGGCTTCCATCGTTCCCAGCTTACCCTTGGTCTGTCCTTCAAACTGCAGCAAATGCTCCGGAACACCTAAAGACAATACCACTGTCAGGCCTTCACGGACATCACTGCCCTCAAAGTTTTTATCTTTTTCTTTTAATAATCCATTTTTACGGGCATATTCATTAAAGACCTTCGTAAAAGCACTTCGGCAGCCCACTTCATGCGTACCGCCATCTCTTGTACGGACCATATTGACAAATGAAAACATATTTTCCTGATATTCATCTGTATATTGAAATGCACAATCGATCTGAATGCCATTATTCATGCTTGAAAAAGAATAAGGCTTATGCAACGTCGCTTTATCTTCATGCAAATATTCAATAAATGCTTCCAATCCGTTTTCAAAATGATAAACCTCTTCTCTTTTATTATCACCACGCTCATCCGTGACGATCATTTTTAATCCTTTTAAAAGAAAAGCGTTTTCTCTGGCACGCTCACAAATCGTCGAATATGAAAAATGCGTCGTTGAAAATATCCGCTTATCCGGAAGAAACGTGACCTTGGATCCTGTCTTATTTGTTTTTCCCAGTTCTTTTAGCTTGCTGACCTTCTTACCGCCATCACTAAAATTCATCTGATATATTTTACCATCTTTATGTACGACTACTTCTACCCATTCACTTAAGGCATTTACGACACTGGCACCGACACCATGCAATCCCCCGCTTGTCTTATAGCCGCCGGCTTCCGAAAATTTACCGCCGGCATGCAGAATCGTAAAGATGACCTGCAGGGTAGACACTCCCTGCGCATGCATTTCTACCGGCATTCCTCTGCCTTCGTCTTCTACGCTGACACTGCCATCTTCATGCAATGTGATCTTAATTGTATTACCATGACCATTCAGCGCCTCATCAATAGAATTATCTACGATTTCCCACACTAAATGATGAAGTCCCCGCGAGTCTGTACTTCCAATATACATTCCGGGACGCTTACGAACTGCTTCCAGTCCGTCAAGCACCTGTATACTTGATGCATCATAGGCTTTTGGACACATAAAAAAACACCTCTCTAACTTGATTATTATAACATAGATTTCTAAAAATTAGTTTGTCATTTTAATGAAAAATGATACAATAGGAAGGGGAGGTGATATGATGATTTACTTCTTATCTGTCTTATTTGGATATCTATTGGGATCGATTCCCTTTGCACTGGTGATTGGAAAGCTTTTCTATCACACAGATATACGTCAATATGGTTCAGGTAATCTGGGAGGCACCAATGCCGGAAGAGTTTTAGGAAAAAAAGCGGGTATCAGCGTGATCGTTTTAGATGCATTAAAAGCATTTATTCCTGTCGGTATCGTATCTATATATTCACAGGATGCATCCATATGGTGCGGTCTTGCCGTATGTGTCGGTCATTGTTTCCCTATATTTGCTCATTTTAAAGGCGGAAAAGCAGCTGCCAGCATGTTTGGCTTTCTGCTCGCCATCGCTCTTTTTACTACTCATAACTGGTTGTGCTTCGTCCTTCCGCTGGCTGCCTTCTTTATAACTTTATTCCTATCTAAAATGGTATCACTATCCAGCATGATCGCAGCCGTTGCCAGTACGATCTCACTTTTTATCATACAGGCACCGATCCTTGTTTTGATTGCAAGCGCATTGCTGGATATCCTGGTGATCACCCGTCACATACCGAATATCCGGCGAATCATGAATCATACTGAAAGTAAAGTAAAATGGCTTTGAAAGGAGTTTTTATGAAAATAGCAATTGTTTATGCAAGCAATACCAAAAATACTGAAATGATTGCAAAGGCAATCCAGGAAGAGCTTAACGATGAAGAAATTGTTTACTTTGGTAAGCCTGCTTCTGAAATCAGAGAAGCAGATGTCTATATCATAGGATCATGGACAGATAAAGGAAATGCTTATCATACCATCCTTGACTTCATTCAAACGTTAAGAAATAAAAAAATTGCGTATTTCGGAACAGCCGGCTACGGAAAAGATGAAAAATATTATCAAACCTTATTTTCAAGAGTAAAGGAACATATTGATGGTTCCAATCAAATATTAGGATATTTTTTCTGTCAGGGAAAGATGCCATTAAGCGTAAAAGACCGATATGTTCAAATGATGCGAGAACATCCGGATGATGCGAAATTAAAGGTCAGCATCGAAAATTTTGATGAAGCACTTGAACATCCAAACGATGATGATCTAAAGCATGCGAAAGAATGGATTACCTCGATCATAAATAAAAATTAAACATGATTTATTGATCCTATATAAAACGGTGAAATTCTATTGAAACACCGTTTTTTTTGTCTGATTTTAATACATATCAGTTTAAAATTTCAGCATCAACATGCAGACAGACATAAATTATCTGAATTATCTCTAAGTATCTATGATAAACTATATTTGCTTTGAAACAATACTGTAAAATAAAAAGATCTACTCTATCTCTCAATGTTTTCATCAAGAAAAAAACCCTTTAAAAAGGGTTTTATCTTGCTTGTTCCATTGATTTCATGATTTGGCGAATTTGAGCTTCTGATGGTTTTCTTCCCATTTGCAAGAACATTGCCCGAATCATCTTTTCATTGA
>NZ_CALVGS010000108.1 GCF_944327115.1 uncultured Traorella sp.
CAGTTGTTGATGTAACCCAGGAAGAACAGGTAAAAAACTGGATCGATCGTGCCTATGAACATTTTGGCAAGATAGATATCGTTATTCCAAATGCAGGCTATGAAGGAAAGTATCAAGAGATTCAGGATTGTACGATGGAAGAATATATGAAGGTATATCAGATCAATGTCTTTAGTGTTATGTTTGTGATGAAATATGCAGCTCCTTACCTTATCAAAAATGGTAATGGTGCCATCGTTACGATCGCTTCGAACGGAAGCTATACGACATCTCCGGGAATGAGTGCTTATTGCTCATCGAAGCATGCGGTAGCAGGTCTGACAAAAACGGTAGCTCTTGAGCTGGGTCCTCATGGTATCCACTGTAATTATATCTGTCCGGGAGGGGTCGATACACCTATGATCGGAAGAATCGAAAAGAATACCTTTGGTGATACGAAGACGCATCAAGAAGCTGAACAGATCTTTGGTGCACAGTATTTGGATAAGAGATACTGCAAACCGGAAGAGGTTGCTAATTTAGCGCTCTATCTGGCTTCAGATGTATCCTCTCATATGATGGGATCCGGCATTCGTCTGGATGGCGGTATGGATGCTTTATGCTGATTTGAGATAATAATAAGAAGAATGATTGAAGATGGTGAATAGCCATCTTTTTTTTGATGATCGGATGAAAATTTGAAAAAAATCATTTTTTTGTAGCATTTTATTTGATTTTATGATATTATCGAAAAAATGGATTCTGAGTTTCATGGACTTTTTTGTGAAATATAGGACATTAGGGGATATCGGTAATGTCTTTTTGTTGAGCAGAAAACTCCTTTTTAAAGAGGCAGGAATTCATAGAAAGGAGACATCTTTGATGCGAAAAGAAAACACTTTTGCTTCAGAAGGCTATTTGCCTGATGAGAACCCTACGCTTGGGAAATTGATACTCTATGCGATCCAGCAAGTGATTGTCATGTTCCCTGCTACCGTTACAGTAGCTTTGGTAACTGGCTTTCAGGTATCGACCACCATTTTTGCCAGCGGGCTTGCGACATTGTTCTTCATTGTTATTACCGGAAGAAAGATTCCTCTCTATTACGGTTCAAGCTTTGCTTATCTGACCGCTATATCCAGTATGTGTGCGGCTGAGGGCTTTGTCAAGGTGGATGGTATTCTTCCCACAGAAGCAATCCAGTATGCCCAGTTTGGTATCATTCTTTCCGGTCTTGTTTCAATTGCAGCAGGCCTGCTCGTTCGATTCTTTGGCAGCAAGGCTGTAGAAAAGATCCTACCGGCTTCGGTAACAGGACCTGTTGCGATGATCATTGGTTTAACTTTGGCAGGAAATGCATTGAGTGACGCTATTCCGAATGTAGAAACAGCAACGATTGAAAGTAATCTTTGGATTGTTGTGGCTCTGGTAACTTTGATTTCTACGATTCTTTATTCCAAATATTTAAAAGGCTTTTTAGGACAGCTGCCATTACTTCTTGGCGCATTGACAGGATGTCTGTTCGCAGCTGCTTGTTATCTGATTGCAGATGTAAATCTCTTTAGAGAAATGCCTGCAGCAGCATTAGAAGCTTCTATTTGGAAACTCGGAGATGGTTCTCTCTTTGCTGTTCCTGCTTTTTCTTTGCCTAAAGTGTCATGGACAGCGGTTGCTGCTATCATGCCTATTGCGATTGCAACGATACCGGAATCAACAGCCCATATGTATCAGCTGGATATCTATGTAAATAATGTGGCAAAACGTAAAGGCGTCAATAAAAAGTATCACCTGGTTGACCTGTTGGACCGCAACCTGATCGGTGATGGTATTTGTGATATGATCTCCGGTGTTGTTGGAGGTCCTGCCGGAACCAACTACGGTGAAAATATCTCAACGATGGCAATTACGAAGGTTTTCTCTACTTCTGTGCTGGTCGTTGCAGCAATCTTTGCGATGATCATCAGTTTCTTTACACCACTTATTCAAGTCATCTATGGTATCCCATTGGCTGTGATCGGTGGTCTTGAAATCTATCTGTTCGGAGCGATCGCCGCACAGGGTATCGCCATCATGATCGAAAAGAAAGTGGATATGTTCTCTTCAAAAAATATTGCGGTCATCGCGGCAATCATGGTGATCGGTATCGGTGGCAACTATGCTTTTGGAGGTAATATCCCATTCTTTGGCTTGCAGATTCCTTGCATTGCCGGAGCAGCAATCTTTGGTATCTTATTAAATATCTTGTTAAGTATCGGTGAAAAGAAACAAAGTGAAAGCTAAGCTGATATTTATCTGAAAACAACTTGATTACATAAATTTAAATAAAAAAGAGATGACATCTTATGAAATCCGTGCATAATTGTCATCTTTTTATTAACTCAATTCATTAATAAGATATGATCATACTTTTGACTCTTTATTATAAGGTTCTATTATTGATTTACTTTCATACAATGAACAAGGGGAGTGAACCATGGAAAATGCACTGAAGTTTGAAACGAATCCGTATCACAATTTTATCTGTAAAGAAAGGAAGATTCTTGAATTATCCGGAGTAAAAAATGTAGAGCGTTTTGATGAAAACGAATTTATCTTAGAAACGACATTAGGATGGATGTGTATAAAAGGAAGTGAATTATCATTGAATAAGCTGGATACTGAGCATGGGGATGTCATCATCAAAGGAAATATTGATGGCATAGAATATACCACAGCTCATAAAAACAAAGAATCGCTGTTTTCAAGACTATTCAAATGAATCTGTATGAACAGATGATTTCTTTAGGATATCATCTGCTTGCAGGAGCAGTTTTTGGATTTTTGTTTAGCTTTTTATCTCTTTGCAGTATTGCCTTTGCTTCTGTTTTTAAAGCTTTTCTATATATCTTCTTTTCGATGTTTTGTACCCTTCTTTTTTATTATGGCTTATACTGTATCAATGGTGGTATGACACATTTTTATTTGATGGCGGTTTTTCTATGGGGTCTTTATCTTTATTATCACTTATTTTATGAGATGCTTTTGCCCCTGTTTTTCTATATAAAAAAGATGTTTCGGCCATTAAAGAAAAAACTGGGTTTTGCGAAAAAGAAAATCTATGCTATAATAGAAAAGCAAAGGGAAAAAAGAAGGAGGTCGAAACTAAAGAATGAGCAACGCAAAAAGAAACGTAAAAATGAGAAGGTTTAATTATCATTTAAAAAGTATCTTGTTAATTGCTTGTTCCTTCTGGTTCGTTTTCAATGTTGTTAACGAATTATTAACAACAAAAGAAATCAAGGATAGGATTGATGAGGCAGAAACACTTTCAGCTCAGATCGATGATGAAACGGCAAGTCTGGAAGAACAGAAAGAAATGCTTCAGGATCCTAACTATGCGATGAACTATGCAAGAGGAAAACTTCTGATTTCTCAGGACGGCGAACAAATCTTCGCATTAGATGATGAAGAATAAACATTATAAAAAGATGCAAAAACAGGACACTTAGGTGTCCTGTTTTTGTTAAGCATTACTTTTTATAGATATGATGGCGATGATATTCAAGAAAAAGCTTTCGTGATGCATTCATGTGAGTATGATCTAATTTGAAATTTTCTTTTAACTGATAGATTTCTTTTTTATCCTGAAGCTCATCGCAGATAAGCAGATGTCCCTGTTCATCAAAGCTGATATAACCCTGATCGAAAAGATAGTCATGATTGCGGCAAAGCAGTAGTCCATTGTTTGAATCCATGGCTTCAATCAGATATCCACAATCACGGAAAGGCTTGATATGTGAAGTAATCAGCATGTGTGGCAAAGCCGCCTGACAGATGCAGCAGGAATGATGAAATTCATTAAACAGGCAGTCTTTGAAAAAGACTTGCAGATCCTTGGAACAATCCCGATCAACCGGAACCCCTTTTTGTGGAAAAATATCTAACATGTCTTCTAAATGCTGATAATTGACGATCGGTGAACCTTCATTGCGATACTGAAGCTTTTGATGACTATATAAGTCATGAGTATAACAGGCTTTTAGACAATCAGAACAGTTAAGACCTTTTTCTGTATCCTCGAGGATCCATTGATATTCATAAAGCCATTTGGGTTCAAAAATACGGACATGGTCTGTTTTTTTAAATAAAAGCGTTTCAAGGATGATCGGGCGGAATTCTTCATCAATGAAGCGTAGAGATAAAGGTTCATTTAAATGGGTCTTAAAATAAGCACGGGTTTCTTCTTTCTGGATGAGAGCTTCAAATAAAGACAAAGCTTCCAGCTTTGAATCATGGGAGCTTTTGGCGAAAATATAGAGAGGCTGGGAAAGATCAAAGCCGTTTTCTAATATTTTTATATTCTTTGAAGCAATGAGAAAATCAAGTAATTGATGAAATTCCTTTTTAGAAAGTATGAGATCTTTCTCGTTGATACATGAAAGAAAAGCTTCAAATACCGTGTTATGAGTGAATGAATCTGTTTCTAACTTATCAAAAATATGTAAGTATTTCTTAAATTGTGATTTTTTCATAGTTACCTCTTACATTATTATATACAAAAATCAAAAAAAATTAAAGAAGCACCATAATGTGCGTGTTTTCGACAAACGAAAAGTCTTACAATGTTTTTATTGAAGGAGGGATTAATTATGAAAGGTCCGGGTATTAAAGATTACTTATATGCAATTGAATCAAAGAAGGAAGAAGCAAGGAAAGCAGGCTTGCATGAGATTGAGATTTCCAGTAAAGCATTACATCAGGAAATATCGCCCAATCATGCGACGATGCCCACTTGTTGTCAGGCAATGTATAAGCTGACATTAGAAGGTGATGAGATCATCAAGACACCTAAGGGAACGACAGGTTATGGTTCACATTTGATTATACGATTTCATGTTGATGATTTAGATCGTGCGCAGCGTTTTCCTAATAAGAAAAGAGGAAGACCATCTAAGACGTATGAGGAAAAATTAGCGTCTAAGAAAGCGAAGATGAAGCGGAATACGGAAGATTTGAATAATCTTTTGAAATCGTGGTTAGACGAAAACGGTTATACGTTCAGTGAAGAAAAGAATGAGCTGGTGGCTCAGAATGGCGAAAGAAAATGGATCATTCAGGTTCAGGGTGTCAAGCGTGGAAGAAAACAGACACTGCCGAATAAGATCAGTGAACTGATCACACG
>NZ_CALVGS010000109.1 GCF_944327115.1 uncultured Traorella sp.
TAGACGAGATTTGAAACATTATGTGAGTTGTGAATCAGGATACTTTCTCCCATGTATAACCACCCCTAGCGTTATTATATAACGCTAGGCTCTACGCCGCAAGCGGCGGGGAAATGCCCAAAAGCTCGAACGTGACATTTAGTCACCTTCTTACTTATTATATTTTTCGTAAAACTTTTCTTTCATCTTACATGAATGATCTTAGAAGAGTCATAGATCTTTCTTATAGCTATAATAGGTTCTTATTACTTTAAGTCCTACTCTTTCATAATATCTGCGTCCATTTTCATCTGTAGTCATAAAAAACATTCGATAAATTCCTCTTTTTCTCATCTCAAGCATAGAACACTCCAGTAAGACCGTCCCAATCCTTAGATTGCGCACCTTTTTAGAAATCCCAATAGGTCCGAATCGCATTTCATTATCATCAATCGCTCGATTAGCACAACCACAAATCGTACCATTAGGAGCAAGCACAATCATGATACGTTCATGAGCTTTAGATTTTCTCATAGCTTCTAATGCATTATACTTCCAACCGCCACCAAATTCAGTTTTTAAAAATTCCAACAGTTCCAAAGAATAGCTATAATCAAACACCTTGAATTGAAAGCCGAAATCTTCAAAATTTTTTTTTCTTTCCTTACTCTTTTCTGACAAATCAAAAAAATGTAAATTCATACCCATAGAATAATGTTTTTCAAAACTATTATATCCATTTTTTTCAAAAAAACTGGTAGCCTCAGGATAATTATCAATATCTAAGCCACTGAAAAAATAATGTGGAGAATTAGCTCCAAGAATGATGGTTTTTGCTCCTTTTTCTTTTATTTTTTGCTCAATATTTTCTAAAAGCCTTTTCGCAATTCCATGATGACGATATTCTTTTTTTACAAATATAGAGGCAATCCATCCCTTTTCGCTCTCTAACCCTTTATCTAAGTATGGATACTGACGTTTATATCCGTAAATAAATCCAACGACTTTATCTATATCGATTGCAACAAGACACAATTCATTATTAAAATTTTCATCAAAAATAATAAACTGCCGAAATTTCTCTGTTGTTATAAGATCAAATTGACAGCATTCATTCCAAAGGTTGATGACTTCTCTCTCCATCTTTCTTTGGTCATATTTAACTATTTCTATAAAATGACTATTCATATATATCCCTAATATTAAGTATTTGCCCTGCTTTTTTTAACTCATCCCTAAGAACAGTTATTTCTATTTCTTTTTCTTCAGCATAAATTGTCGCTGCGATACCTGCCGCCTCACCACTAACAGCACAAGCCGGTATAGCTCTTGTTACATCCCACATTTCATCATCGGTTTTTATGCAACGTCCTGCGGCAAACACATTTTTAAGTTTAGGATCATATAAAGCTGAAAATGGCATTTCATAAATATATCCTCTCCGCCGCCAATCCGCTACTACACCAATACTGTCTTGAACATATGGATCATCATCATTCAAGATCATTTTATCTTCTCCATCCAAGCATCTTGTCATACGCATATTTGCCATCATAGGAATTGCAACAACTTCAAATGATGAATCATTTTTAATTTCATTTGTAAATTCCGTCAGACTTTCATGATGTGCTGCTTTAATAAAATGATTTAATGAATCGTAATCACCTCCGACAAATCGATCTTTAACAATTACTTCTCCAGTTGTTCTTTCAATATATTCTGTTTTTTCAACCGTTCCAAATTTTTTTAATTCCAATTTGCCATCTCTAATATAGTAATACCAGTTGGCAAGAATATTTCCTTTTTCATAATTTCTTGTTTTGATATCAGCTAAATTAAAAATTTTTGCATCACCAGTAGCATCAACAAATGAATTAGCTTTTATCTCTTTAATATCATCAACAGTATCGATGTGAATTGACTCAATTATGTCATCTTTTCTTGTAACCTTGAACATATAAGCATCGTACAGTATATCTACACCATTTGTTTTCAAAAGCTCCTCCATTTCTAATGCAAAATAATATGGATTAAACTGTGTTTCAAACCGAATTTCAGCTTTTTCTTCAAAACTTCCTCCCTCCAGCCATGGCTGAGGGTATTTTCTTTGACAGCCATTTTTAATTGATAAACGCAACAACTCCTCAGATATACCAAAAGAAACCTGATGTCCTTTGCCATCACAAATCGGCAAATAAATAGTAATAAGTCCTGAAGTTGCTAGTCCTCCCAAAATACACTGTTTTTCTATTAAGACAACTTTTTTCCCCTTTCGTGCAGAAGCAAGAGCAGCAGCAACTCCTGCTACTCCTCCTCCGACTACCACTACATCATATTTAAGTCTATTTTTCATATACACTAGTTTTCAATCGCCTTTCTAACCCATCCATTAGCTTTGGCCAGTTTTTCTTTAGCTTCATCTAAATCTACATGTAACAAAACCATAACAATTGCTTCTTTACAGTGATTATTTGATTTTTTTAATGCAACATCAGCAGTCTGCCAATCACAATCAGTTGCCGACATAACTATTTGGTGACATCTTTCAACTAATTTTTCATTTGTCGCCATCACATCAACCATAAGATTCTTATAAACTTTTCCCATTCCTACCATCGTGGCAGTTGATAGCATATTGATTATAACTTTTTGGCAAGTACCAGATTTTAATCGTGTTGATCCAGTTAAGATTTCCGGTCCAGCACTAACTTCAATCGGATAATCAACCATCTTTCCAATCTCTGTATTTAAATTACAGCATACACAGGCTGTTTTTGCTCCCAGCGACTTAGCATATTCAATACCACCTATCACATATGGTGTACGTCCTGAGGCTGCCACACCAACAAATAAATCTTTACTTGTAAAATCATTCTTTTTCAGATCTTCAACACAAAGTTCTTTTTTATCTTCTGCTCCTTCTACTGCCTTAACAATAGCCCCATATCCTCCTGCTATCAGTCCAATAAATTCATTTGTGCAGCTAAATGTTGGTCCGCATTCCACTGCATCAATAATTCCTGTTCGGCCTGATGTACCTGCTCCTGCATAGATGATTCGTCCTCCATTTGAAAGTGTTTCAATCATTGCACTTACTACTTTTTCAATCTGTGGTAAAGCTTTTTTGACACCTGCTACAACATTTAAATCTTCTTCATTCATAATTTTGATAATGTCCATCGTTGACAAAGTATCCAAATCTTTTGTCTTTTCATTTCTTTGCTCTGTACCTAAATTTTTAATTTCTACCATTGTGAAACCTCCTTTTTACATTTCGTGATTTTTTATATATGTGGTAGTTAACTCAATATTATTGAGTATCTTATTTGCTAATGCCTTTTTTTTAAAATTTCTTTTCATATCGCTTAATCGATTCCCTAGTGTATCGTGACTATAAACATTTTCCTCAAAATATGTAACATATGTTCTTTCACCATCACTTGTAAAATCATAGTAATACAGGCACTTTGTTTCATTAGTTTCATATTTTACCTGAAAATATTTATCTATGATAAGTGGACCGACCGTAAATTTAATAGAAATTTTTTTATCTTTTAAGCTAAGAGAGTGGCAATAAGAATATCCATCCATTAAATCTTTTAGATTAACTGTTTTACCGGTAGCCTTTTTTATATCTTTTATAACTCCATTGCATAAGTGTCTAAAATACAATGACGACGTTACATCTATTTCTGCTGTTACTTTCATCCTTGACACTCCTTAAAACAATAAGTAATTTTCTCTTTATATCTCCATAATTTAACCAAATCTTCTTGTTTCTTTACTCTTGCGACTACATTTGATCCATCCTCTTTTTTACGATTTCTTAAGTTTACTTGTAATTCACCTGAATATCTTTTATTTAAACGATTTACTATAATAATATCGCCTAAATGCATATCATAAATATTATTTGGATCAATTGACCTTGCCATCTCAGCCATTTGTCTTGAAGTAACAGATCTTAAAAGATCAAATGGTGAATCGTATCGAAATACATGATCAGATAAAACAATTTCTTTTTCAACATTACTTGTGCCTTCATAAAATTCTATTTCAATATCTTCAATGTCATGCAGTTTCACATTAATTTTTTTTAGCGTCATATCAACAATTTCTAATTCCTCATCGCTTAACCATTCGTCAGCTAGCATAAAAGCATTTATTTCATAATTCAGTAATAAATCAGACAAAATGTAATCTAAACTTTTAAAACGATGGTTTTCAATTGTACATAATCCTTTCTTTAATGGCTGCCGAGGCGACGAATAGGAAGGAACACAATAATAAACGGGTATATTCATCTTTTTAAAAATTGTATCCTGTTTTATAGAATGAATAGGATCAATGCCAGTATTTTCTAATATATAGTAATTGTGACATGCTCTTATTTGAATTTTACTATCTATATTTTTCAACATTTCGATAACCTGCTTGGCTTCTTTAGGATCATAAATTGATGCGTTAACAACATATCCTTTAAATTTAATCGAATTATATAGATTTTTAGCATCGTCGTCATTAAAACCATAGTCTAAGCGAATATAGTCTATTTTAAGGTTGCTTAATACATTGATTATTTCGTCATTATTCAAAATATCTTTTATGAAATGACCTCCTATATCAACGGTTAATTCTAAATTTGCACCTTTTGTTTCACACGCTATTATTTTTAATGCTTCTATCTGCTCTTTTAAACTATATTCCGGAAGATGTATAGTTGTAAACACTTCATTAAATCCATATCTTTTTATTCTTTTTACATAATCAGCAACTTTGTATATATACGTATTATCTATAATTTCTGGATAGATTGCTGCCGATTTAAGCACTTTTGTTCACCTCTATTTCTGCTACTTTTTCCATAGCGGTCGTCATTTCTCCAAATTTTAGTTCTCTTATTTTCTCTCCATTTAGAAAAACTATTGCTGTTGATGCATTTCCAGTAAGTCTAATTAATTTTTTATAATTTGTTTTGATTAGTATATCACCTTTCTTTACATGATCATTTGCTTTAACATATATTTTGTTCATATCCTTAATCTTATATGAATCTATCCCTATATGTATCATTAAAGATACTCCATTATCACCCAGTAAGCAAATTGCATGACCTGTAGGATAGATCGAACTAACAACAGCGTCAAATGGTGCAACAATCTCATTGGCACTTAGATTTACTCCTAAACCATCTCCCATAGCCTTTGACGCTATTATTTCATCAGGGAAATCTTCAATTCTTATAACTTCTCCTTTACAAGGAGATAATAAATCAATTATTTTCATTGCTCTCTCCATTTTCCTTATTCTTAATTAGTGAAAATAACACTAATTAAGAAATACTCACTACTTTCTATTTTATATCTATAGAAAATATATAGATTCATATATGCACTACAGATTTATTAAATAATTTAAGCTTTCTATTAAAACATCTTTATCATTTCTTACACTAATGTGCTGGCAAATCTTTTTTACTTCATCTTTTGCATTTTCAGGACAAATAGCTATATCTGCTATCTCTAACATCGAAATATCATTATAGAAATCACCAATACAAACTAGCTTTTTTGTTTTAAGATTAGGATAAGATCTTATAACTGTTTTAATTCCTTCTCCTTTACTAGAATTTTTATTAAACAATTCTAAATAAATATCAGCACTCCTTGATGCACTCAAGTTATTCAAAATTTGAGATTTATCAAGTTCTTTGATTATACTTGATATACTATCTTTATCTGATAAAATAGCGAATTTCAATAGATCAACATTCAAATATTCTTCATAAGACATCGTTGGTCTAATATAATCAATGATTCTTTTATCTCTTTCGTCATTTAAGATAATTTTATTTGACTTATCCGTCATTGCTGTCAAAAAGAGATTAGGTCTTTCTTTTACAAATTGATAAATTCTAATTTTATCTTCTTTTTTTACATAAGATAAGGATAAATAATCATCCCTATCTTTATCCCATACTGATGCTCCATTAGCTTCAATATAAGGTAAATTGATCTCTAACCCTTTAAATAACATATCGATTGATTTGTGACCGCGTCCACTAGCAACTCCAAAATGCCCGCCACCTAAAATAAAATTTCTCACTGCATTAATATTATTATCAGAAATAATACTCACATTATCAACTACTGTTGCAATAGTACCATCAATATCAGTATATATCATCAATTCATCGTATTTCATCAGACATTCCTTATAGTACCTGTCAAATCGTTTTTTGCTATCGTAAAATCGAGATTATCCAAAACTACTTTTGTATTTCTAAGAAGTGGTTGTTCTTTTGGATTTGAATTTTCGTTATAATTTTGAACGCATAGTATGATACTTGAACCCAAAAACGCAGAATAAATACGATGCAATTTCCCATATTGACCCATACAGCAGTGAAAATATGGTACACTCAACATTTTCTTTAATTCTATCGTAGTTTTATTGACTTCTAAAAGTTCTTCTTCTGATCCTGCTGTAACTGCAATCTTAACAAGATCTGCTCCTCGATTTTGTAAACTTAAACAGTGTTTTAGCGTATCCTCTTTGTTTAAGAAACAAAATGTATGACTTGAAAGCATGACTTTAACATTGTTTTGATGAAATTGTTCAATCAGTTCTTTTTGTCTTTTTATTGTCTTTTCATCTATGGCAAGCTCATTTTTACTGGGACTATATATATCTCCCACAATATCAACAATATTAGCACCAGCTTTTGTAGCAATTAGTTGTTCTTTTACTATTTCATCATCGCTTTTATTGGGTTTATGAACACTACGATAATTGACAGATATAATTTGCCTATCTCCCACATAATTAAAAATTCTTTTCAGATCATCAACATTGATGTAACAATCTGCTAATTTTTCAAGATGAATCATAAATGCTTCAGCTCCATCATAAATGGCATTTCGAATCACATTGATCGTTGATTCAGGATCTTTTTCTCTAAGTGAGCAAGTTAATAAAAAATCTTTTCTATTTGGCATGTTTTATTCCTCCGCAACTTCTACCTCCATCAATCAGATAATTCGATCCAGTAATAAAACCAGCTTTATCAGAAGTTAAATATAAGATCAGATCAGCAATTTCTTGAACTTCAGCTGCGCGATTTAGTGGTGTTGGCATTTTACTCATTTCTGGTCTTGTCAGAACCGGTCCAGGTGTAACCATACAACAACGAATACCATAGTTTGCTCCTAAAAGTGCCAATGATTTAGTTAGACCTACTAACCCTGATTTTGCACTGCTGTAATCAACTGCAGTTGAACTTCCTGTTTCTCCACTTATTGAGCCAATATTGATAATAACACCACTTTTCTGCTTTATCATTTGATTGATACATGCTCTAGCCATATATACTGGTCCTCTTAAATTTACATCAATTCCCCAATTTATAGCTTCGATAGATAGTTTCTCAAATGATACATTTTCATTCAAAACTCTTGCTGATGATCCGCCAGCACAATTTACTACTATATCAATCCTATTACTTTTTTCCAATACATCTACAATTGATTTTTTGATATTTTCAAAGTTTCTTACATCAACTTTATGAGCATAATATTTATCGCTATTCTTAGCGTTAGTAATATCAAAGCCATGTACAATTGCACCTTTGTCGATATATTCTTTTGAAAGTGTCTTACCTATACCAGAATTTGAACCTGAAATAACTACAATTTTATCCTTAAACATCATAAATCTTAACCTCAAATTTAATATACAAGGTCCACTTAAATGGACCTTGTCAAACAGCATAATTAATTACTACTTAATCTCTGAATTCATCCAAAGCACTTTCTTTTGCACCGACAACAAATGTAAATGCAAAACCAGCAATAACAGAAACCGCATAAGCTAAATAATAAGCTAGTGGATTTGTATTAACAAGACCACCTAATACTCCTGATACATTGATCGTAACAGCTCCCTGACCCGGGAATAATCCTAATACAATACCACCGACAAACGCTCCAGCACACGCTAACAGGAATACTCTTCCAAGTGGTAAAGAAACACCATAGATTAAAGGTTCACCAATACCTAATATACCAGCTGGTAATCCACCAATACATGCATCTTTCAAATTCTGTTCCTTTTTATATTTCAATAGTAAAGCTAGTGCAGCACCTACCTGACCTCCACCTGCCAACGAACAGCAAGAATAAATTGGAGTGTATCCCAAAGTTTCAATAAACGTCGTATGAACTGGTGAAAGACCATGATGCATTCCTGTCATAACAAGTGGCAAGAAGCAAGCAGCAATAATACCATAAGCTAGTGGTCCTGCAACATCGATCAGCCATAAGAACAAGTTTGTAACCGAATCCGAAATAACACCGGCAACTGGCTGAATTGCATAAATAGTTAACAACCCTACTACAACAATTGATACCAAAGGCGGAATATGTATCTTTAGAGCATCAGGAACGACTTTACGTACTTTCTTTTCTATATAAGCAATAAGTACACCAGCCAACAGAGCCGCTAAAGTTCCTCCTCGACCATTAACAATCGAAACACCAAAAAGTCCAGTAGTACCAGCCAAACCACCAAGATTGATAATAATACCACCTGCTACCAATCCTAAATACGGATTTCCTCCAGCTACTTTAGCTGCTGACATTGCTACAGCAATGTTCAGATACGTAAAGAAAGTATTGGCTAAAACATTAAGTGCCAACATAAATGTAGATGTGTCAGGATTGAAAATTGCCATTTCAGGATTTAAATTCCAGATTGCTTTGAAGATATTCATTATACCAAATATCAAACCTGCACCAGCAAATACTGGGATCAGCGGAGTGAATACCTTAGCAAAAAATTGAAAAATACCTGTAGCAGATTTTTTCGTCATCACTGCTTCACCAGCATTGACACTAAATTTGATTCCCGGAATGTTTTTAATTTCATTGCTGACAGTATCAGCTACACCCGGTCCAAGAACGATCTGAGGTTCGTTATCTGTTCCGGCAACTCGTAATACTTCTTTAATAGAAGTAAGAGCTTCCTTGTTAACTTTGGAACCATCTCTGACTACCGTCCTTAATCTCGTCATACAGTTTTCAACTGCCGCAACATTTTCAACGCCACCTAATCCTTCAATAATTCTTGTGGCTAATGATTTTTCACTCATGTCCTATCCTCCTTTCAACCTCCTAAAAGATAATGAATGAAAAATGTAAACGGACATATCATAAAATTACGAATGTAAACGTTTACTTTTTATATACCCATTATATAAATTTCTAAAGAGGTAGAAAATAGGTCAAATGATATTCTGTTTAACAATTTCGAAACTGCATTTTTTTACGATATTGAGAAGGTGACACTCCTACATTTTTCTTAAAAGAACGTGAAAAACTATAAATATCCAGAAATCCACAAGCATCTGAAACCTCTTTAATAGATAGATTTTCTTCATTTATTATTAATTCTTTTGCTTTTTTTATTCTCATATCATTTATATAACTAAGTGGTGATTTCCCATATTTTTCTTTGAACATCTTTCGAAAATATACTTCTGAAATATTTGATTCCTGGGCGATGTTTTTTACACTTAACTTATCACTAAAAAGATTTTTCTCTAAATATTTTTCTGATTTTTCAATAACAATAAAACGCTTTTTATTATAACCCCGATCATTTACATGAGCGATGATATCATATAAAAAGCTCAAATTTACCAAATCATTCTTTTCAGAACCAAAATAATTTTTTTGCATTCTTAAAAAAACATTACAATAATATTCCGTTACACCCTCACCTATAATAAATTCATGCATATCATCAAAATGACCTGCAAATAATTCAAAATCAATGATGAAAGTTCTTGAATCTTCTATAACAAAAATATCATAATCCGAGTTCTTTGGTGCGAGTATTACCTCATTATTCGTACATACACAATCATATTCGCCTGTTCTGCCATGCATTCTAAAACAAATATTACCACGTTCGCAGAAAATCAGTCCATAATGAATCCTATTACGGATATTTTTCTTTGTTCCTGTCTTATACTCTTTAACTTGTAATCTAGAAACATCTTTCAATCTTAAATTCTCTAAAATCTCC
>NZ_CALVGS010000110.1 GCF_944327115.1 uncultured Traorella sp.
ACCCGGCCGGACACTATAACCAATGTGACCAGCGTAATTGAAAAGATAATCATTTAGTTCATGACGAAGCTGGATCATGCCCACGATCTTTCTATCTTTCTTCCTGACAAGAATATACTGTTCACAGCTCACCCGGTGGGATGGAACCTTATCAGCATCCTCATAATCTTTGCACCCGGAAATCCATTCCAAAGGATCCTCACATTCTCTTAAATTTCCTGTACCATCCATCGAATCCCGTGCATCTAAAAACTCCTGCCGATATGCCGCTATTTCACTCGCATAAGATGCATCCGGCTTTATAAATATGAGATCATCAAACAATTCATCATGATAACCCTCTGCCACCTTGACCATATGGCCGATATTTCCCTCACCGGCATAAATCTTCATATCAAAGAAATCTTCATTCTTATCAATCCAGCACAGCTCATTCTCATCTCCATATACCTCTTTGTGATGAGCAAGCATTCCTATGTAGACCTCTACGGTTAGATCATCTAAATGATACACCATATCCATCAAATGAGTTAAAATGATATCATCAGAAGAAATACCTGTTTCCTCATATAATTCACGATAAGCTGCATGTTCGCTCAGCTCATCCTTTTCAACTTTTCCCCCTACCAGATTCAATAACCCTTTATAGGGATTTTTCTTACGCTTACACATCAATATCTTTTCTTTATTTTCATCATAAACTAAGATCACATTACACTTTTTCATTCAAAATCCCTTCTTTTTCCATAAATTCAAATAATAAATCCCCTTCTTTTTCATCTATTTTATCAACTTGATCATTAAGATAACACGACAACGCTTTTGATATGATATTATTTAACGGATAAGGAAAATGTCGGATCGCCCATTCTCCCGCTAAAAGCTTGCTTGACACGACCCCTTCTTTTTTATAATAATACACGCGGCACAGGTTCAATATGACATCAACAGGTTCCTTTTTGAATCGTTTCTTCGAATCTGCGACATCTTTTTCGATACTGTCTAAATATGCTTCTTTAGGCACCTCTGAAAAAAGCCGCTCTTTCTCCATTCCATAAACACAGATGCCAAAATGATACGTTATCATAAAATGAGCAGCAAGATCCTCATCTTTTCCCTGCATTTTCAAAAGGGTCCCTTCCAGATCTTTTTGATAAGAAGAGAGATACATCGGTGAATAATGAAGCTCATAAGGTGTCGGATAGATAAAATTCAGACAATAACGCTTCAGCACCACACTCATCTCAAAGCCCTTGAAGGGTGCCTCAGACTCATGATCCATCAAAAACCGAATCATCCTTTTTTTCTGGTCAAAAGATGGTATCTGCTCGCAAATAACAAGAAAATCCAAGTCACTTCTACTTGGATTAAAGCCTCCCATCGCATAAGAGCCATGAATATAAATACCTACTAAATTTGTCTGCAGGATCTTTACATACTCCCTGACAATTTTCTGAATCAACTCTTCCATAACTAACAGCAGCAGAAAAGCGGTACCCCAAAACCACCTAAACACATATTACAAAGCATCAGCTGACAGCAAAGCGATCCGCCGTCACCAAAAGGCTGCTGCATCCTGCGATAACGATTCTGGCTTCCCTGTATCTGCGCATAGAGCTGACGATACTCATTATTCGTCGGATCCATCTGACAGGCTCTTTCAGCCGCTTCCATCGCTGCTACCTGCTGACCAAGTCCATAATTGGCAATCGCATAAAGATAATACCAGTTGGCATCACGATTGCTCATATTGGTCAAAAGCTGATAAGCATATAAATATTGCCCCATATTCAAAAAGCTGACCACTCTTTGATAATCATTATTGGCGTAGGTCTGCTGAGAACCGTACTGATTCCAGAATTCACGTGCATTACCGCCGTTTTTACGCATGTTCATGATCGTATCATAGGCATTCTGAATCTTCTTGAAACGCTCTTCTGCACCTGCTTCCTTATTTACGTCAGGATGATATTTTTTCGCCAATTGACGATATGCTTTTTTCACCTCTTCATCACTGGCATCAGGGCTGACACCTAAAATCTTATACGGATCTTCCATCTTTATCATCCTCTCTTTTCTTTCTCACCATTGCATATCTTGCCCACACCCCTGAATATATAATATTTCGTAAAATATTTGCATATTCAAGAATCGGCAGCTTTTCAAACGCATCACTTGAGCGTGCGATCATCAGTTCCAGTATATTTTTTATCCGTTCATCAAATCCACATTTTTGGTAACTTTTTATAAACGGATTAAAACAATTTTTAGAAATATCTTTTTCTACATCCTCATAAGCATCCATGATATAAATAAAACGTCCTAAATAATCACCCATTTCATATAGAAGTCCTTTCCATTCGTCCTCCCGATAAGCAAGGATCTCACCCAACATTACTCCGCTCAGTCCTGCCAAAGCATCAATATCTTCACATTTTTCTTCTTCCAATAAATGAGTTTTTTCAAGAACCTCCCGGATCTTTTTCACTTTATCCGGATATTTTGCTTGTACCTGTAGGAATTTCTTTTTCAGTGCTTTCTGATAAATATAGCTTGATTTCTTACGTTCATCTTCCCAGTTATCCTCACATTTTAAATAAGTAAGAAGAATCGTCATATCCGAAGCATATTCGATCATCACATTGTGAAAGAGATTTCTTTTTTTCGTCGGATGAAAAGGACATCGATATTCTTTTGATGTGACCTCACATTCGTAAAGCCCGCTCAGCAGTATTGCCAAAAAGGTCATATCAAAATTTAATGCCATCTGTCCGCTTCTTCCATACGTCTGATGAAGACAATCACATAAACCACAATAAAAGCCTAAATAAGTATCATTTTCCTCTTCACTCAGCTTTTGCTTATTCACCATCACATATCCAAACATATCTCTTCCTCATTTTATATAGTTTACAGATTTATGGCCCATAATTCAAGGATTCTTTTTCAAAAAACATGATTCAACATAATTTTGCCGTGATCCTTTTACAATCCTTTAAGCCGAAACCTGATAATATTCATGTCATGATCCTTTTCTCTTAAAAAAGTTATTATTACAAGGTATAATATTTTCTCATTGACAAATAGAAGGGATAATTTCAGAAAAAGCAATAATTTTGTCGTCATTTTTGTCGTCATTTTCAAATCAATGCATCAAAAAAGCCCTATTTCTAGGGCTTATCTTGAATAATGGTGCGGATAACAGGACTTGAACCTGCACGATATTGCTACCACTAGAACCTGAATCTAGCGCGTCTACCAGTTCCGCCATATCCGCATATTAAAAGCAGTTACCTGCTTTTAAATTTCTCTTGTATATTCTTTCAGCTTTTCAAGCTCATAAGAATTCATGTACGGAGAAAGTTTCTCAAAAACCTCTCTGTGATAATTATTTAACCACATTCTTTCACTGTTTGTCAACATATTTTTTAAAATAGGATCTAAATCATATGGACATAATGTCAAGGATTCAAATTTCATAAACTGTCCGTATTCATTTTTCACATCTTTTACACATAACAGCTCATTTTCAATACGGATACCATGAGAACCTTCTACATAATAACCCGGCTCATCCGTTGTGATCATACCTTCTTCAAAGACACATATTCCTCTTGACGGATTCCAGTAAAAATTATTCGGTCCTTCATGCACATTCAGCACATGACCTACACCATGTCCTGTACCATGCTTAAAATCCATATTTCTTTCCCAGAATGGTTCACGACAGATACCGTCTAATGACGGACCGCTGCAGCCATACAAAAATTTTGCCTTTGCAAGATCGATATGACTTCTTAATACCGTTGTATAATCTTCTTTAAATGCTTCACAGGTTTCTCCCAGCATAAAGGTACGTGTAATATCCGTTGTTCCCTGCTTATAGGTTCCTCCGCTGTCCACTAACAGAAAATCTTTGGCCTTGCACATCGCATAAGCATCCTTGGTTGCCGTATAATGCATGCTTGCACCATTAGGACCATAACCGGCAATCGTATCAAAGCTCGGCTCGATCAGATCGGCCCATTCTTTTCTAAAGCTTAATAATTTTTCACTGACTTCTAATTCACTGATATCTCTTTTCTTGATTTCATCTTTCAGCCAGATCATAAATTTTGTCACTGCCACACCATCCATGACATGTGCCCATTTTGTATTTTCGATTTCAACCTTATTCTTGATAGCTTTCATCATCGTACTTGGATTTGGTGCATTGACGATCTCACAAGGAATGCATTCCAATAAATATGAGTTGATGACAGCTTCATTGACCATGACACGATGATCCTTATCCAGTTTTTTCAAGTATTCATAAACATCATTATATGGATAAAGCTCGACATGACATTCCTCAAAATTCTTCTTCATGCCTTCATCACATTTCTTTTCATCCATAAACAAAGCCACTTTATCCATAAAGATAACAGCATAGCTCAATACAAGAGGACATGAATGAACATCATCCCCACGCATATTAAAGATCCATGCCAGATCATCCAAAGTAGAAACAACATGCACATCCGCACCCTGTTCCTTCATGACCTTACGGATGTCCGCTAATTTTTCACTTGTCTTTTTGCCACTGTATTTTTCTTCCATAAAGAAAGCTTTCTTATCAGATAAAGCCGGACGATCTTCCCAGATCATATCAACCAAGTCTTCATCACATTTAAAATTCAATTTAAAGCTTTCTTTGAAATGCCTGAACTGCGCTGCCGTAACAACACGTCCGTCAAAACCCAACGTATCATTCTCATGCAGATGCGCTTTGATATATTCATCTAAGGTAGGCACATTCGGTTCATTCATCTTCATCAGCTTAAATTCACTGCCCTTGATGGCATTGGCAGCAATGATGAAATAACGAGCATCGGTCCATAAACAGGCTTCTTCTTGTGTAATGAGCAAAAAACCGGCACTGCCTTTAAATCCGCTCATATAAGCTCTTGTCTTGAAATAATCTGAAACATATTCAGAGTTATGAAAGTCACTGGTTGGAATATAGTAAGCATCGATTCCTTTTTCTTTCATAAGCTTTCTTAATTTTTGTATTCTTTCATCGATCATAATACACCCTCTTTTCTGCAGTTATTTTATACCTTTTTAATCTGACTGACAAGCTCAAATGAATAACCTTGACGCCTGGCTTCCAGTATAAAATCTTCCATGGCCTCATAATTGCCTTTATTAGCCGGATGAAGCAGGTAAATGGCTCCATTATGAAGATGGGAGATCAGATTATTGTAAGCAGCTTCTTTGGAAACATCTGCACTGTAATCATCATAGGCATGGCTCCAAAAATAAGTGCGGTATCCCAGATCACTGACCATGGCTAATGAACGTAAAGAAAAATCTCCTTTTGGGAAGCGAAAGATCAATGGCGGCATTTTTTTGGTGACCTCATAAATGGCCCGCTGAGTGTCCATCAGCTCATTGACAAACTGTTTGGATCCTTGAACATTCGCCAGCTGTGTCATATCCGGATGGGTGCGGGTATGATTGCCGATCTCATGACCGTTTGCGACAAGATCTCGCATAAAATCCGCTTCTTTCAATATATAATTACGTGTCAGAAAATAAGTGGCATCAACATCATGATTATTTAAGATATCTGCGATTTCTTTGATATAAGTTTGATCCTTTCCGCCTTCATCAAAAGTAAGATAGAGCGTCTTTTCATCATCTCCGATATAATAAGTATTATATTTTTCCATCAATGTTTGATCATAAGTAGGTGGCTTACGCTCGTGATCATTCGCTTTTTTGATCCACCAGCCCTGCCTCTGATTATCCAATTCATCATAATGATAATGCAAATCCATCATCAAGGGATTTTCCACGACTTCTACGATACGCTCTATTTCACTGCTATTTCCTGCCCTGTCGCTCACCTGATAATGAACCTTATATTCGCCGATGACCGAAGGGTCGATCCGGTGATGGATCTGCAGACGATCATTGAGATCTTCTTTTGAATTATCAAAAATCTCAACACCGGGTTCTTCATATTCCTCATTTTGAAAAACGATCATATGCGCATCCTGAATCAGCGTCATGACCGGCGGCCGGGTATCCTTTACGTTGACATAGCGGACGATCCTTTGATTTTCAAAAGTATAACTGATTTCATACTGACCGGTTTTTTCCAAATTGACATTGCTTTGGATATGGATGTTTTTCGTGATCGTCTGAAAATTCTTATGGATCAAAACGCCCTTATCTTCATAAGCCTCATTAATTTCAACCTCTGCATGTTTGTTTCCAACAAGACGCATATAGGTTCCTAAGGCTCCTTGATAGCGTAAAAAAGCAAATAGCCCCAGAAATATGAAACAGGCAGAAAATGATAATAGAAATACCATCTTATTTTTAAATGATCTCGACATAAAAAACCTCCCCTACATCTTATGCGGGGAGGTTCCACCTTATTTTTGTTTTCGAAGCTCTTCTAAGATTTCCATCAAAAGCTTATCCGTAGATGAAATCTCCGGTTCAGCCGGCTTTTCTTCCTCTTTCTTTTTGACAGGTGCAAGCGTTCTTATCTTATTGAGTCCTTTGACCATCAAAAAGATAATCAGGGCAATCATGATAAAATCAATGACATTATTGAGAAAAAGTCCATAATTGATATTGACGCCATTAATGGTCAGTACCATATCACTTAATGCAGCTGTTCCGCCTGTAACCAGACTGATCAGCGGTGTGATCAGATCACTGACGATCGAGCTCACCACCTTTGATACGGCAGAGCCCATGATGACACCGATGGCCATATCAAACATATTTCCTTTTAACGCAAATTCTTTAAATTCATTGATAAATTTTTTCATAGCTTACCTCTTTTCTTCATCCATTCTTCGGCACATCTGATACCATCGATCGCCGCCGAAACGATACCTCCGGCATAACCGGCACCTTCCCCCATCGGGTAAAGATTTTTTACATTCACACTTACACATGCATCATTACGCACAATCCGAATCGGTGATGTGCTGCGCGATTCGACACCGCACATGACTGCATCTTCCTGGGCAAAGCCCTTCATCTTCCTATCCATCGCTAAGATTCCTTCTTCCAGTGATTCATTGATAAAGGCAGGAAACAGCGCATGAAGATCACAAGGAGTCACGCCTGTGCGACAGGAAGGCCGGATGCTGCCAAAGGCAGATGTAGGCTGATGCTTCAAAAAATCACCAACCCGTTGTGCCGGCGCATGATAATTGCAGCCGCCAAGCTCAAAGGCCTTTCGTTCCAGCATTTCCTGAAAATTCATACCATCAAAAAGCCCGCTTCCTATATCATCCGTGGTAACCTGTACCAAAAGAGCACTATTGGCATTAACAGCATCCCGTTTATGATAACTCATGCCATTGGTCACGACATGATTACGTGATGAGGTTGCCATGACAACCTCGCCTCCCGGACACATACAGAAAGTATAAACCCCTCTTCCCTTTTGGGTCGTATGTGTCAGCCGGTAACTGGCAGGCCCTAATACCGCTGCATAAGGACCATATTGGCTCTCATCCACAAATTTCTGTAAATGCTCGATCCTGACACCTACGGCAAAATTCTTTGCAATACAGTGTACCTGCTTCTCATTCAGCATTCGGAATGTATCTCTGGCACTGTGACCGATTCCTAATAATAAATCATCACAAGGCAGCCATTGGCCATTGATCTGCACCTGATGGATCATGCCGTCTTCAATTTGAATATCTTCTAATGTATGATCAAAGTGAATTTCCCCGCCAAGCCGCAGGATCTCTTCTCTCATTTTCTTTATGATCTTTACCAGCTCATCCGTACCGATATGAGGATGGCTCTGATAAACGATGGCCGGATCGGCACCAAATCGAACAAACTGTTCCAATACATAACGTCCTCTGGGATCCTTGCTTCGCGACGTCAGCTTTCCATCTGAAAAAGTTCCTGCGCCGCCTTCGCCAAACTGAACATTGCTGTTTTCATCTAAAGGACCCCCTTGAAAAAAGGTTTCCACATCCTTCATTCTCTTTTCTACACAGCTCCCCCTCTCATAAATGATCGGATTTGCATGATGCATCGCCAAATAGAGCGCACAGAAAAGGCCGCTAGGTCCCATCCCGATGATCAGTGGTCTTGTATCAAACGATCGATATTGGATCTTTTCAGCCTTTTTGGTTTTCGATAAGGCAACATCCTGAAGATGAAGATACCTTTCTTCATGAGCAATTTTCACATCAACGCTGTATGTCAGATAAATTTCTTCCTTACGTGCATCAATGCTTTCACGAACGATTTCATATTCAAAAGAATCTCTTGTTTTCAGTTTTTTCGCAATCACCTTCCGCAACTGTGAAAGCTCACTGCCCGGCAATAACCGGCATCCATTGACCCGAAGCATTACTCAAGTGCCTCTATCTGAGAAAGATTCTCATACATCAATGTCATATAATCCATATTATTGGCCAGTGCATCCTCTGAAATCGAAGAAATATTGTTTAACTTGATTTCTGTAAGATTACATCTTTCCTTAACCTCATTGAACAATTCTTCCATCTCCTCCGTCAGATTTTCTTCATGAGCGATATATTTGACGCCATCCTGTGTAATTCTTTCACAGATAAGATCAAGCTGTTCATCACTAGGCAAGGCTCCATATTTAGAAAGGATCAGCGGATAAACATTAAAGCCATAAGACTTCTGCCAGTTTCCAAAGCTTGGCGTTACACTGACAAATGAAACATTCTTATTTGATAAACGAATATTTTGAAACTGGGTATCCAAAACAGCCAGATCCACTTCCAGCTCATCATAACGTGCCGAAAAATCCTTCGCATATTCAGGATATACCTCAGAAAGCGTTTCAGCAATCGTTTTGGCCATGCTCATCATCGAGATCGGATCCATCCATAAGATCACATCACTGTCATACGTATCGATATTATCAAATATTTCTCCATCATAATAATCGCTTTCCACAACGACCTGCTGGTTGTTGACGGTCGTCGTCGTATAACGATCGAATTTATAAATCGCACTGGTCCGAGCCAGATCGATCGTCTTACCCGAAGCTCTGGCAAACTCATCACTATAAATAGCTGTATATGGTTCCAATTGCGATATGGTAAAAACAACATCAGCCTCATCCAGATCATCCTCAAAGGTATTGCTGACAGAGGCTACCTGAATCAAATCATTGCTGGAAAGATTGCAGGCATCCACATATGTGCCCCCAATACGGTTGATCAGATAATATACAGGATAATTCGTTGCACATACCTTGGCAGCACGTATCCGGCAGCCGCTCATCGCAGCGACAGCTGCTATCAGGCAAAAGATCTTACATAGTTTCTTCACAAACATCACCGCTACCATTATACATGATTTTTACCAAGTTTGAAACGATTTCTTTGGCAGTAACTATATTCCACAAGATCTTCTTCATTTCTTCTTAATTCATTCACCAGAAGAAACATCAAAAAAAGTAAAAGGATCCTCATATTCCACCTTCCATACCAAAAAAGCAGGACAGAGAGCAGAAAGGAACATATCAAAACCGCTTTTCTGGAAGTATCATACGAAAAGATCAGCCGCAAAAGACATAATAAGATCCTTCCGCCATCCATCGGATAAAGCGGCAAAAGATTAAATAATAATATCGCAGCATTGATCTGCATCAGATAGCTCCGGAATCCAAAAGAAATCATATTTAAACGGCAAAAAGCTTCAATCATCAAAAAAAAGAACAGATGCATGCTTAATCCCGCCAAAAGAATCAACAGGATATCAAAAATCCTGCCATGATCCAAATGATCGATCTGAGCACTAAATCCAAATGGATAGACATGGATCACACCTACCCGATAACCCAGCTTCAAAGCCACAAAGACATGTGCCATTTCATGAATAAAAAGCATCAGAAAGATGAGCAGATAAATTTTAAGAGCATAGGAAAACACAGCCAGCATCAAAAAAAGAAGCCATAGAAATGAAAAGTGAAACCTCACAGTTTCACCACTTCTTCATAGCTGAGCTTCTGATCATCTTTTTTAAATTCCAGCTTTAATGAATCCTTAAAAGCACCAAGTCCCTGTCCCTTCAAAACCCGTTCATCCGTTTTTACCACAACATCCTCTAACTGTGCATAGATTCCTAAAACTCCATTATCATGCAGTATCGTAACTGATGTTTCATCTGTTTTCAGCACGATACCGTCAAACTGCGAGGCGCAAAGATTGGTCCCATTCGTATATATATCATCTACAAGATGATGATACTGGATGGAAGCACTGACCTCATGATCATAAAATTTAAACCAATTTTCATAGGGCAGCCACGTACCGATCGATGGCAGCTCGATCCACTTCTGCTTCTCATTGATCTTAAAGCCAAGAAATAAGGCAATGCAGAAAAGAAGGAAGATGAAGGAATTTACGAAGCCGGCTTTCTGTTTCTTTTTCATACTTTATCTTATGATGAGAACAAGCGTTTTAGAATTGATTTATGAAGCTTTGGAATAACGACCTCTTCACCGAGAAAGGCATTGCAGATATGATCAAAACATTCACATGCCTTAGAATTTTCACGATATACCGCAGGCTGTCCATGATTATAGCCACGAATGATCTGTTCATCCTCATACACGACACCGATACATTCCACACAGAGCCATTCCAAGGCATTTGAAAGCTGGATGCTGATGCCCTTGTCGATATATCGAAGATTGAGCCTGTTCAGGATACATCTGATCTGACAAACATTCTCTTTCATTAAAAGTCCAATGATACGGTCTGCATCCTGCAAAGCAGTCATATCCAATGTTGAAACCACGATGAAGCTTTCCGCAAAAGCACAGGTATATAGAAATCCTGTTTCAATTCCTGCCGGTGTATCAAGGAGTATATAATCAAACATATCCTTCAATTCAAGGATTACCTCATGCATCATTTCCTGCTTCAGCTTATGTACATGAACACTTTTACACGCCGGCAAAAGCTTCAAATTATTCTGATTCTTGGCAGAAACAATTGCCTGTGCAAGAGTACATCTTCCTTGTGCAATATCCAAGATATCATAAAAAACCCGGTTTTCAAGTCCCATCATGACATCCAGGTTTTTCAATCCCAGATCCATATCCACCAGACATACCTTATAACCCCTGCGTGCAAGTGCAATTCCCAATCCAATACAGACGCTGCTTTTTCCTACACCGCCTTTTCCAGAGGTGATCCCAATGCAACTTCCCATGTCTTTTCCTCCCTCATGATCTGACCATTTTCATAATATAGAACACTGCTGGAAAAACTTGTCAGTTTATGAAACTGACTGTCAAAGATGCGAATGCGCGCCTGCTGAAGGCTTGAAGCTACACAGTAACAATCCCGATGATAAAAATCGATACAGCCCTTGATCTTCCCCAATACGATGAGATTGCCGTAACATTCCAGATAACAATCAAAAGGAATATCCTGAAAGATCATGACATCCTCTTCAAAGATCAAACGCTCTCCGGGATAGATCTTCCTGTTGAGCACCTTGATTTCTTTTTCACCCTTTTCACTTACAAAACCAAGAAACAAGGTATGCGCTTGTTCACAAATCTTTAAAAGTGTGATCAATTGTCTTTCATCACAATCCAGACAATCAAAAAAAGCTTCAAACCTTCCCCCATGGCGCTGGGAGCAGGCTAAAAGCTTTTCACCACATATTTCTGTCATTATCCCAAATTCACTGCGACTTACATATACAAAAGAATGATTTACCGCTTTGATGATATCTTCCACCATGAGATCGTTTCCTCTTTTCTGATCTTTTTCTCGCGCATCAGCATGACGTCTTCGATCATTCTGGAAGCCCACACGATGATCACCACCAACACTCCATTAAAGAGCAAAGTCAGAAAAGCGCGGGAAACTAACCACATATCAAAAGGCATCAGCGTTTCAGAGAGCAATGTCATGATGAAGTATACCAGAAACTCCTTGACAAATATTGTCGTAAAGACTAACATACAGCTTTCAAGCATCGATTCCGTAATATGCTTCTGCCATTGTGACACCGCTAAGTTAATGATCACAAAAACGATCGTACAGACCAAAAACGTATGCGCCGCAAAATAATCATACAAAAGTCCGAAAATCACTGTGATCAGCAGCGAATCGATCCGATCCATCTTCCGCTGCATCAATACCAGTGCACTAAGCCCCAGACACGGCGTGATCACAATATCACCCGGCATGAAGGAATGCGGAAGCAAGCCGCCAATGACTTCATCTGCCAGAAAGGAAGCCGCAATAAAAAGTACCTGTAAGATCATGGCTGTACCTCACAATAAACACTGACATATTCAAAGCTGGAGAAATCTGCGGCCGGCGTCACATAGACGATACGTCCGTTCTCATTACGCATTTCTTCGATCTCCATGACCGTACCGACAAGGATACCACTTGGAAATACACCGCCGGCACCGCTTGTCGTCACATTCTGATCGATCCTGATCTGATCGGTATTCGTATAAAGACGTACGATAAAAGCACCCTTTTCCAGATCATATTGTTCAAGATATCCGTTTACGACCTCCGTATCGCTCACATGGATCTGTACCGAAACCATGCTCAGCTGATCCTGTGATGTCAGTAGACGAACCCGTGAGGTATGTTCATTGACCTCGGTAATCTTCCCTATCAATCCATAAGCAGAAACGACGGCATTATCCAGGGCAACATGATCCGCAGCACCGACATTGATCGTGATCTGATTGTTGTAGACCTCCGGATTACGGCTGATGATACGGGCATTGACCTTTTCATAATGAGCGGCCACATCATTTCCGAGAAGCTCTTTTAATTCAGCGTTTTCACGCTGCAGATTCTCAATCATGGCACTGAGCTGATCGCTTTGTGCCAGCTGCTGACGAAGCGCATCATTTTCCTGCTTTACCTGCCACAAATCATTAAAATCATTGAAAAAATTCTGCAGGGTTTCAATTGGATAATCCAAAATACTGTATTTCAACATGACCAAAGGATCATATACGATACTTTTTATAGCACTGCCCTTGCCATTTGTAGAAAGTGCAAAAACAAGCAAAACAGCAATCAGCGCAAGGAGCAGTTTCTGAAGCCTTGTAAATCTTGACATAATATCACCTTATCTAATTATAAGAAAAACCGACCTAACTTGCAATCATTTGTTTTTCTTTAAAGCTGAAATAACGATTCTGACCGACGATCAGATGATCCAGACACTCAATGCCGCACAATTTACCGGCTTCAATAAATTGCCGGGTGATCACGATATCTTCTTTTGACGGTTCAACATGACCGCTGGGATGATTATGTACAAGCATGATCTTAGAAGCGTTGATTCGTAAAGCATAAGTATAGACTTCCCTTACTGATACGTTGCAGCTGTTCTGTAAGCCGACAAACATATCCTTATAGGTCAGCAATTCGTTTTTATGATTCAAAAAAAGAATCATGAAATGCTCCTGTTCCTGATAACCGATCTCACGATTCAGCCATCGCACAAGATTTTCAGGTGAATGAATGGAAATTCTTTTTTCCACACATGCAACTGCCATTCTTCTGCTCAGCTCAAAACACGCTAAGATTTCCAAAGCCTTGGCTTTTTTTATCCCCTTTAAGGAAGTCAGCTCTTCTAATGTCAGATGACTTAGCATGCTTAAGTTGGGACGCAGTTTTAAAATATCATCTGCCAGCTCAAGCGCACTTTTTCCCTTATAACCGCTTCTTAGCAGCATAGCGATCAATTCTCTGTGCTGAAGATAAGAAATACCATAGGTCATTGCCTTTTCCCGGGGACGTTCTTCTTTTTCTATTTCTTTTACTTTAATCTGACATCAGCTCCATCACCATTTCCATATCTCCTTTCAAGACAGCTTCACTAAACTGTTTTCCTGTCGACGTCACTTTTTTCAATATATAAGAAATCTGATTTTCACGAAGCTTTTTCTGGGCTTCGATCGTTTCTTCTTCATTTAAGCTAAGTGAGGTGACAACAATGATCAAATCATCCTTCGTATAGCTGTATGCCTCATATCCCAATCCTTTCAGCTTTTCAATACAGGCTGTACTATTTGTTGTTTCCTTAAACATTCCTATCTGATTCATATGTAACGTTACTTCCGCTTCCTCACCCTTCCACTGGCTTAAAAGAATAAGAAAAAGAAAGGCAAAGATCAGATCCAGTATGATTGCCAAAAAGACACTGGCCGATGTTTTATTCATGTGTCACCTCTGTTATCATCTTATGATTCTAACGATTCAAAAGAACTAATTTCCCCAAGTAATATTGATTCCCGGGATCGAAACACGCCCTTTAGAGGAAGTCAGAATCTTAATGATGGCGGCTGCTCCTGCCGCAATCGCCAAATAACCTAAAAGGGCACTTGTCGTCACCACTTTACCGTACATGCGGGAAAGCTGTTGATGACTTAGCTGGGTCATGCTATCACCTCCTACTCTTTTATATGCACGCCATCGTCATTTTTCCCAAAAAAAAAGAAACTTTTTTTAGTTTCTTTGCCATTCTGTATGAAAAAAGCCATCCATATCTGTACGCTCATACGTATGCGCCCCAAAATAATCCCGCTGTGCCTGAATCAGATTCATGCCTATAGAACTGCTCAAACCGTCATAATACGTCAAGGAAGACAGATAGACAGGTGCATATACACCTTTCATGATCAATATTTGCAAAGCGTGACGCCACATTTTTTGATTCTGATCGATCATCTCAACGATGGCTTCATCTTCCAGCAAGGTTTTATCCTTTTGATAAACAGCAACGATCTTTTTCAAAAATGACGACTGGATGATACATCCCTTTTGCCATATATGAGCAATCTGTGAAAAATCAAGATGCCAGTTATTTGCATCAGAAGCCTTTTTCATCAATTCAAAGCCCTGATGATAGATCATGACCTTTGAAAGATAAAAACTGATCTTAAGCTCATCAATGAAATTATCCGCAATCTTTTCATCATTTTCATATGCATGATTTACCTTCTTTTTAGTGCTTATAAATCGTGCCTGGAGGGCAGCGATCAGACTGGGAACCGCCTCATTATATTCAATCGCACTTAAAGCGCTCCATGCCCCGGTTCCCTTATGATGGGCCACATCCCTGATCCTGTCAAGCACCACTCCTTCATCATCACTAAATCTTAAGATATCGATCGTAATGCTTATCAGATAACTGAAAAGCTCACCCTGATTCCATTTTTCAAATATTTCAGCTATTTGCATATTGTTAAAATGATTTTTCTTCAAAGCCATATATGTTTCCGAGATCAGCTGCATATCTGCATACTCGATCCCATTATGCACCATTTTCACAAAATGACCGCTGCCACCCTCACCGATATAACTGACACAAGGTTCACCATCATCTGTTTTAGCAGCAATCTTTTGCAACAGCTTTTCTACCTGTTCATAAGCTGCATAATTGCAGGATGGCATCAGACTTGGTCCTTTTAAGGCTCCTTCTTCACCACCGGATATGCCCATACCTATGAAATAAATTCCCTTTTGTGCACATTTTGCCATTCTTCTTTCACTATCACGATAAAAAGAATTACCGCCATCTATAACGATATCATCTTTTTCAACAAGCTCCATCAATTGATCTAAAACGCTGTCGACCGCATTAGCACTCACCATTAATAAAATTTTCCGTGGCTTTTCCAATGAATTGACAAATTCACCTAAATTTTCGAAGCCTTGAAAATTAGGATGCTCTTTAACAAAATGAACTGTTTTTTCAAACGTTTTATTGTAAAGGGATACCCGATACCCATGATTGCCGATATTTTGAGCAATGGCCTTTCCCATGACACCTAATCCGACAATTCCAATATTATTTAACATATAGTTACCTCTCTACTTATGATATTACTCTCTTATGAAAAAGATGCAAACAATATGCCTGAAATCTACATAAACTTCTTGACAAAAGTCAGAAATTCCTTAAAATTGTAGATACTGGAGAATTGGCCGAGCGGTTTAAGGCACCATCTTGGAAAGGTGGCGAAGTGAAAGCTTCCGTGGGTTCGAATCCCATGTTCTCCGCCAGTGTTTAAATAAAGCCTTATTTTTAAGGCTTTTTATTATGCATCTTCAGCTTTTGAGAAAAAGATCTAAATATATACAATCTATCTTTATCATTGATTTTTATATCCTTTTTTATATAATTTAATAAAAGATAAGAATGTCAAAAAAAGGAGCTGAACGAATGAAAAAATTTATTCAATCTATTTTATTGCTAACTGTCTTTTTCTTAGTCGGGGCATGTTCATATACTGAATCACCCAGCCAAAAAAATCTGATATATGAAGAAACGATTTCTCCTAATGAAAAATATGTTTCCTCACAAGAAGATATCGTTTATTACACAATACAGGTTTTTCAAGACAGCGATTATACAATTACGGTAAATAGCGAATCGAATTTTGCTCTTTTTAAACCGGCACAATATTCTATTGAATATGATCAACCTGTTTCTAAGGAAAATATTGAAATTCAATGGACAACTTTGATGGGTAGCACAGAAGCCTCAGAAGATGATGAACTAACAACTGCCCATATATCCTTATCATCAAATGATGAAATTTTTAGTGAAAGATCCATTAATTTTATAAATGGAGCTTTAGAAACTATAATTGATGCCATAGACAGTAAAAAATAACTATGAAAGTTTGAACTTTCATAGTTATTTAGTTATCTTTCCGGATATGGCTGCGGACGATTTTCAGTAAATGGACGGATCACACCGCAAGCAATCATTTCTCCACTGTTTCCAGAAGGCTGCGTTTTAAAGTCATCCGGATCCTGATGAAGAACCATGACCCTTCCCATCACTTCTTCCAGCGTAAAGCGATCATTCAGCATACACATAAAAGCACTGCCGTTACGATTGATAAAAAGATTTCCTAAATCGCCTGCATGATATGGGTGCGAGCAATTATTCGGATTGTAATGTCCCTTGGCATCAGCCAAAGGATTTCTCGGATTTCCGGTACAGCTTTTTCCTTCATGGATATGAAAAGCTATGATCGGCTGATTACAGCGGATACGATTTGGCATAGGAAATCCTCGTACATTCATTCTGATCAAAACACCTTCATTTGTCTGATAAAGCATACATGCAGCTCTTAAACGGCGATACTCTCTTGTACCTTGAAGCATGCAGACAGCGTCTGCTTTTTTATTTATTTTCATCATGTCCTCCGCTTTAGGCTATGTTATCAAAAGAATGTCGTCTGGGCATTTGAAGATATATCCATCAAAATTGATATCAAGCTCCCACTAACCCTCCTGTTTTCCTAAAATTTTGTATAAAAGATCAGTGGGACTATCCAATTAAGAGCAATACACAAAAAAAGCCTGATTTCTCAGACTATTTTATTAAAATGGTGACCTGTCAGGGAATCGAACCCTGGACCCACTGATTAAGAGTCAGTTGCTCTGCCAGCTGAGCTAACAAGTCATAGCGCTCAATTATAATACAATATGTTTGCAAACTTGTCAATACCATTTTTTAAGATTAATTATTAAAAAAGTGATAATTCATTATAAAAAGCTGATATGAGCACTAAATAAAATATAAACCCAATATCTTATAATAGACCCACCTAACAGTATAATAAAGGAGTCCCACTAATCTTTCTAACTTAGTATATATTATTTTGGCTTTTTTTCAATTATTTAGCTCGCTTAATCAAAAGTGTCCTTTATGTTTATGATTTGTTGCATATTTTTTACTTGAAAGAGGCATTTCTTGATGAAATGCCTGCAAACACTAATTGTACGTCTTATTCCATCTTAAAAAAGTATCCTGGGATACACTTAACATTCTGGCACTTTCCCTAGATGTGAT
>NZ_CALVGS010000111.1 GCF_944327115.1 uncultured Traorella sp.
ATGTTTGTGATTGGTTATATTAAAGAAAGAAGACATATTGTAAGGTGAATTTGAATGAGCAAGGGCGGGTATGTAACTCGCCTTTATTGTGTTATAATTGAATTGCTGGAGGTGATCTTGTGCTTCGCCAAATTAAATATTTTCAGGCTGTTGTTCGTCATCACAGTTTTTCAGAGGCTGCCCAGGAGTGTCATATCTCACAATCAGCTATATCTCAACAAATTCAGTCTTTAGAAAGAGAGCTTGGTTTTCAATTGTTAGAAAGAAAGAATCGTTCTTTTGTTTTGACTCCTGCCGGTGAGCATTTTTATAAAAAGAGTCTGGTTTTAGTGGCAGATTATGAAAAGTTATGTCAGGAATCGTTGAAGATTGCCCGTGGTGATGAAGCTGTATTGAAGATTGGTTATTTGCGTAGTTATAGCGGACATGAATTTCATTTGGCTTTAGAAGAGTTTTCCACAAAGTATCCTCTTGTATCAGTTCAGCTTATCTATGGCAATCATGAAGATCTTTTCCACATGTTGAGAAATGGTGAAGCTGATTTGGTGTTAAATGATCAACGAAGGGCATTTTCGGATGAATATATCAATTTAATTCTGACAACGAATAATGAATATATTGAAATTACCTCTAGAAATCCGATGTCACAGCTTTCTTCGATCACTCCACAGGAGTTAAAGAATATTCCTTGTATCTTGGTTGCTTCAAAGGAGCAACAAGAAACAGAGAGAGAATATTATCAAAGCGTGATTGGTTTTCAGGGAGAGTTTATCTATGCGGAGAATTTGGAAGAGGCACGATTGATGGTGATTGGCGGACAGGGATTTATGCCGGTAGAGGGAAGTGGTGAAAAATTGAATTTCACTACTTCGATATGTCGTATTCCTTTGCATCGAGGAAATTCCCAGATCACGCGAAAATATTGTTTATTTTGGAAAAAAGATAATTCGGGTTATTATATAGAGGAATTTGCGGAAATCTTGAAAAGTAAATTTTGATAAAAGGGTAGCTGTTGATTTGGCTATCTTTTATTTATGGTTTTTATATGAATGATATGTGAAAACGTATAAGAAAAACTTATGGATAAGCACTTTATTTCAAATTGATTGAGTTTTGTCAGATTTTTATAATATAGATGGATGGAGGGATGAGATGAAGGTTGTTGTAATTCGTTCAAGTCCTCGTAAGGATGGAAATTCTGATGTTTTGTGTGATCAGTTTGCAAAGGGTGCGATGGAGAGCGGACATTCGGTCATCAATATCCACTTGCGCAAGAAAAAGCTTTCGCCATGTAATGCCTGTTATGGTTGTATGAAAGATCATGTCTGTTCTATTAAAGATGATATGGCGGATATTCTTAGAAAGATGATCGAAGCAGATGTGATCGTTATGGCGACGCCGATTTATTTTTACTCGCTTTCAGCACAGATAAAGATATTGATCGATCGCTGTCTTTCGAATTATCGGGAAATCAAAGATAAAAAATTTTATTTTATCGTAACAGCCGCTGATCCGCAACGTGAGGCAGCCCAAGCTGCTTTGATGTCTTTGAGAGGTTTTCTTGATTGTTTGGATCATGCGGAAGAAGCAGGTGTGATTTATGGTATGGGCGCATGGGATAAAGGTGATATTTATAAACATCCTGCTTATTTAGAAGCTTATGAATCAGGTAAACGTTTAGGAGGTGAATGGGATGGAGCGTATTAAGAAAAACTTTGGTTTTGGCTGTATGCGATTGCCAATGAAGGATGAAGAAGTCGATGTTGATGAAATGTGTCGGATGGTCGATGCATTTATTGGAAATGGTTTTAACTATTTTGATACGGCTCACGGTTATTTAAATGGGAAAAGCGAAACAGCCCTGAAGACTTGTCTGACGAGCCGTTATCCGCGAGAAAGTTATGTGCTTACGAATAAACTGACGAATTTCTTTTTTAAGAAGCAGGAGGATATCCGGCCTTTCTTTCAAAGTCAGTTAGAGGCTTGTGGTGTTGATTATTTTGATTTTTATCTGATGCATGCGCAAAGTAAAGATAAGTTTGCTTATTTTAAAAAATGTCATGCTTATGAAACAGCTTTGGAATTAAAAAATGAAGGAAAGATTCGTCATTTTGGTATTTCTTTTCATGACCGGGCAGAAGTTTTGGAGGAAATATTAAAAGAATATCCTCAAATTGAAGTGGTTCAGATTCAGTTTAATTATCTTGATTATGAAGATCCGGCAGTTGAAAGCAGAAAATGTTACGAAGTATGTCGAAAGATGAATAAACCGGTCATCGTTATGGAACCTGTGAAAGGTGGCAATCTTGTCAATCTTCCTGATAAAGCAAAACAGGTCTTTGATGCGTTAGGAAATGCATCTTATGCCAGTTATGCCCTTCGCTTTGCCGCCGGTTTTGAAGGAATCATGATGGTTTTATCGGGTATGAGCAATATGGAACAGATGGAAGATAATATTCATCATATGAAAGACTTTAAGCCTTTAAATGAAAAAGAGAGAGAGGCCATTGATCAGGTATGTGACATTTTTCATTCGATGAATCTGATTTCTTGTACCTCATGTCGCTATTGTGTTGCAGGATGTCCGAAAAATATATCAATTCCTGATTTATTTGCGGTTATGAATACAAAACAGATCCATCATGATTGGAATGCTGATTATTATTACAACATGGTTCATACAGCCGGTGGCAAAGGAAAGGCTTCTGATTGTATCAAATGTGGAAAGTGTGAGCAGGCATGTCCGCAACACTTACCGATCCGCCAATTGTTAGAGGATGTTGCCAGAGAGTTTGAAAAGAAATAGGAGATGATGATATGTCTAAATTAGTTGTTTATTATTCAAGAGCAGATGAGAATTATTTTGGTGGAGAATATCGCTATATCAAAGTTGGCAATACGGCGAAGGTAGCGAAAGTGATTGCTGATGAAACAGGTGCAGATCTTTTTGAAATCAAACAGCAGATTCCTTATGCGAAAGATTATGATACCTGTATTGCACAGGTAAAGGAAGATTTGCGTAAAAAAGCAAGACCGCAAATTATGAATCTTCCTGGTAATCTTGATGCTTATGATGAAATTTATATAGGTTATCCAAATTATTGGGGAGATATGCCGATGGCAGTTTATACATTTTTAGAGTCTTTTGACTGGCATGGAAAGAAGATCTATCCGTTTTGTACCCATGAGGGCAGTGGTTTAAGCAATACTCCACAAAAACTTGCTGATACATGTAAAGGAGCTGTCATAGAAAAAGGGTTAGCGATTCATGGATCAAGTGCAGATCATTGTCATCAGGCAGTATTAGATTGGCTTAGAAAGTAAGAAAAGGAGAAAAGTATGAGAAAAGAAGTAATGATATTAACAGGTGCAGGTCAGATCGGAATGGCGATTGCACGTCGCGTGGGTTATGGAAAAACAATTGTAGTAGGTGATAAAAAAATCGAAAATGCAGAAGCCGTTGCGAAGATCATGAATGAGGCAGGATTTCATGTAATTCCTTTAGAAATGGATCTTTCATCAAGATCATCGATCAAGCATATAATAACGGAAGCACAGAAGTATGGTGAGATTACGATGCTTGTGAATGCTGCCGGTGTTTCACCGAGTCAGGCACCAATCGAAGCCATTTTAAAAGTGGATCTGTATGGTACAGCAGTGCTTTTGGAAGAAGTGGGTAAAGTGATTGCGGAAGGTGGTGTCGGAATTACGATTTCATCTCAATCCGGACATCGCATGGCACAGCTGAGTGCAGAGGAAGATGAATGGCTTGCTTGTACACCAACAGAAGAACTTCTTGATTTAGAAATCTTGAAGCCTGAAAATATCAAAGATACGCTTCATGCCTATCAGATGGCAAAACGATGCAATGAAAAACGTGTCATGGCAGAAGCGGTCAAATGGGGTGAAAAAGGGGCCCGTCTTAATTCAATTTCACCGGGCATCATCGTAACACCATTGGCTATTGATGAATTTAATGGACCTCGTGGAGATTTCTATAAAAATATGTTTGCGAAATGTCCGGCAGGACGTCCGGGAACAGCCGATGAGGTTGCGAATGTGGCAGAGCTATTGATGAGTGAGAAAGGTGCTTTTATTACCGGGGCAGATTTTTTGGTTGATGGTGGTGCCACAGCTTCTTATTTCTATGGGCCTTTAAAGCCACAAGAATAACGGATCTTAACGGATCCTTTTTTTGTTTGATAACTGGAAGCTGATAGGTGTATGGAAAAGATTTTATATTCTTTATGAGAATCATTGTGACAATCATGACACAATAACACTTTTGTCATTTCAAATGGTATTTAAAATCTATTTTTGATATAATTGTTTCATCAAATGGAGGTGATGTTTTGGGCAGAAGTGGTGGAGGCCGCAGCAGTGGCGGCGGGTCACGCAGCGGAGGCGGATTCAGAGGCGGACGTTCTTCTGGAGGATTCAGCAGAAGTCGTTCTTCATCGGGAAGATCTTCTTTTGGAAGATCATCACATAGCTTTCATCAAGCACCGCCACCGCCAAGACCGGGAAGAACAGTATTTATAGGGGGACCACGATATCGAAGACCTCGATATTATCGCTCCGGTGGTTCAGTATTTGGTGCTATTTTAGCGATTATCATCCTTGGATTCGTATTTGTGTCTTTATTCGGAGGCTTGATTTTCGGCGGAATCGCCCATTCCTCATCTGACGTACCAGATAATACGACTCAAAGAGAACCTTTGGTAGGGGTTGTTAATAAGACGGACTGGTATGAAGATGAATTGGGATGGATCCGGAACAGGAATGTTTTGATTGATGGATTAGAAGATTTTTATGCAGATACGGGTATCCAGCCATATGTAGTCATGATCAATTACAGTGATGACTATTGGAATGGAAGCTCATTTGATGCCACAGCGGCAGATAATTATCTGGAAACATTGTATGAAGAAAGATTTACAGATGAGGGGCATTTCATATTTGCCTATTTCTCGTGCTTGAATGATTCAGAATACGAAATGGAAGGCGAATTCCGTTATCTCAGCGGTTATGCGGCAGACAGCATCATGGATAATGAAGCCATATCGATCCTTTGGGGAAACTTCGAAAAAAACTATTATGATACTTCTCTTTCAATAGAAGAAATGATCGGTGATACTTTTAAAGATACAGGGGAATCCATCATGAGCCGACCTACCAATGGCTGGGATGTCATGAAAATCGTGGTGATAGCCGGAGGAGCAGTTCTTATTGTATTCATTATTTACAAGATAATTAAAAGCAAACATCAAAGAGAAAAAGAAAAAGAGGAATATACAAAGGAAATCTTAGATAAGCCTTTGGAAACTTTTGGTACAGATACAAGTGATCTGGAAGAAAAATACGGTGAGTGAAAGGAGATTATACACTATGGGAATTCTTGCAAGATTTAAAGATATCATGTCAGCTAACATCAACGCACTTTTAGATAAATGTGAAGATCCGGCAAAAATGATCGATGAATATATGCGTCAGCTGACAGAAGAATTGGCAGATGTCAAGAAAGAAACAGCCGGTGTCATGGCTGAAGAAAAGCGTACAAAACGTATGCTGGATGAAAATAATGAACAGATTGAAAAATATGATGCAATGGCTAGGAAAGCATTGACAGCCGGAAATGAAGATGATGCACGTGTACTTCTGACAAAGAAACAGGAATATGTAACAAATGGTGCAGATATTCAGAAATCATATGAAGTTGCTCATGCAAATGCGAATAAAATGCGTGAAATGCATGATAAACTGACAAAAGATATTCAGACTCTCGAACAGCGCAGAGCTAATGTGAAAGCAAAGGTAGCTGTTGCGAAAACTCAGGAAAAGATCAATAAGGTTACAGGTTCTATGGATGCTGCCAGCAGTTCAATGAGAGCTTTTGAAAGAATGGAAGAAAAAGCAGATCGTATGCTGGATCAAGCAAACGCTATGGCTGAATTAAATGAAGAGCTAGATCCTGTGGAAGATCTGGAAGCTAAATATTCAGGTGCATCAGCAAGTGTTGAAGATGAGCTTGAAAAAATGAAAAAAGAAATGGGGTTATAGTAAAAATCCTGTTATTGGTTTTCTCCAATAACAGGATTTTGTTTTAAGATCAGATAATAAAGGCAACTGGCGATGTCCGGATAAACATAATTTTTATCAGAAGGCGGTAAGTGAAACAGTTGATCATGAGAGTAATTTCTTAAATGAATAAGACTGCTGTCATAATAGTTAGGTTTCGCTTGTAGAATCGCATCGAGAATTTCTTCGCTAGTCATTTCTTTGAGATTACCGATACGTTGTGAAACAGCACCGGTATTGCCATAATAGAAGTTCAGTTGCTGATCAACTTTGAAAAAGGCTTGTTTTGGTTCATTTGCAAAGAACTTCTTTAAATAGTCTTCATTTAAAGATGCCAGTATATTCTTTTCGTTAAAAGATGCGACTTGTTGCTTGATTTGAGCACTATCAATATGCCTTTGATCCATGAAATCAAACAAAATAGAATAATCTTCATAGGTAAGACGTATTTTCTGATACTTCATCATACGTGTCGTAGGCATAAAGTTAGGGATTACAAAGTAAAAACTATCATAAGGTATTTCATGAAGCAGCTGATCAATAGCCGCAAGATCATTGATGAGATATTGACTGATCATAAAGCTTAAGAACACTTTGATTCCTTTTTCATGTAAATAAATGGCTGTGTCTTTTAACGTGTCAAACCCTTGTTCATTATGAACGATCTCATTATGATGCTTCTTGCCGCCATGAAAGGTCAATCCGGCATAAGGGGTATCATATTTGATCAATAAAGATAAAATATCATCTTTATCTTTTCGATTCATGAGGGCAATCCCTGTTGTGGAACCATGATGAAAGTAATAATCATGAACCATCTGATGGGTTAATTGCAGAATTTCTAAAGCTTGTGGATGATTATAAACCTCATTATCTAAAGTAAAGGAACATGTCTTATTTAATTTTTCAAATACTGGTTTTAATATTTGAATACATTTTTGATAATTTTCAAAGGACATGCTCTTTTCATATCCCCCATTTACATAGCAGTGCTGACAGCTGGTGTTACATCCGGCCACCAAAATTATTTTCCTCATTATTTTTCTGACAAAATGAATCTTTCATTTTTTATCTGATAAATCTTATCGCATACCTCATGAATATACTTACGATCATGACTTACAGAAATGATAGCCCCGTCAAAGTCATTTAAGATGCTTCTTAAAACAGGATTACTTAGTGGTGACAGATTACGTGTAGGCTCATCAAGGATAAGAACATTACACTTTTCCATGATAAAACGAATCATAAATAATTTTGCTTTTTGTCCTTCGCTACATTCTCCAATCATTTGAACCATTTCATCACGGGTAAATTTCATCCTTCCCAGCATCGTACGGGCCTGGGTGATTTGTTCGCTGGTTTTTTCAGGAGCTAAAAAAGACAGGGGTGAATCATTTAAATTCATCTTTTCAGTGTAGTTTTGAGGCATATAGCCAATCTTCAAATCATTTCTGTCTTTTAAATCCTCATAAACTTTTCGCAGCAGAGTTGTCTTACCACAGCCATTGTCACCAATGATGACGACTTTTTTATTTCCTTTGACAAATAATTTGACATCTTGTATCAAAACTCGATCATCTGTTTGAATCGTATCATAATGCAAATCGCAGATAATTTTCTGTGAATTCCATTCAAATGGATCAAAATAAACATCAATGGCTTCTTCTAATGAATCCAGCTTTGTATAACCTTCTTTTTCATAACGCTTTTCCATGGATTTCAGGGAATGCATCTTTTTCTTTAAAAGCCGGCCTTTTGCAGGATTCTGCCGAGTAATCGTATTTTGATAATGATGTACGCTGTTCATGATATCAGTAAGCTTACGCTGTTTTTCAAGATATTCCTGTTTTTCTTTATGAGCAAGCTGCTCCTCTTTATAAATCGTTCTTTGTCTTGTTTCAAGAAAAGAAGTATAAGAACCATGATAAAAAGAATGACGTACCTTTGTCTTCTTATTGACCTGTTCAAGTAAAAGTATATCCGTGGCACATCTTTCAAGCAAGGTTTCATCATGAGAAATAAACAAGATACCGTGCTCATATTCATTTATAAAATTTTCCAGCCATTCTAATGTAGATAAATCTAAATCATTGGTAGGTTCATCTAAAAAAAGCATCGTTACAGGTTCCATTAATATTTTTAATAATTGCAGCTTTACTTTTTCACCGCCGCTTAAATGCTGAATCAATGTTTCTCTTTCTACAAAATTACTGGGTAGATGTAGTTTTATGCACAACTCATTAATTCTCTGAAGTTCATTATATTTTTCTGGCGCAATGTTGTCATTCACATTTTCTTTTAAACAATATTCATAGGGCGTGCTTTGATTCCATGACGGATCAAATGTCTGAGAAAGGTAACCGATGTTTTCATGACTTCGGTCGATCGTTCCGCTAACATTGACATAAGTAAGTTCCATGCCCAATAAAGCTTTCATAAGCGTACTTTTGCCATTTCCTTCTTCTCCGATAATGGCCATTTTTTCTTTATCGTTAAGAACCATATCAAAATGGTCAAGTAATGGTTTTCCTAAATGATTTGTGATATTTAAATTTTTAACAGTGAGCATCTTCATACCTCCTTTGGTATGAATGACAAAGTGCGCAATAAAAAAACATTTCAACAATGATTCAACAATATGTTTTCATTACGCATTCTTCATCTTCTCACTCCTTTGCTAGAAGCAATCTTATCACAAAGATGAACGATATTCAATCATAAAGAGGGCTTTGAACCCATTATTTCCATTGATTTTACATATTCTTTGCAAAAGAATACTGTTTAAAAATAAATGAATATGTTAAAATGAAAAAGTATTATGTGAATAGAGGTAGAGATATGTTTATAAAATTATTGAAAAAAATGGGGTTTACTTTACAGGAGAGCAGTTGGATTCTCTATGATGTTGCTAATTCAGCCCAGACATTGACAACGATGACAGTCTTATTTCCGCTTCTGATTGGTTTCATCGCACCTGAAAACGAAGGAAGCATCTGGGTAGGATGGGGAAATACGATCTATGCACTGATCTTAGCTTTTCTTTCTCCGGTATTAGGTACGATTGCCGATTATAAAGATAAAAAGATGAAATTCTTTAAATTCTTTTTAACGGTAGGTATCATCGGTGGCTTTTTATTGGCATTGCCAATCTTTGATTATCGTACTTGTGTCGTTATTTATGTCTTCGCAATGATCGGTTATACGGCAGCCAATATTTTCTATGATGCTTTTTTAGTCGATGTTACTACTGACGAGAGAATGCATAAGGTGAGCAGTGCCGGTTATGCATGGGGATATATAGGAAGTGCGATTCCATTCTGTATCTTTATTATTCCTTTCGCATTAGTTACTTTTTTTGGAGATGCAAATGGTGATCTGGTGTTAGGCGGATTTACGCTGACTTATCGTATGGCAATCATGATCTCGATGCTGGCAGCCGTATGCTGGTGGGGATATCATTCACGTCCGTTTATTAAGAATGTTAAACAGCTGCATTATCATGAGGAAGAAGATCATTTCGTCCTTAAGAGCTTTCAGCGTTTAATTGATTCTTTTAAAAATATCAAGAAAAACAGAAATATCTTTATATTCTGTATCGCTTATTTCTTCTATATTGATGCGGTCAATACGGTTATTTCGATGGCAGTTTCTTTAGTTACGGATATGGGTGTCAGCGATGTCGTATCGCTCATGGTGGTCATTTTCATCAATATCATTGCCTGTCCGGGAGCAATCATTTTTGGTAAGCTGACGGATAAATTCGGTGGCAAACCGATGATTTTTGCGGCCATTGCCGGATATTTTGTAGTTGTCCTGGTAGGCTCACAAATTTCTAAAAATACGAATCTGATCTGGGCATTAGGCTTTTTGGTAGGCTGCTTCCAAGGAGGCATTCAGGCAGTATCACGTTCATATTATACGCTTTTGATTCCAAATAAGGCAGATACGAATGAATACTTTGGCTTCTTTGAAATTTTTTCAAAGTTCTCAGCAATTCTTGGACCGTTTATCATTACGATCGTTGTGACGGTTACAGGTAAGGCAGAGTATGGTATCTTGGGATTGATCCCATCATTGGTTATCGGTGCATTGCTGCTGGCTTTTGTAAAGGATCCGAAAAAACAGGTGGAGAATTAATCTTCACCTTTTATTATATCGTTGATTTTTTTGATTTCGTAGTAACCTTTCGTATTTAATGCAATGGCAAGAGTGACTAAAGATACAGGTTGCTGGTTTTTAAAGCCTATGCATAGATATTGGTTTTCATAAATACAAAGAGGTTTAAAATCTATACCTTTTATTTTCTTGATGGCTTGATTAAAAGCTGTCTGCTGTGCTTCATCAGGCTTTTGCCAGTCGTAGAAAATGGTAAGGGGACGCAGAGGCTTTGTGTTCATGGGTAGCAGGCTGATCTTTTGTCCGGCAAGGACAAGATATGTCTGATGGTCTGCTTGAATATGGATGAATGGAGTCTGATTGCGGAATCTTGTTTCAGATTCGAATGGATAGAGGATGTGATATGTTTTTTGGAGATATTTCATATTTACATCATAACTGATTTATGGACAAAGTAAAGCAAAACGATTTATATTGAATGAAAAGTAGGCAAGTGTTAAAATGAAAATATAAAGTGAGGGAATTTATGAAAATATTAGTGACCGGAGGCTGCGGTTTTATTGGTTCGCATACCGTGGTAGAACTATTGAACCAGGATTATGAGGTTGTCATCGTAGATAACTTTTATAATTCACAGAAGGATGTATTGGAAAAGATAAAAGAGATTACAAATAAGGATTTCATATTTTATGAAGAAGATTGCTGTGATGAAACAGCGATGAGAAGGATCTTTCGTGAAAATAAGATTGATGCTGTCATTCATTTTGCGGGCTATAAGGCAGTGGGTGAAAGTGTCGCAAAGCCTTTGATGTATTATCAAAACAATCTGGACAGTACGATGATCCTTATGAAAGTGATGAAAGAGTTTGGTTGTCATAAGATCGTTTTTTCATCAAGTGCAACGGTTTACGGAGATCCGGCAAGTCTGCCGATCAAAGAGGATTTTCCACTGTCAACCACAAATCCTTATGGAACGACCAAATTATTCATTGAACGTATTTTAGAAGATCTGGCTTATGCTGATAAAGAGCTGGGCGTTGTTCTTTTAAGATATTTTAACCCTATTGGTGCTCATGAATCAGGACTGATCGGGGAAAATCCAAATGATATCCCTAATAATCTGATGCCTTATATCATGAAGGTAGCGATCAAGGAATTGCCGCAGGTGAATGTATTCGGAAATGATTATGATACGAAAGACGGAACAGGTGTCCGGGATTATATTCATGTGGTGGATCTGGCTTTGGGACATATCAAGGCTATCGAGAAAATCAAAGATGAAACAGGAGTGCTCATTTATAACCTCGGAACAGGAAAGGGTACCAGTGTATTGGAGCTGATTCATACATTTGCAGATGTGAACCATGTAGAAGTGCCGTATCAGATTACAGAGCGCCGTCCGGGAGATATTGCGGCCTGCTATGCCGATGCGACAAAGGCAAAAGAAGAACTCGGCTGGGAAGCTGTCAGAAATTTGGAGGATATGTGCCGAGATGCTTATCGTTTTGTGAAGAAGGTGAAGAATTTATGATTGAGATGATCAAAAGCAGAAGAAGCTGTCGCAGCTATACAGAAGAAAAAGTAAAGGAAGAGGATCTAAAAGAAATCGTTGAATGCGGATTATTAGCTCCTAGCGGAATGAATACACAGGGCATCCAGCTTTGCGTTATTACGGATGAAGAAGTCTTGGCACAGCTGGAAAAGCTTATGGGAAGAGATTTCTTTTATCATGCACCGGCACTTATTGTCGTTTATAGTGATCCGGATAATAAATATGCGGCTTATGATGGCAGTTGTGCCATGGCGCAGATGTATTTAGCCGCACATGCACTGGGTCTTGGAAGCTGTTGGATCAATCAGTTGAAAGATGTAACAGATGATCCGAAGTTTGAGCCTTTATTTGACAAGCTTTCACTTAAAGGTAAGATCATTGTTGGAGCACTTGCGGTAGGTCATGCAAATAAAACGCCTAAAGAAAGACAAATTAAAGAAGGAAGAGCTCATTGGTTTAAATAAATAGAGGCTGACAGTCAATAGGACTGGGCCTCTTTTTAGAAGAAAGGAGAAGGTTATGAAAGATACGATCATCAGAACTGCAAAGCTTGAAGATGCGAAAGAGATATTAGATATATACGCTTATTATGTGGAACATACTGCTATTACTTTTGAATATGCCGTTCCATCACTTGCCCGGTTTCAACAGCGCATGAAAAATATCATGCAGCGTTATCCTTATATAGTTGTTGAAAGAGATGGGAAAATTCAAGGATATGCATATGCCGGACCATTTAAAGCAAGAGATGCATATGACTGGTCATGCGAAACAACGATTTATCTTGCATTTTCAGCTCAAAAATGCGGCCTGGGAAGAAAATTATATGAAGAGCTTGAACAACGGCTGTATGATATGGGAATCCTGAATCTTTATGCCTGTATCGGATATCCAAATGCTGATGATGAATATTTGACTAAAAACAGTGCTCAATTTCATGCTCATCTGGGATTTAAGAAGGCAGGTACTTTTCATCAATGCGGTTATAAATTCGGACATTGGTATGATATGATCTGGATGGAGAAAATGATCGGTGAACATGAAAAGGAACAGCCAAATGTAAAATTTTATGATCTGATATAGCAATCATCTTTCACATTGCACATAATCATATTCATCTTTTGTCAGCTGAGGAAAGCCAAAACAAGTTGTTTTATAGTGCTCATCATCTGTATTCACCTGTGCTTTGAATTGATGGACGCCATAAGCCACCTGATCACTGGCATCTCCTATGATACCGCTGATCCCCATATTCAGATAATCCTGGATAGCATCTATATCATCAACCGTCCATACATAGACAGGAAGGACATTATTACGGGCATCTTCTAATAACTGGGTGTTGATGGCGCTTTCTTCAATGGCAATGAAATCAGGGATGAAAGGATCGTTCAGACGAATTTGAATACGTCCGAAATTACCGAATGCACAATATCCGATCCACCAGTCATCTCTTTCTTTTGCCAGCATTTCGACACTTTGGACATCCATCGACATAAACATTGCTTTATCAGCAAAATCATATCTTTCAATAAGCTCGATCGTTTGACGTATCGTTTCTTCACGATCACCCTCTAACGGTTTGAATTCAATCAAAAGACCAATCTGATTGGGTGCATTTTTAGCGGTTTGAATTGCTTCTTCTAAGGTAGGTATTTTTGCTTGGTGGCCATAATGATCTTGAATTGTTAATTCTTTTAATTCTTCTAATGTACAGTCCTGAAGATTGATATCTTTTCCTGTAAGTCGTTTTAAATTCGTATCATGACATAAGACCAATATCTTATCTTTTGTCATTTGAATGTCGATTTCCGCAAAATCAGCCCCATTCGCATCAGCGGCTAAAATGCCCTCCAAGCTGTTTTCTACTTGAGAGATATCACCGCGATGACCAATGGCATAAGGCAGGTGTAATAAAGGCTCCTGATTAAAATAAAAGAGAATGAAAGCACCTAAAGAACAACAACTTATGATCGAAGCAGCAAGCTTATGACGTTTGATACGTGTTTTCACATCGATCTTGTGAGATTTATAAGTCTGTTCAAAGGTACAATTGACATCGACATCTTTGACAGATCTGATTTGAAAGAAAATAAAGCCAATTTCCACCACTGTCCATAAGACAGAAAAACCGATAAACAAGAATGTACGCATACGAAATGTAGAAGAAAGTACAAAGTATCTTAAAAAATAAAAGTTAAAATCAGATACATTTAAAAAATAATGAGGAAAAACATAATTTTCTAATAAGTAATAAACTATAAAAATACCGATAAGGATGAACCATATCTTTCTTTGATGAAGCATGGTCCTGATAGAAAGCTTGCATGATTTAATAAATGATGTCTGTGAATAAATCATGTAAAAAGGAACAAAGATCAAAAACGCATATAAAATGAACAAAATCAGATATAAACTTAATGCCAATACAGAACCCATATTCATTTTTAAAATTTCATTGGTAATAAAATTAGGAATTGATACTCTTGGGATCATAGAAGAAACAAAGCCGAGATGCCACAAGGGATTTAAGAGGATAAAATAAATAAAAATGAAAAGAACTGAAGGTGTCTTAAATGCTTTTAATTCATGAAAGCCGGAATAAAAGATGGATCTCCAATTGAAAGGCTGCTGATGCTGACAGAGATAGGCCATTTTATAAATAGATACATATTCCAGATAGACTAGGCTCAAGAAAATAAAAGCATAGATGAGGATAAAGATCATACCGGGAATCGTAAGCAAGCGGAAAAATATGTCAAAGTTATAGACAATTGAATCTTGTATGACATATTTCATGAACCACCCTGTTAGTAAAGAAAGCAGGGGAAGAACCAATGCTGTACAAAATAATTTATAGAGGCATTCAAATTTAATGATTTCTTTCATCAAAACATCTCCTATACATAAAAAACAAACATTCATATCATAGCACAAAGATATAACAGTTTCTATTGCTTGCAAGTGCATTAAAAAAAATAAGATTCCTAAAACAAAAGTTTTTAGGAATCTTATTCTGAAAAATACAATTTTAAAGAAAATTATTATGAAGGATCTTTTAAATATTGACGATAACGGTTTCTCGTTTCCTCTGGAATCTGCATCATATCAAATACTTCTTCTGCAGTGAAATGATGCTGATTCATCATATTCTGAATAAAAGCTGCAAATTCTGCCGTTGTTTCCTCGATACCTTTTGTTATTCCTTTTGCCATTCCTTTGTTTTCCACATAATCACCTAAGTTGCACATCTCTCTGATCTCCTTTCTTGTTTCATCGTCCATGACGATGCCATACTCTTCCTCAAGGATCGCCAGCTTTCTTTCACTTTGGATCGTTTCATCCAGCAAGGTCTGCAG
>NZ_CALVGS010000112.1 GCF_944327115.1 uncultured Traorella sp.
GGATGGAATGTGATGAAAACTGGATCGTTTGTCTGAATAGTTATAAGACAAAGACCAATCGTGAAGCAACAAGCAGATGGATCAAGATACCGGTATATTGTGTTTTGATCGATACGGGAAATGAAAAAATCTTATTTGATACAGGACAGAATCCAAATGAATATGATCGAAGCATCCGCTGTCCATATTATTACAGAGAAGAACAATTGCTGATCAATCAGTTAAAGAGCCTCCATCTTGAACCAACTGACATAGATAAAGTAATATTATCTCATTTTCATGATGATCATTGCGGCAATATGGACTTGTTTAAGAGTGCGGAATTTTATATAGCACAAGATGAGTATAACTATGTCAAAGAGGCTTTGGACAATCATCAAAAGCCTAAAGGAGTGTATAAGTATGCTCATCTAAATATCGAAAAGATCCATTTAGTAAAAGAAGATATAAAGATCCATGATCATATTCAATTGATTAATCTTCCGGGACACAGCAAAGGTCTATTAGGGATGATCGTTCATTTAGAAAAAGAGGGTACTTTGCTTTTTCCAAGTGATGTAGTTGATACACACTTGAATTATGGTCCACCGGCCATGCCGCAATATAGTCAATACAACTTAGAAAAATATTATGAATCAATTGAAAAGATTAGAAATCTACAAGAGAGGTTAAACGCTAAAATCATATTTTCACATGATATGGAACAGTTTATGACATTAAAAAAAGCTCCCGATTATTATGAATAAAAAATTTGAAATTATAGATAATTTTGAGCGAATAGGATAACATGTAAATACCCCAAATAAATAAAAACCCCAGTGAGGCAACACTGGGGTTTTGTTTGGAGGGAGAGGCTACAGTCTTTAATGTTTAACTATTTAAATGCAATATATGGAAATAATAATATCAATATGGATTTATTATCTACTTCATACCTTGATTGAAGAAACTATGAAATTAGATATCTTTATCAATGTTATTTGTGCTATTGGCAATAAACGTGATTTGATACATATTATTACCAACACATCTTAATTGTTGTATTGAACCAAGCAATTCTTCTGACAAAAAGGGACAGGTAAATTACTTTTTATATGATATTAGGATGAACATATCAGCTCATTCTAATTTGTAATTTAATTTTTGTTTAATATTATTTTTTAATTAACCAATTGATTAAGTTTATTGATTTAATTCCTTCATAACTAGAATCTAAACCAGTATCTAAAGTTAAAACAATTTTTTCATAATTATCTTTTATCTTTTCTAAAGGTGTTAATTCTCTCCTTCGAACATCTTCGTTTGACATTGACTCAGTTACTTGAACATATATTTTAGCATCAGCTTTAGTAGCGATAAAGTCAATTTCTAAATTGTCTATTTTACCGATGGCTACGTCATAACCTCTACGTAATAATTCAAAATATACAACATTTTCTAAAACGTGACCACGATCACGATTTCTAAATCCAAGCAGATAATTACGTAATCCAATATCAACGATATAGTATTTACCGAGTGTCTTTAAGTATTCTTTTCCTTTAATGTCAAAGCGTTTAATTTCATAAAAGAAATAAGACTCTAGTAATGCCTCAACGTAAGATTGTACAGTATGAGTACTTGGTTTGCCTCCACGATTTTCTGTTTCTAATAAGCCTTCATTAACAAGGATATTACCAATCGAAGAAACGGATATGTTGCTTCCAATGTTATCAGCTAAAAATAAGATTATTTTTTTTAGAAGTATAGGATCTGTTATTTGCCGTTGATTTCTACGTAATTCTCTTTCTAAGATATCTCGAATTACAACACTAGAATAAATACCATCTAATAAAATTAATGCCTTTTCTTGATCGAGCCCTACATCTGCAATTCCTGGCATACCACCAAATTTTATATAAGCATTGAATAATTCTCGAACTTCATATTTTTCGTTGTGTTCATCGATCACTTGTATTTTTGTACCTAATTTGTTTTTAGTTTCAATGAGTTTAAATCCATGAAAGTCAATAAACTCCAAGAATGATAATGGAAGCATTTTAATTTCTATGCATCTTCCTGATAAATAAGTTGAATATTCAGAAGATAATAAATAAGCATTTGATCCGGTAATATAGATATCACAATCAAAATCCACTCGAAACGAATTAATTGAATCTTCCCAGTGATCAATTCTTTGCAATTCATCAAAAAATAAATACATACGCTTATTTGGAAGAACTCTTTTTTTCACATAGTTATAAACTTCATCAGAACTCATTTTTTTATAATCATTAGATTCAAAATTCATCTCGATAATTTGACTATCTTCTATACCTGTTTCTTTTAAATATTTTATCATTAATTTAAGTAGACTACTTTTTCCGCTGCGCCTTACTCCGGTTATAACTTTAACAGGTTCAGTATCACGAAAAGCAATTAATTTACTTAAATAAGAATCTCTTTGTTTTAACTCATGTGCTTGAATCATAATATTTTCTCCTTGAATGGATTATAGCATAAACTTCTTGAAATAACAAATTTATGCAAATGATAGCAAAAATTATATAATTAATTAAAGAACTCTTTTGTTGATGAAGATATCTATATAAAATGAAAATTTTCTATTTCTGCTTATTTTCACTGTACAGAAAAAATAATGCATGAAAGGTCTAACTGTAAGATATTTTAAAAAGTAATGAAATTGATTGACGTACTTATTTGTAATTTTCTTTTTATCAAAAACTCTTGACAAATGTAAGCGGAACCATTAAGATAAGGATGTAGATAAAAAGGATTGTTACTCTTTGAGGCTTTACCTTTCATAACATAGCGATATGTTTTTTAAGGTGTGACTTGGAGAGTTTTTATTTTAGGAGGAAGTATGTTTAACTTATTTAAAAAGGTTGTTGAATCTGAATTGTATTCTCCGGTCAAAGGAAAGATGATTCCTTTAAGCGAAGTTAATGATCCGGTATTTTCTGAAAAGATGATGGGCGATGGATGTGCTTTTGTATTTGATGGAGATACAATCTATGCACCTTGTAAAGGTGAGATCATCTTAATCGCAAATACCCGACATGCAATTGGTATCAAAGCAGAAAACGGTGCAGAAATTCTGATCCATATTGGTTTAGATACCGTGAATTTGAATGGGAAAGGGTTTGAAGTGCTGGTAAAGGAGCATGATAAGGTGAAGTCTCATGATCCACTTGTTCGTCTTGACCGAGCGTTCATGAAAGAAAATAAGGTTGATCTGACGATGCCAATGGTAATCACAAGTTCAGATTATGTTATTGAATTAGATGAATATGGTGATAAAGAAGTAAGCAGTAGAGTTCTTAAAGTTAAAAAGAAATAAAGAAAGGAGCTGCCATGAAGGTTATTAAAAATATCAATAATAATGTTTCATTATGTTTAGATAGCAATAACAATGAAGTGGTGGCTTTTGGAAAAGGAATAGGTTTCACAAAACCACCCTATGAGGTGGATTTGGATAAGATTCAACGTACATATTATGGTATTGATCCTACCTATATCAATATGATCAATGATATTCCTGAAGATATTTTGGATATTTCTGATAAGATCATCAATTACGCAAGAATGAAACTGGAAAATCCTGTAAGTTCTAATATTGTGATTACCTTAGCGGATCATATTAATTTTGCGATTCAGCGATATAAGGAAAATATGAATATAAAGCTGCCAATCGTTCATGATATTGAGTATTTATTTGATACAGAGATGGAGATTGGTGAATATGCATTAACCTTGATTAGAAAGACTTTAAAGGTATTTCTTCCAAAAGAGGAAGCTGCATATATTGCCTTGCATATCATCAATGCGGAATCAATGAATAAGAATAAAAAAAGAGATAAGCTTGACGAAGAGATGATTGATGATATTTGTGAAATCATCGAAAAAGATTTCCAGATCAAGATCGATAAAACAGGTTTTAACTATTCACGTTTTGTTTCTCATATGCACTATCTTTTAAAAAGAGGTAAGAAGAATGAAATGGTGAAAAGTGAAAATCAGAAGTTATATGAATCGCTTGTAAATGCATATCCCAAAACATATGAATGTACACAGCACGTAAGAGAGTATTTAAAGGATCAGCTGAATTGGGATCTAAGCGATGAAGAATGTATTTATCTGATGTTACATATGAATAGACTTTGTGCTCGAGAGGATTGTTACCAGTAGGGCTTTACCCCTGACATAAAGCTAAGTAATGAATGGTTCATTCATTATTTAGTTTTGGTTTGGGGTTTTTATT
>NZ_CALVGS010000113.1 GCF_944327115.1 uncultured Traorella sp.
AGTACAAATTACTATTCACTTTTCAAAGAACAGCTCCAGCTAACATACAAAATTAGAAATTTTATATTTTCAAACTTTTTCATCTAAATCTCTTGATTTTTATATAGTTAGCTCCTTTGATTTTTACTGTTATTATGACTGTTTTTCTTTTAGGACCTTTTTTTACTAATATGAGTATTATTGATTATATTACTGACTTAGCTACTTATAAGTATTTGCTTAATGCAATCTTAATTCCAATTCATAGCTTACCTGGTGTCTTTGAGAATAATATATATGGAAATGTTATCAACGGTGCTTTGTGGACATTGCCAATAGAATTTATATGCTATATTGCATTAATGATTTGTTATAAATTGAAGTTATTAAATAAAAACATACTATATACATTTCCAATTTCATTAATTTTTTTCTATCTTTTTTATTATTCAAATATACAATTATTTTCTTCTTTATCTATATATACCTTGCCTATTTTTATATATTATATGGGTATGTTATACTATGTCTTTAAAGATAAAATTATTTTAAATAATGGATTAGCTGCCTTTTTGGTTGTTATATGGTTTGGATTAGTTTATTTTGGATTTGCTGAAATAGCTATGTTTATAATATTTCCATATATTATTTCTGTTATTGTATTTAATAAAAAACAATGTAATAGAAAATTATCAGAATTAGGTAATTTTTCATATGGAATTTACTTATGTGGTTTTCCAATTCAGCAGATAATGGTATATTTATTCGGTGGTAAGATGAATGTGTATATTAATATGATTGTATCAATAGTACTTGCAATTATCGTAGGATATTTTATTTATTTCATAAGTGAACAAAAATTAAAAAAATATAGTGTTTAATTTATTTGATAGGATATAATAAGTAAGGAGGTTTATTATGAACTTTGAAATTTATACAAAATTAAACTATGGTGTATATGTGATCACATCATCACTCAATGGTAAACAGTATGGCTGTGTAGCAAATTGTGCCATGCAGATTACCGATCAGCCTTCAACGATTGCGATCAGTATGAATCATAACAACGAAACACACAAGGCAATCAGTGAAAGCGGATATTTCGGTATCAATATATTACAGGAAAATATCGATCCTTCTTATATTGGTGTATTTGGTTTTTCGAGCAGTAAGGACAAGGACAAATTTAAAGATTTTGATTATGAGATCAAAGACAATGTACCTGTATTAAAAGAAGCTTTAGGCTATTTGACATTAAAGGTAATTAATACGATGGAAACACCGACCCATACAGTCTTTTTAGGAGAAGTTATTGATGGTGATGTCTTGCATTCCGCAACACCGATGACTTATAAATATTATCATGAAGTCATTAAAGGAAAATCACCTAAAAACGCCCCGACTCATATCGTAGATGAAAATGTTACGACAAAAGAACAATGGGTATGCAGTATCTGCGGTTATGTTTATGATGGTGATATTCCGTTTGAACAGCTTCCAGATGACTATGTATGTCCGATCTGCCTCCAGCCAAAAGAAGTATTTGAAAAAAGATAATCCATTCGTGGATTATTTTTGTTATAATGGGGACATATGAAACGATGCAGATGGGTGGATGAAACAAGCGAATTATATATTAGATATCATGATACAGAATGGGGCGTTCCTTCTTATGATGATCATTATCTTTTTGAAATGCTGCTTCTTGAATCCTTTCAGGCAGGATTGTCCTGGATCACGATTTTAAAGAAGCGTGAGGCCTTTAGAGAAGCCTTTGATGATTTTGATGTAGTAAAAGTGAGCCAATATGATGAAACAAAGATATCAGCGTTGATGAAAAATAAAGATATTATACGCAATCAATTAAAAATTCGCGCTGCTGTGAACAACGCGAAGATATTTATTCAGATTCAACAGGAATTTGATCGTTTTTCAAATTATATCTGGTCCTTTACAAATGGCAAGATCATATATAATGAGAATGATGAACTTCCTGCAACCTCTCCCTTATCTGATACGATCTCGGTGGATCTGAAACAAAGAGGGATGAAATTTGTCGGTTCAACGATCATATATTCATATCTTCAGGCCATAGGAATCATTAATGATCATGAAACGACCTGTGATTTTTATAAGAAAAATTAAAGTGTTTTAAGAAGCTTTATATAAGGACCCTGGTCATCACGATCGATCCGGATGATCCTATCAAAACCAGCTTCGATATATAATTTTAATGCAGGATAATTATCTAAATCTACCCCAATGGCTATTTCTTCATAGTCCATTTCTTTTATCTTTTCAATGGCAAAATGCAATAATTGTCTTCCAATTCCCTGATGGCGGTATTCGCGTTTTACGATCAGTCTTGATATATAGATACGCTGGTCAGTAATCGTATAATCACTATCTTTCATATCAAAGACCAAAGAAATTTCACCAATGAATTCACCATCAATCGTATAAATAAAAGTGATTCGGTTATTCGAAAGCAATTCATGATAAAACTGTTCTGCAAGTGCAGACTGTTTTTCCATGTTCCAAATATTGCCACATTTATTAAAATCAGCTATGTCTAATGCAATAATTTCATGTTTCATCATATCCTCCTATGTTAATCAGCCTCATGATTTGTATGGGTATCAATAAAACCAAAATTAAATTTTGAATACATGATTTTCTGTTCGCTGTATAATCCCTGATAGCCGGAAAGCATGTATCCGATCGCAGCTGCAATCAAAAACAGTGGAACAGCCGTGAAACCAAATAATTCAAAAGCAAGGAAAAGGGAAGTCACAGGACAATTGGTAACGGCATCAAAGACGACCATTAGTCCGATGGCGGCACCAAAAGAAGTATCGATACCTAGAATAGGAGCAATCCATCCGCCAAAGCAGGCACCTACAAAGAAACTGGGGACGATTTCACCACCCTTATATCCACAGCCTAAAGTAATTCCCGTAAAAACAGCTTTCAGAAGAAAGGCTTCAGGATGTACGCTGCCTTCCTCAATGGCTTTTTTGATCACAGACATTCCGGCACCATTATAATCCGTACCAACAAGATATGTTAGAATGACGATGATCGTTCCGCCTATAAAAATACGCAGATATTCATTCTTGAAAAGCTTGGAGAAAAGCTTGGAACATTTATGTAAGAAAATACATAAGAGTGAACCGATATAAGCACAAAGCAGGGATAGAAAAGCAATGTGCAGCATATTCAATGTATTGATGTTTGGCAACGATGCAATGATAAAAGCTTCTTTGGTAATACCAAACTGTTGGGCAACCATTGATGCTGCAACACTTGCGATCGCACAGGGAACAAGTGCTCCATAATGCATGATGCCAACGCTGATGACTTCCATTGAAAATATGGCAGCTGTCAAAGGTGTTCCAAATAAAGCTGAAAAAGCGGCACTCATTGAACACATGGTCATGATCTTACAGTCTTTGCTGTCCATCTTAAAAGCTCTGGCTAAATTCTGGCCTAAGCTTCCTCCTAACTGCAAAGCAGCTCCTTCACGACCCGCAGAACCACCAAAAAGATGTGTCAAAACAGTTGATATGAAGATCAAAGGAGCCATCACGATCGGAATTTTATCATCGGAACGAATAGAAACGATGATCAAATTTGTACCTTTATTATTTTCTCTTCCACAGAAATGATATAAAAAAACAATGACAAGACCCGCAATAGGCAGTCCAAGTATGAGCCATGGATCAGCTGTTCGAACAGAGGTTACTAAATTCAAGCTATAAGCAAATATAGCGGCAATGCTGCCTACCAATAATCCGCAAATACTGCCCAGCAGTATCCATTTCAATAAAATAAATAGATGATGAAGATGTATGCTGAATTGATTTATTTTCATTGGATCCCCCTAATTAATTACCTTTTTATTATAATGAGTGTTATAAATAAATACAAGCTGTTAAAAATGAAGTATCCTATATCATGTATGATCAAATTTGTGCTATTTTGAAGTGAATTTGCTTGATCATTTTATCTTCATAAAAAAATGGCATAAAAAAATTAAATTTTTTCTTGCAGTTTATAGAAATTTGATATACAATAGAAAAGCACATTGGGGTGTAGCCAAGCGGTAAGGCAACGGACTCTGACTCCGTCATTCATAGGTTCGAATCCTATTACCCCAGCCATATAGAAAAAGAAGTTGGCAATTGCCAACTTTTATGTTATGTTAAGTGTATGATTAAAATTAAAGATTATTGTGTATTAGATATTGAAACAACAGGATTATCACGTTTCAAGGATGACATTTTGGAAATTGGCTGCATAAAAATCAGAGATCATAAGATCATTGATCAAATGAGCGTCCTGATCAATCCTCATAAGCCGATCTCTCCTTATATCACATCGATCAATCATATTACGGATGAGATGGTTCAAAAAGAGGGAATTGAGCTGGATGAAGCTCTGATACGCTTGTATGACTTTATTGAGGATGATTGTCTGGTAGGTCATAATCTCTCATTTGATATGGGATTTATACGACAAAAGTCTTCTGAGAGTCTAGGACTGTCCTTTGATCATGTTCAATATGATACCTTGATGCTTTCAAGAAAAAGGATCAGATGTGAAAATTATAAGCTTTCAACAGTATGCCGATATTATAACATTCAAAATAAGACAGCTCATCGTGCCTTATCTGATGTGATCGCAACCTATCAGGTATTTGAATGCCTGATGAAAGAAATTTAAATACAAAAAAACTCATCACAGGGATGAGCTTTTTTAATTAGAATTCAGGTTCACCAGTATATTTGGCTCTTTCAGGACTTAGGTTATCCGTATAATAACGAACAGTCAATGCACCGCCACATTTATTTTTTGTTTTTGGAGCAACCAGTATTCGATCTCCTTCCAACAGGGCATCCAGCATGGCCTTACAGCAAACCGTCTGATTTCTTACCCCTGGTTCACATTCCTCCATCAGCTCTTTCGCATTCATTTCAATGAACAGCCACTGCATTTCATGAGCGTCCTTTTTTTTGCCATTGATAATGGAAGCATACTGTTCCTGTGTTAATTTTTCCATATTCATTTCCTTTCTTATTTATTTATGTTTATATTTTAACATATTTTATAAATGTTACAAGAAGCAATGTCCATGAAAAGAATGGGAGTGAAATGCTTGCATGAAAAACAAAGAAGAATGTATAATAAAATCAAAGGAGAAATAGAAATGAAAACATTAGATAATCGTAAAATTGTGTTAGTAGGGACAGGATTCGTGGGAATGAGCTTTGCTTACTCACTTCTTTCACAACCGGGCATTGATGAACTGGTATTGATCGATGTCGCGAAAGAAAAAGCAGAAGGGGAAGCAATGGACCTTTCTCACGGGCTTCCTTATGCTGCCAGCAAAATGCGCATCTATGCCGGTGATTATGCTGACTGCAAGGATGCCAGCATTGTTGTCGTAACTGCCGGTGCCGCTCAAAAACCGGGACAGACACGTCTTGAGCTTACTGCTATCAATACTAAGATCATGAAAGGAATTTGTGAGCAAATCAAAGAAAGCGGTTTTGGAGGTATCTTGGTAGTGGCCAGCAATCCGGTAGACCTGATGACTTATGTCGCTCAAAAGGTGACAGGCTATCCAAAAAACAGGGTGATAGGCAGCGGTACGCTTCTGGATACGGCAAGGCTAAGATATATGGTCGCTAAATATCTGGATGTTAATTCTACAAATGTTCATGCTTATATCATGGGAGAACACGGCGACTCTTCCTTTGTACCATGGATGCACGCGTATATCGGATGTAAATCACTTTTAGAGCTCTTAGATGAGCAGGGCAGAGATATGGCGGATCTATTACAGATCTATCAGGATGTCCGCAATGCCGCTTATGAGATCATCGAAAAGAAAAAAGCAACCTATTATGGCATCGGACTTTCTTTGAATCGTTTGGTTGGTGCTATTTTGAATAATGAAAATGCAATTATGACAGTTTCTGTTTACCAGAATAATGAATATGGAAAAACCGGACTTTATATCGGTGTTCCGGCTATCGTAAATCGTGAGGGAATCAGAGAGATCATTCATTTACCATTAAATGAGGTCGATCAGGGTAAATTTGATACTTCATGTGATAATCTCATGGAAATCATTCGTGAAACCATCGATCCGCTTTTATAAATTTAATAAAGGGCATTCGTTAGCGAATGCTCATTTTTTTATTTGATAAGTAAAAAGAAGATATTTTAGGTTTTTTTTGATCTGAATGTCACAGAGCTGTCATTTTTGAAATGATAAATGTGAGATTTTATTTAAATGTATATGAAAATATATCTCAATAAACGAATAAAAAAGATAATATTATTGTTTCAAATGTGTGAAAATTTGTGAAATGTGACAAAAATGTAAGTTGTGTGTTATAATAGTTCTCGTGTAATGAGGTGATAAACATGGACCATAAGAACTATCTTAGTAATAACATGACTCTAAATCAGCTGATGAAAATTACAGGAAGTGTTTCTTTGGTAACGATGCTGGCTCTGACACAGCGTGGTATTTTACAGGCTGAGGAGGTAACAGCTCCTACAACAAATCGAGTCAATCTGGAACCGATCAGTGTGAATTACAACGATACGGCCGCAATCGCAAAAGTAGCAAAAACAATTTTAAAAGATCATGTGAATTTACTTTCAGAATTCAAGATGGTAGAAAGCAGTCAGTATAGAACTGTTTATTCATTGGAAGATTATATCGTTAGCGTTTATTATGAAGCTAACAGCGGGTTAGGTGTAAAAGACGTAAAATTAACGATCGAAACTAAATTTACGCATGAACGCCCTGATGATCAGAAAATCATTGCTTTAAACGATCAAAGCGAATGTGAGGTTGTTGAAGGAACAGTAAATGTGTACAATGTGAAGATCAATGTCATTGATACGGTTGCACCTGTAATTTCATTAAGTGAGAGCTCTGTTACGATCGACGATACAGATAGCTTTGATATCAATAATTATATCAGTGTTTCTGATAATGTGGATGGTGCGATCGGTTATACCGTTGATGGTGCACTTGAAACATCGGATGATAAATATAAAGCAGGAACTTATACGTTTACGATCAGCGCCGTGGATTCAAGCGGCAATGCTTCTTCAAGCCAAATGAGCGTAACGGTCAATAAAACGGAACCGGAACCTGTAGTTGTAAGTACATCTTCGCTTTATTACGGATCAAATCCTGATCGCAGCAATTATGCTGGGGCTGATGTGCTGGTGAGTGCTGCTTATGCACAGCTGGGAAGAAGTCAGGATTGTACGATGCTGGTAACAAATGCTCTGGCTGCTGCAGGAATTAATTTCCACGGATGGCCGGCAGGTTATTTCAGTCTTGGTTATACAGTCAGTGGTTCAGAAGCCCGTCCGGGTGATTTGATCTATTATGATAATGCTGGTGCAGGGGTTCCACACATCGCTCTGTATATCGGTAACGGTATGGCAATTCATGGAGCATGGCAGGGATCTACGAAGATTGCTCCGGCATATGTCGGAAGCGGACCGGTGTTTATCCGAGTGACAAGAGGTTAAAGATGGCAATGCCATCTTTTTTCTTTTATGATATAATACATCAGGGGTAAAAGTATGATCCAAAAAATGAGTCAAACGAATGCAGAAGAAATTGCGAAGTGGCATTATGAGGCACCTTATGATTTTTATGATATGATCAATGACGAAGAGGATTTACATGAACTTCTTTATGAGCGTGGCGATCATTATTTTGAAGTGCTTGAAAATCATGACTGTATCGGTTTTTATTCAATCATTGAAGATGACGGGCAAATTGAAATAGGACTTGGGCTTCGTCCTGATCTTACCGGTAAGGGTTATGGAAAAGAATTCCTTGAAATGCTTCTTGAGTATATTTCTTTGAATTATGAAAAAAAGAAGATTGTTTTAAGTGTTGCGGCATTTAACTCAAGAGCGATTCGTTTATATGAAAAATGTGGATTTAAAAGAATCAAAAGCTTTTCTCAAACGACTAATGGTTCTATTTATGAGTTTATCAAAATGGAATTATGCAGATAAATTAATTTTGGAGATAGCAGGCCGTATTGAACTTTTACGTCAAAAAGATTATAATGAACATATTAATGGAGGCAAATTATGAATTTAAAGGATTATATCGCATCTGTACAGGATTTTCCGATCGAAGGAATTCTGTTTCGTGACATTACGCCATTGATGGCCAATGGAGAAGCTTTTCAGGAGGCTTGCAATCGTATCCGTGATTTTGCACAGAGCAAAGGAGCAACTGTAATCGTAGGGCCTGAATCCAGAGGATTTATCTTCGGATGTCCGGTAGCCAAAGATCTCGGAATCGGTTTTATACCGGTAAGAAAACCAAATAAGCTGCCAAGAGAAACCGTATCGATCAAATACGATTTGGAATATGGAAGCAATGAACTGCATATGCATGCCGATTCTATCAAAAAAGGTGATAAGGTCGTGATCATTGATGATCTTTTAGCAACCGGAGGTACGGTAGAAGCAACGATCAAGCTTGTTGAAAAAATGGGCGGTGAAGTTGTTGGCTGTTCGTTCTTGATTGAATTGTCTGATCTGAACGGACGTGAACTGTTAAAGAATTATGATGTTTATTCAGTCATGACATATTAAAAGGCGAAAGCCTTTTTTATAAAAGAGAGGTGAGAAGAATATGAAACAAAAATATGTTAATAAAAATTTTGATGACATTATGAATGAAGTCAAAAAATATATGGTGAAGCCTGAAAATCTTGAATTGATCCAGAGGGCATATGAATATGCAAACGAAAAACATTCCGGACAATTCAGAAGGAGCGGTGAGCCTTATGTCACACATGTTTTAAATGTTGGTTATATTCTTGCAACCTTAAGAAGCAGTCCGCAGACGATTGCGGCAGGACTTTTGCACGATACGATCGAAGACTGTGATGTAGATGAAGAAGAATTTAAAAAGCTTTTCGGTGATGAGATCTTTTTGCTCGTACAGGGAGTAACGAAGATCGGTAATCTGAAGTTTAAGGATGAAAAAGAATATCAGGCAGAAAATCATCGTAAGATCTTTATTGCGATGGCAAAGGATGTCCGTGTCATTTTGATTAAGCTGGTAGACCGTCTGCATAATATGCTGACCCTTCAATACATGCCGGAAGAAAAGCAGATGAAGATTGCTGCCGAAACATTAGAGGTCTATGCTCCGATCGCTCATCGCCTTGGTATCAGCGAGATCAAAAATGAATTGGAAGATCTCAGCTTTATGTATCTGAACCGAGAAAAATATTTTGAGATTGCTCATCTTGTTGAAAAAAAGAAGGCAGAACGTGATGGTCAGGTTTCAAAGATGATCGAAGAAATTTCTCAGCTTTTAAATGAACATCATATTAAATTCCGCATTTTTGGAAGAAGCAAGCATCTTTACAGCATTTATAAAAAGATGATCAATAAGCATAAGCGCTTTGATGAAATTTTAGATCTTTTAGCGATCCGTATCATTTGTGACGATGTGGGACAATGTTATGAGATCTTGGGGTATATCCATGCAACCTATCGACCGATCCCGGGACGTTTTAAGGATTATATTGCCATGCCGAAGGTCAATATGTACCAGTCGCTGCATACGACGATCGTAGCGGAGGAAAATATCTTTGAGGTACAGATCAGAACGGAAGAGATGGATCAGATTGCCGAACAAGGTATCGCGGCTCATTGGGCATATAAGGAAAATATTTCGCTGAGTCATGAAAAAGAACAGAAGGAAATTGAAGAAAAGCTGACATGGCTGAAAGAATTTGCATTGATGAGCGGTGAGGATGGTGTCAGTGATGATGCCAAGGAATATATGAATCTGCTTCAGAAAGATATCTTTGAAGCAAATGTCTATGTCATGTCCCCGAAGGGAAGGGTCATCGTTTTACCAAATGGTTCTACACCGATTGATTTTGCTTATCGTATTCATACGGAAGTCGGTCATAAGATGGTAGGAGCTACGGTCAATGGAGCCATTGTGCCTTTAAATACCGTCTTAAAGACAGGAGATGTTGTCAGCATCCGTACGAGCAATCAGTCAACAGGTCCAAGTGAAGACTGGCTGAAGATCGTCAAGAGCACGCATGCCCGAAATAAGATTCGTGCTTTTTATCAGAAAAAAGAAAATGAAAAGAAATCGGCGGCTATTGAAAAGGGTAAGGATATGCTGGCTGATGAGCTGAAACGACGCAGCCTGAATGCGGATGACTACATGGAAAGAAAAAAGATGGAGTCTGTTGTCGGTGCGCTGACCTATCCGTCATTAAATGATCTTTATTATGCCATTGGAACGAAAGCGATATCGGCTGCTGTGGTCGTTGACCGTCTTGTCAATCATACCTCCAGCAAGAGCATGGATAATGAAGAGCTTGTCAAGATGTTCAACCGCAATGAAACAAAACGTAAGCGCCCATCTAAATGTGGTGTCTATGTAAAGGGCATCGATACGATGACGGTCAACCTTGCCGCTTGCTGTAAGCCGATACCGGGAGATGAGATTGTCGGTTATGTGACCAAATCACAGGGAGTAAAGGTACACCGCTGTGACTGTCCGAACATCATCAATGAAAAATCACGAATCATTGATGTTTACTGGGATGATAATCTTGAGGAGAAGGATTATGAGGTCGAGGTCTTGATCGCTTCTACAGACAGATCTTTCTTATTAAGCGATATCGTTACAGTCGTTTCTCAGAATAAAGCAGGTTTGATCCATGTTGACAGTAAGGTCATGGATGACAAGATATCGGTAACGACGATGCTGACGGTGCTTGTGAAAAATGCTGAGCATCTGAGAACACTGATGGCCAATTTGAAGAAGGTCAATAGTGTCATTTCGGTAGAAAGAATGATTCACTAGTTGAATTTCAGCGTAAATTGTGCTATATTAAAAAAAACTGATGAAGTAGAGAATATTTATGGAATGTCAAAGAGAGTGGACGTTGGGTGTGAGTCCATACAGGAAGTAAATAGGGACACTATGGAGGTGCTGTTTGAAAAGAGCAGCCGGGACTCGCCGTTATGAGTTGAGTGCGCAGTCATGCGAACTAAGGTGGTATCACGTTAAGCGTCCTTAGATGGGCGCTTTTTTTGTTTTAAAGGAGAGAGAACATGACAAATTATCAGATGCCAAGAGGTACGCAGGATATTCTGCCAAATGAAATTGAAAAGTGGCATGCATTAGAAGAATATCTGCAGAAATTTACAACCCTGTATCATTATAAGGAAATCCGTACACCGATCTTTGAACATACGGAAGTCTTTAAGCGCGGGAATGATTCCAGTGATATGGTCAACAAAGAAATGTACACATTTATGGATAACGGTGCCCGCTCTTTGACACTGCGTCCGGAAGGAACGGCCGGTGTATGCCGCAGCTTTGTGGAAAATAAGCTATATGGCAGTCCTGATCTGCCGGTCAAACTATATTATATGGGCCCTATGATGCGCTATGAACGTCCGCAGAAGGGCAGACAGCGTATTTTTAATCAGTTTGGGGTCGAGGTACTGGGGGTCAAGAATCCTTATCTGGATGTGGAAACGATTGCTTTAGGATATTCGATTCTTAGCGGTTTAGGACTTAAGGATCTTGTTGTCCAGCTGAATACGCTGGGTGATGATGAATCGCGAAATAATTATCGTGAAGCCTTGAAAAAACATTTTCATGGTTATTTAGATGAATTGTGTGTCGACTGTCATCGCCGTTATGAGCAGAATCCTTTGCGGATCTTGGACTGTAAGGTAGATCATGATCATCCGGCGATGAAAAGCGCACCTAAGATCAGCGATTATCTGAATGAGGAAAGCCGTGATTATTTTGAAAAGGTCAAAGCAGGCTTAGATGCCTTGGAAATTCCTTATACCGTAGAAGATCGTCTTGTCAGAGGGCTTGATTATTATACTCATACCGTCTTTGAAATCGTGTCTGTCAATGAAGACATGGGCGCTCAGGCAACGCTTTTGGCCGGTGGACGATATGATGGCTTAATCGAGTATTTCGGTGGTCCTGAAATGTCCGGAATCGGCTGGGCTCTTGGAATGGAACGCATCTTATTGGCGCTTGAAGCAGAAAATATCGAGATAGCAAAGGATGAAGGCATTGATGCATATGTTCTTTGCCTTTGTAAAGAAGCACAGTTAGAAGCCTTCAAGCTTACTACGATGCTGAGAAGCCATGGCTTTATTTGTGACACCGATTATCAGCAGCGTTCTTTCAAAGCACAGTTTAAGAGCGTTGAACGTATGAAGGCTAAAATAGCGATCCTTGTCGGTGAAGATGAGCTGGCATCCCATACCCTTTCTTTAAAGAAGATCGATACGCAGGAACAGTTCAAAATTCCGGCAGATGAGATCATAACGAAGATGGATGAATTATTAGAGGAGAGATTTTAAATGGAAAGAACACATACCTGCGGTGAATTAACACTGCGTCATGTTGGTGAAACCGTTACTTTATGCGGCTGGGTCAATAAAAGAAGAAATTTTGGAGCTTTGGTCTTCATTGATCTGCGAGATCGTGAGGGTCTGACACAGTGTGTCTTTGATGAAAAAATATCAGAACAAATTGTCAGCGTTCGAAATGAATATGTTCTTCAGGTAACAGGAACAGTAGTTGAACGACAGGATAAGAACCCAAAGATGAAAACAGGCGATATCGAAATCAGCGTCAGTGAGGTAAAAATCATCAACAGTGCTGAAACAACACCTCTGATCATCGCCAATCAGACAGATGCCCTGGAAGATACACGTTTGAAATATCGTTATCTGGATCTTCGTCGTGAATGTCTGCAGAACAATTTAAAATTAAGACACCAGGTAACGATGTGTGCCCGTAATTATTTATCCGATCTGGGCTTTTTGGAAATCGAAACACCGATCCTTTGCAAATCGACACCTGAGGGAGCCCGTGATTATTTAGTACCAAGCAGGATTTCAAAAGGAAGCTTTTATGCTTTACCGCAGTCACCGCAGATTTATAAACAGCTGTTGATGATTGCCGGCATGGATAAATATTTTCAGATTGCCCGCTGCTTCAGAGATGAGGATCTGCGCTCAGACAGACAGCCTGAATTTGATCAGATCGATATTGAAATGTCATTTGCCGATGAAAATGATATCTTTTCTGTCGTTGAAGGTCTGATGAGAAAGATATTTAAGGATACCAAGGGAATTGAAGTAGATGAATTTAAGAGAATTCCTTATGATGAGTGCATGTCAAGATTTGGTTCAGATAAACCGGATCTGCGCTTTGGTATGGAAATTGTTGATCTTTCCGAAATATTTAAAGATACTGACTTTACGATTTTTAAGAATATCTTGCATGATAAGGGCATGATCAATGGTATCGTGGCAAGAAATGCCGCTGATAAGTTTTCACGTAAGGACTGTGACCACTTAGGTGAATTTGTGAAGGTATATGGAGCCAAAGCTTTATCTTTCTTAAAGTTTACGGATCATAGCTGGAGCGGTTCGATCCATAAGGTATTAAGTGAGGATGAAAAAGCACGATTGCAAGAAAAATTACAGATTGAAGACAATGATATCATCTTTATTGTTGCGGATAAGCCAAAGATCTCATTGACCGCTTTAGGCGCTTTGCGCGTTAAATTAGGCAAAGAGCTGCAGCTGATCGATGAGAAGAAATATTGTTTCTTGTGGGTCACGGATTTCCCGATGTTTGAATATGATGAAGCTGAGGCCCGTTATGTAGCGGCCCACCATCCGTTTACAGCACCTAAGGCTGAGGATGTCGATAAGCTGATCAGTGATCCTGCACATTGTTATTCAAGAGCCTATGACCTTGTTTTAAACGGTTATGAGCTTCTCAGCGGTTCGATCCGTATCCATGATCAGCAGCTTCAGGAAAAGGTGTTTGAAGCTATCGGGCTGACACCAAAGCAGGCTGAAGAAAAATTTGGTTTCTTCCTTGAAGCCTTTAAATACGGCGCACCTCCTCATGGCGGTGTGGGGATCGGATTAGAACGTTTGATCATGATCCTGGCCGGTACGGACAATATTCGTGATGTCATTGCTTTCCCGAAAACTGCCAGTGCCAGCGATCTGATGAGCGAAGCACCTTCTGAGGTTGATGAAAGTCAGCTTGAAGAGCTTGGCCTGATGATCAGAAAAAAGGATGGGAAATAATTCCTTTGCTCCCATACCAAATAATTTATAAAAAATCAAGAGTATACTTTTGATTTTTTTATAATATAATGGAATTGTCCAAAAGGTTCAAATTTTTCCTCAAAGTTGAGATAAGGGAGTCCGGACGTTGAAATTTGGTGTTGAATGCCTGTGTTTCATAGGAATCCTAAAGATTTTCACAGGACACCCACCTGTATATACAGGGAAAGATCTCACCTTTTGGGTAAGCGGGTTTAATCCCGCTTTTCTTTTGTGTAAAAAGTTGTTATAATAGGCGAGAGGTGTTATATGGAAACATGGATTGTTGAATTTATCGAACAGTTTGGATACTTAGCGGTATTTTTACTGATTGCGGTGGAAAATATATTTCCGCCGATCCCAAGTGAAATCATCTTGACCTTTGCAGGTTTTATGATCACCAAAAGCGGATTGGGATTTTTTGGAATGGCCTTTTCTTCAACGCTGGGGTCATATATCGGAGCCCTTGTCTTATATGGGCTGGGTTATTTTTTGCGGCCGGAGAAATTTGAACGATTTTTAAATCTTTTTAAATTTAATCTTGAGGATGTTGAAAAGGCACAAAAATGGTTTAATGATAAGGGATCGCTGACCGTCTTCTTTTGCCGGTTCGTACCGATCATTCGTTCACTGATCAGCATTCCCGCAGGTATGAGTCGTATGAAAATGCTTCCTTTTTCGTTATATACGGTTGTAGGAAGCCTGATATGGAATTGTGTGCTGATCTATATCGGAACAATACTTGGAGATCATTATGGCTTGATTTCCGGCTATATGGAGCAGTATGGAATCGTTGTGGGCATCGTTATCGTAATTATTGGTGCTGCATGGCTGACCATGAAGCTGATGAAAAAGAAGAAAGGTGCTTAAAAGCAGCCTTTAAGGTAGAGAAATGGAAAATCTAAACGGACTTTTACTTGTTAATAAACCGCAAAATATGACTTCCTTCGATGTTGTTGCCATCATGCGAAAAAAGCTTCACGTGAAAAAGATCGGTCACAGCGGTACATTAGATCCGATGGCCGAAGGGGCTTTGTTATTGCTGATCGGCAAGGCTACCAAGATCCTTCCTTATCTGGAAAATACCGATAAAGAATATATCGCAACCTTTGAGCTTGGAAAACAAACCGATACGGAGGATATATGGGGGAATGTCATTGAAGAAAAAGAAGTGAGGGAAATTGATGATCTTTCTTCGCTCTGTCACTCTTTCATCGGCAAGCAGAAGCAATTACCGCCAATGGTCAGTTCCATTAAAGTGAATGGTAAAAAGCTTTATGAATACGCCCGTGACAAGATCGAAGTTGAACGCCCTTTAAGAGATATCGAAATCTATGATATTGAAGTTCTGGATAAAAATAAGATAAGGGTCAGCTGTTCAAGCGGTACATATATCCGTTCTCTGATTCGTGATATGGCGCTTCAAAGCGGTAATATCGGTTGTATGAGCTCACTGATCAGAACACGAATAGGAAATTTTACGCTCGATGACTGTTATCAGCTGGATGAGGTGGACGTTGATACGGTTCAGCTTCATTCCATCTATGAGGCATTAAACTATCTGCCTATGATCGAAATTGAGAATGAACGGGATGTCATGAACGGCAAAAAGCTGCGTTTGGATACAAAGGAAGACCGGGTGTTGATGGTAAAGGATAAAGAAGCTTTGGCAATTTATCAACGTCATCATCAGAATATTTTTAGCTGTGAAAGAGGTTTATGGTAATGAAAGTAATACGTATGGATTTAAATGAGATAGAGCAATTAGAAGATTTAGCGGCCTGTATCGGCTATTTTGATGGAATGCATGTGGGACATATGCGTTTGATCGAGAAAACGCTTGAACAGGCTGATAAAAAAGGCTTAAAGAGTGCCTGTATTACTTTTGATCCGGATCCCTGGTGCGTTATCAAGCAGATGAAGGATATTGCTCATATCACTTCTATGGAAGAGCGTATCGAAATCGGACGTCAGTGCGGATTGGATTATTGGATCATCCTTTCCTTTACAAAGCAACTGGCATCTTTATCGTATCGTGATTTTGAAAAAATGCTGGATCAGATGAATGTCAAAGTATTGATTTGCGGTTTTGACTATTCATATGGCTATAAGGGTGAAGGAAATGTTGAAACATTGAGAAAACAGTCTTATTTTGATGTGATAGAAGTTGAAGAAGTCACATATGAGGATGAAAAAATATCTTCGAGCCGTATTGAGGAAACGATACAGAAAGGGGATATGCGTACGACGACACATTTGCTGGGAAGACCTTATTCTATTAAGGGAACGGTTGCTGAAGGACGTTCTTTGGGACATACGATCGGTTTCCCTACGGCGAATCTGAAGATGAAGCATCATTCCATCCTGCCTCTTGTAGGAGTATATATCGGTTATGCCTATGTGGAGGGAAGGCATTATAAATGTATGATCAATGTAGGTCATAATCCGACCTTTAATTATAAAGAGGATATTGCGGTAGAAGCCTATTTGGTTGATTTTGATCAAAAGATCTATGGCGATGAGATGGAGCTGATCTTTATTGAAAGAATACGGGATGAGAAGCGCTTTGCCAGTAAGGAAGAACTGGTGGAACAGCTTAAATGTGATGTGCTGAAGGCAAAAGCACTTTAGGTATAAACCTCCTTTTGTTTCATATAATGAAATGCAAGGAGGTTTTTTTGATGAATAAACAAGCCCTCGCTTTTATCAGCATGTTTACATTAGTGCTGATGCTTTCGATTTATTATGTATCGCTGGAAACGATCACTCCTCAAGACAATACGCCTGTCAGTGATGTTACGAGCGTGATGGCTGTTTTAAATGAGCAGAATCTGGAAAAAAAGAATGCTTTGGTATTGCAGCTGAAGGAACAGCTGGGAAGCAGTGAAACAAGTGAAGAAAAGAAGAAAGAGGTTCTTTCGAAGATCGAAGCGATCGAGAGTAATAAACAGATAGAAGAAAGGATCGTCGATGCACTGGAACAAAAAGGTATAAAAGGTGTTGTGAATATTGAAGATGACATCGTAAAGACCCATGTTTTTGAAACAGAGAAAAGCAATGAAAAAGCTGATGAGATCATGCGTTTGATTTATCCGCTGATTACCTCGGATCAGACGATCGAATTAGTTTTTAGTTGAAAGATGTTCCACTTTCAAGTATAATAGCAATAGAAGGTGATAAAAGTGGCACAAGAATATATTTGTATCAAAAAATCAAATGATTACGGACAGATAGCAATCAATAAAAAAGTATTTGAATCAATTGCATTGATCGAAATCGGAGAAGAAGAAAAAAAGGTCGTACCGGATTCTTCAAGATTTAAGAATGCTGTAAGCTGCAGGGTTTCTAAGAATTCGCTGGTACTGAATGTTGATGTGAAGGTAAACTATCAGCTGAATGTGAATGAGATCTGTTCACGTCTTCAGGATAAGATTTATAATTCGATCCTGCATATGACAGGTGTGAAGATGGATATGATAGATATCAAGGTGACCGGATTCATTTTCTAGCTTAATTACACCCTAACGGGTGTTTTTGAATGGCATATGTGTTAAAATGAATAAACGGAGGATATTATGAGCAGACATACATTACGAGAAACAGCGATGACCTGTCTTTATCAGTATTTTCTTTTACATGGTGATATCAAGTCGATCGTTTATGAAAATGCCGGAAATGAAATCGATCCGTTTCTTTATACGGTAACGATCGATGCATTGAAGCATAAGGATTATTATATACAGAAAATCAATGATGTATTGAGTGATGATTGGGAATTTGACCGTCTGGGCTGTGTTGAAAAGGCAATTCTTTTAATGGCCGCTGCAGAGCTTGATTTTGAAACGGCAAATAAGGCCATCGTCATTGATGAAGCTGTGACCCTTTCTAAAAAGTATTGTGACAGTGATACTTATAAGCTGATCAATGGAGTGCTGGATAAGCTATGATGAATCGGATGTGGTCAGTTTCCGCATTGGTTTCTTATATCAAACGAGGAATCGATCATGATGAGAATTTAATGCAGCTTCTGGTACGTGGTGAAATCAGCAATCTTGTGAAGCATCGTTCAGGACATTATTATTTCACATTAAAAGATGATAAAGCTCGGATGAGCTGTGTCATGTTTTCAAATTATGCAAGACTCGTTCGTTTTGATCTTGAAAATGGCAGCAGGGTGATCGCACAGTGCAAGGTCAGTGTCTATGAGGCTGGCGGCAGCGTGCAGCTTTATGTCAATGGTCTGCAGCCGGATGGCATCGGTGAGATGTATCTGCAGCTGGAGGCCTTGAAGAAAAAAATGATGAGTGAGGGTTATTTTGATCCCGCACATAAAAAGAAGCTGCCGATGTATCCGATGGATATTGCTTTGATCAGTGCGAAAGAAGCTGCTGCGGCAAGTGATGTCCGAACAACGATCGCCCGTCGCTGGCCATTAGCCAAAATTACGTTCTACCCATCATTGGTCCAGGGAAGTGAGGCTGCAGCGATGCTGATCGAAACGATAAAAAAAGCAGATCAAAAGCACCATGATGTTATTTTGCTGGTGCGGGGCGGCGGCAGCATCGAAGATCTTTGGGCCTTTAATCAGGAGGCATTGGCAAAATGTATTTATGATGCGGCAACTCCTATCGTTACCGGAGTTGGTCATGAAACGGATACAACGCTTGTCGATTATGTCAGTGATGCCAGAGCAGCGACACCTACTGCAGCAGCAGAATTGGTGACGCCGGATATTCAGGAAGTGAGCGATCAGCTTCAGCGGTATAAAAAGATGATGGCGGATCGGTTAAAGATGCTTCTGGATCGTTCAACGCATCGTCTTGATAAGGTGAAAAGCCATCCTTATATAAAAAATCCGATGGCATATATCGAAAACAGCATGATGAGCCTTGATCTCAAAAGAAATGCTTTTGAAACATATATCCATGGTATGATGAATTTACATAGTGATGTTGAACAAAAACGTATCCGTTTTGCACATGCAGGCAGTCTGATGGTACAGAAGATGGAAAATCAGCTTTGGCAGCAAAATGATAAGCTGCTTATGCATACAAAGCGATATGGTTTGGACAGTGAAAGAGAATTAAGAGGGAGGATCCAGCTTTTAGATGCTTATTCGCCCTTGAAAATACTGCTTCGCGGTTATTCGCTGACAAAGATAAACGGACATTGTATCAAAAGCATTGATGACGTACAGGTAAATGACAGGATCGTAACGACTTTAAGTGACGGTGAAATATATTCAAATGTTTTGAAAAAGGAGAAGAAACATGAGTGATAAATTATCTTTTAAACAGTCTATGAATAGAATAGATGAGATTTTGGATCTTTTGGAAAAGAACGAAATCGATCTGGAGGAAGCAATCTCTCTTTTTGAAGAAGGATTGAAGCTTGTTCATGACTGTGATCAGCAATTAATTGCTTTTAAGGACAAGATGAATGAGCTGATCCAAAGCTATGAAGGTGAAGACCATGCATGATTTTGAAGAAAAATTGGCACATTCACTCGATCATCTTGAAGCATCAAGAGTAAAAGAGGCCATGCTTTATTCATTATGTGCACCGGCCAAGCGCCTGCGTCCACAACTGCTTTACGGCGTTTTGAAAGCATATGGGGTCAATGAATCACAGGGTGATAACTGTGCCATTGCGATTGAGATGATTCATTCTTATTCTTTGATCCATGATGATCTTCCTTGTATGGATAATGATGATCTTAGAAGAGGACAGAAAACCTGTCATAAACAGTTTGATGAAGCCACTGCTCTTTTAGCCGGTGATGCTTTGTTGAGCGAGGCTTTTGGATATGTGGCCAATGCCACTTATCAAAACAGCATCAATAATGATCTGGTAGGAGAATTTGTAAAGGCGATCGGTGCTAACGGGATGATCTTAGGACAGATGATCGACCTGTTAAGCGAAAACATAAAAACGGATCTGGATACGATCAGCAAGATCGATCTTCTGAAGACCGGCTGTCTTTTTTCCTTAGCGCTTGTCAGCGGCTGCTTGATTGCCAACAAGAAGGGGGATATCGAGGTTTGGCGAAATATCGGTTATAAGGCAGGTTTGGCTTTTCAGATTCAGGATGACTGCCTGGATATCACGAGCAATGAAGAAAAGCTTGGAAAGAGCATCAGTGATGAGAAAAATCAAAAAAGTACCTTTGTTTCCGAGCTGGGTTTTGAAAAAGCCCAAAAGCTTTATCTTCAGTATTTTGATGAAATTGAAAATGATCTTAAAAAATGTAATATTCACAGCGAATCAATTTTAAATATCTTTCAGATGATAAAAAATCGCGATCATTAAGGAGTCTTATGAAAATCAATGAATTAAAAAGTCCTCGTCAGCTAAAAAGTCTGAATATAAAAGAACTGAACGAATTGTGTGATGAAATTCGTACTTTTCTCATAGAAAATATCTCTCATACAGGCGGACATCTTGCCAGTAATCTGGGAGTCGTTGAGCTGAGCGTGGCCATTCATAAGGTTTTTGATTCACCGAATGATAAGATCATTTTTGATGTAGGTCATCAAAGCTACGTGCATAAGATATTGACCGGAAGAGCCAATCGTTTCTATACGCTGCGTCAATATAAGGGACTCTCCGGCTTTCAGAAGCGTGCTGAAAGCGAACATGACTGCTATGAAGCAGGTCACTCCTCGACAGCTTTAAGCAGTGCTTTGGGCTTTGCGATGGCTAGAGATTATAATCATGAACAGCATCAGGTCATTGCAGTGGTCGGTGATGCCTCACTGATGAGCGGCATATCCTTGGAAGCTTTGAATACGATCGGTGAACGGCAAAGCAAGATGATCATTATCTTAAATGACAATGGGATGTCGATATCAAAAAATGTCGGGGCGCTAAGTGATACTTTGACAAAGATGCGTACTTCTGAAGTATATAATAAAACAAAAAAAGTGGTCAGCAGCTCACTCAACAAGAATAAGGCCGGCCAAAATCTTTATCATACCATTTCAAATATAAAAAATTCAGTAAAGCGTAATGTCGTGGAATCCAGCTTTTTCGGTGATTTTGGTCTTGATTATCTTGGACCAATCGACGGCCATAATCTTCATCAGCTGATCCAGACGCTGGAAACGGCAAAGAATCATCAAGGACCGATCGTTGTCCATGTATGTACGAAAAAAGGCAAGGGATATAAATACGCTGAAAATGATACAACCGGCAAATGGCATGGTGTTTCTGCTTTTAATGTCCGTACCGGAGAGCTTTTACATCAGATTCCGAAAAATGCGCTGTCATGGAGTCAGCTGATCAGTGATACGCTTTTGCAGTTGGCGGCTGACAATCCGGATATCATTGCGATTACACCGGCCATGATCACCGGCAGCAAGCTTGAAAATTTTCAAAAAAAATATCCGGATAGATTGATTGACTGTGGAATTGCGGAAGATCATGCGGCTATTTTGGCGGCAGGACTGGCCTGTGCCAAAAAGCGTCCTTTCCTGGCAATCTATTCTAGTTTTTTACAGCGTGCTTATGATCCGATCAATCATGATATCTGTCGAATGGATCTGCCGGTCGTCATCGGTATCGATCGTGCCGGTCTTGTCGGTGAAGATGGAGCTACGCATCATGGCTGCTTTGATATACAGCTGTTAAGAAGCCTGCCGAATATGATCCTCTCACAGCCCAAGGATGCACATGAGGCCCGCAATCTGCTTTATACGGCTTTTTCTCAAGATCATCCTTTTGCGATACGTTATCCGCGAGGAAATGTAATAAAAGATGAAGAAAAAATGGAAAAAATTGAAATTGGCAGCTGGTGTGAATATCCGATCACAGGCAGATGTGAACTTTATGTCGTTTCATATGGAAGTGATGTCGATGCCGTTATTTCAAAGGCTCAGGCAAATCATTTAAATTTAAATGTGGTCAATGCTCGTTTTTTCAAGCCATTGGATACGATCATGCTGGATCATATGGCAGCGAGTCATCTGCCGATCATTGTTTATGAAACCGATATTCTTGCCGGCGGTTTATCAAGTGCCATGCTTGAATATTATAATGATACACGGCAGACGGTACCTTTGATCCGTATCGGCATTGATGATCATTATGTTGCCCAGGGAAGCATCAGTGAATTAAGAAAGTCTGAAAAAATTGATTTAAATTCACTTTTTGAAAAGATCGGAGAGCTTCTTCATGAGGCTTGATGTTTACTTATGTGAAAACAAGCTGGTCAAGTCACGCACCTATGCACAGGATGCCATTCGTGAGGGAAGGGTCAGCGTTAATGGAAAGCTTATTTTTAAGCCTTCGTATGAAGTAAATGATGGTGAGGTTCAGCTGCTGTCCAAAGAAATCGAATTCGTTTCCAGGGGCGGTTATAAGCTGTATGATGCCTTAAAAGATTTCAATATTGATTTAAAAGATAAGAATGTTGCCGATATCGGTGCCAGTACCGGTGGCTTTAGCGATGTTGCCCTTCAAAGCGGTGCTAATCATGTATATGCCATTGATGTGGGTACTTTGCAGCTGGATGATTCATTAAGACATCATCCGCGTCTGACGAGCATGGAAAATACCAATGCTCTTGATTTAAGCGCTGATGATTTTATGCATGAAATCAATTTTGTGGTCATGGATGTTTCCTTTGTTTCTGTAAAGGCGCTGTTGCCTCATTTGATTGCTTTATTTCCTAAGGCTCAATTTCTTGTTCTTATCAAACCTCAATTTGAGGCGGGAAAAAAATATATCGGAAAAAACGGTATCGTGAAAGATAAAAAGGTTCATGAGAGGGTTTTAGAAGATATCTATTATTTTCTTTTATCAAATCAATGTTCACTATTGCATATAGGTAAATCTAAAACAAAAGGAAAAGATGGAAATCAGGAATATTTCATCGACTTTATCGTTCAGCCTTCCTCTTCTTCTTTTCCGATATCAGAGATAAAAAAGCTAGTCAGATAGCTTTTTTTCTTTTTATCTTTTGGTTTTCATTATCTTTAAAAGATGATAAAATAAGTAAGGATAAGTAGAAAGGAATCTCATGTTTAAAGAAATATACGTTAAAAATTTTGTTCTGATCGATGATCTTCATCTGGAATTTTCTGAAGGACTCTCTGCTTTTACCGGTGAAACTGGTGCCGGTAAAAGTCTTTTGATCGATGCAATCTCTTTATTGTGCGGAGCAAGAGCCAGCAGTGAATATGTTGCGATAGATAAGGATTATGCACTGATCGAAGGAGTCTTTACATTGGATGAGAAGCATCCGGCAGCAGTGCTATGTGAGGAGATGGGGATCGAATTGGAAGATGAAATGATCGTCACCAGAAAAATAAACAGTGACGGCAAAAGCAGCATCAAGATCAATCAGCGAAGCATTCCTTTATCATCGCTGCGTATGATCATGTCCCAGCTGATCGACATTCATTCCCAGCATGATACACAGTATTTATTGAATAAACAATATCATATCACTTTGCTTGATGAATACTGTCACATGGAAAAGAAGCTGGATGAGTGCAAAAAGAAGTATCAGAGCTATCAGAAGGCATTACATGCTTATGAAGAATTTCAGAATAATGAATTAAGTGATGATCTTGATTTTCTAAGGTATCAGGTCAATGAGATCGATCAGGCAGAATTGAGTGAAGAGAAGCTTTCTGACATGAATGAAGAGTTGAATCAGTTAAATAACTTTGAAAAGCTGAATGAACATCTTTCAAATGCCTATGAACATCTGACTAATACCGATAAAACTCTTGAAAATCTTTATGAAGCCATTCATTCGCTTGAATCATTAAAAGAATTTGAATGGGTCGATGAGCTGACTGAGAAGCTGAATGATTGTTACTATGAAATTGAAGAAGCTTCATCACAGATCAATGATCACCTGCAGCATTTGGATTATGATGAAAATCGTGTCAATGAGATCAATGAATATCTTTTTCTCTACAATAACCTTAAACGCAAGCATGGAAATAGCGTAAAAGAAATTCTGGAAAAACGGGATCAGCTCATGCAGCGGATCGAAATGATCGAAAATCGTGCAGAGATGCTTGAAAAGCTGAAATATCAGGTGGATGAAGCCTATGGCAGCTTTGAAAAGACGGCACTTGAAATTTCTGCGATTCGTAAGGAAAAGGCGAGATTGCTGGAAAATGAGATCATGAAGGAATGTTGTGATCTCTATCTGGAAAAGGCACGTTTTGAGGTTCGCTTTGAAGCGTGTGATGCGAATGTGCGAGGACTTGACAGGGTAGAGTTTTATGTTTCAATGAATCCCGGGGAACCTTTAAAACCTCTTTGTAATGTCGCAAGCGGAGGGGAATTGTCACGCTTGATGCTTGGACTAAAAACGATCTTTACGGATCTTACCTCGATTGAAACGATCATCTTTGATGAAATCGATACCGGTGTTTCGGGAAAGGTTGCTTTAGCTATCGGCAGAAAAATGCGTCAGATTGCCCAACGTCATCAGTTATTTGCAATCACCCATCTTTCCAGTGTCGCAGCCTGTGCCCACCATCATTATGTGGTAGAAAAGACGCAGTCTGCCGATTCGACAAAGACGCATATTCGTGAGCTGGACAAGGAAGAAATCATCGCTTCACTTGCCCTTATGTCTACAAATTCGATGAGCGAGAGTGCACTTATGGCCGCCAGAGAGCTTTATGAAAGTGCTCAGGTAAAATAAAGAATAAAGATATGACCTCCCATCCATACTAGATGTGGGAGGTTTTTATATGAAAAGAAAATATGTCATATTTCTACTTCTCCTAGGACTTTTTACGGTTTCCGTTCAGTCCAGAGAAGTTTATCTAGGCGGTGAAAGCATTGGCATTCAGCTGCAATATGAAGGTGTGCTGATTACTGCCACTTATCAGGTGGATACCAAAGATTTTTCGTATAATCCTTCACAGAGTGATATTCAAAGCGGTGATACGCTCAAGGAGATTGATGGCAGAAAGATCGACACCTTGGAACAGCTCAATGAAATTCTATTACAAAAAAAGAATCAGACAGTTGTATGTACCTTAAAAAGAAAAAATGAAATCATTTACCGTAATCTCAAGGTCATCGAAGATCATGGCAAGATCAAAACCGGCTTATTCGTAAAAGATGAGATCATGGGCATAGGTACCTTGACTTATATCGATCCTGCAAATTCTACCTATGGATCCTTAGGTCATGAAATCATCGATCAGGACACTAAACAAACCATTCGCTTTGATCAGGGAATCCTTTATACATCAAGCGTGAAAGATATACAAAAAGCCCAAATATCACGTGTTGGCGAAAAACAGGCCTTGATTCATTTTGATCATTCTATCGGTAATATTTTAAAGATCAGTCGCTTTGGTGTATTTGGAAACAGTTATGAACCTTTGTCAGAGCGTTTGATCGAAACAGCTTTACAGGAAGAGATCAATATAGGAAAAGCAACAATGTATACCGTATTAAATGATGAAAAAGTAGAAGCGATCGAAATTGAGATCATAAAAAAATATAAGCAGAGCGAAGCAGATATCAAAAGCTTTGAATTTGTGATCATTGATGCGCAAATATTAGAAAAAACAGGCGGTATCATACAGGGAATGAGCGGATCACCAATCGTACAAAATGAAAAGCTGATCGGAGCGGTCACGCATGTATCTGCCCAAAATCCTGCAACCGGCTTTGGTGTTTATATCGAATGGATGCTGGAAGAAAGCGACTAAAACCGACAATATGTCGTTTTTTTTCCATAAATCGTCAGCATTTGCACTTTTGAAAGCGTTCACGCTTGTTTAGTTGACGTATTTCGACACGAAATCCTATCATTACTGTTTTTTATCAGATATAATGAAGATAGGAGGACATAACAATGACCAATAAAATGAGTGTTTATGTCGTAGATGATAATAACGAAGGCTGTAATCGCATGAAGGATGAATTAAGAAAATCAGATCGGTTTGAAGTGGTAGGAAGCGCAAGCAACGGGGAGCAGTGCTTAAAAGAACTTACCAATCGCAGCATCGATTTTCTTATTTTAGATCTGATCATGCCTATTAAAGATGGCTTTCAGGTACTTAGTGAATTAAAGCAGCATCGTATCAACATCAAGCATATCATCGCCACAACTCCTCTTATCAATGACGCTATGATCGTTGATCTTCAGAAATACTCAATTGCCTATCTGCTGATGAAGCCTTTTGAGGTAAAACAGATTCTTAACAAAATGATCGCTATAAGTGGGGTTGAAACAAATGGTAATGTCATATCATTAAATGTTTCTGAGCGCGATAAGCTTTTGCATCTTGAATTAGAGAAGGATGTAACGGAAATTCTGCATGAAATCGGTATTCCGGCACACATCAAGGGGTATCTCTATTTACGGACCGCTATTCTTGAAACTTATGAAAATATTGACTTTCTGGGACAGATCACAAAGGTTTTATATCCGGAAATAGCACGTCTTTATGCAACGACATCTTCACGTGTCGAAAGAGCCATCCGTCATGCGATCGAGGTTGCATGGAACAGGGGAAATGTCGATGCCATTGACGAGATCTTCGGATATACGATTTCCGCAAGCAAGGCCAAGCCGACAAATTCAGAATTTATTGCGATGATATCCGATAAATTACGTTTGGACAATAAAGTAAAAAATAGCGACAGATATTATCGTTAAACCGTCATTGACGGTTTTTTTATTGGTAATTCATGTGAATCATATTTCATATTATAGATGTTAAATTAGATGTAAATATAAAAATATAAAATAATCATATCATAAATGATTGTTATATGATATAATTGATACAGCTTCATTCAGTTTGCTGATGATACTTGTGAAGAATGAAGATATCATTAATTTACAGAAATAAAGATCGTGATATAATACATAGTATGTGTCAGAGCAGGGAGGATGTATGGCAAGAGTCTTATTTCATATTGATTTAAATGCATTTTATGCCAATGCGGAAATATTAAGAAACAGTTCTTATGAAGGTGTGCCGCTGGTTGTCAGCGGTCTTTCAAGACGAGGGGTCGTCTGTACTGCCAGTTATAGTGCCAGAGAGCTGGGAATCCATTCCGCAATGCCGATCCAGCAGGCTCTTCAGATCTGTCCGCATTTGATAGTGGTACCTGTTGATTTTGACTGGTATGAAACACTTTCACAGCGTTTTTTTGATTATATCCGCGAATATTCGATGTATGTTGAACCTGTCAGCATTGATGAATGCTTTGTCGATGTCACAAGGATCATTCAAAACTATAAACGGCCGTTGGACCTTGCGTGGCAGATCCAGCAAGGCTTAAAAGAAAAAATCGGTCTAAGCTGTTCCATAGGGGTCGCACCGAACCGCTTTTTGGCGAAGATGGCGTCCGATATGCGCAAGCCTATGGGAATCACGGTATTGCGAAAACATGAGGTTCCTAAAAAGCTCTGGCCGTTACCTATTGAAAGTATGTGGGGAATCGGTAAAAAAACGGCACCAATCTTACGACAACATGGCATTGAAACGATCGGTGACCTGGCAGATGAGAAAAATGAAGCCATTGCCTTGCGTATCTTAGGAAAAAACGGTTATCATCGTATTGAAAATGCTCGGGGCAATGATTCCAATAAGTTAAGCTTTACGACCAGCGTCCAATCTATTTCACAAAGTACGACCATGAATCGTGATGTTGAAGATTATGATGAGATCAAGAATGTTTTAAAAACGCTGGCACATGATCTTTCACTGCGTGCCAAGGAAGAAAAGGTACAGGGAAAGACAATTTCTGTCAGTATTCGTTATGCTGATTTTTCAACGATCGTGCGTAGTTATACGATGGATCAAACGACTGCTGATATGAATACGCTGTTTGAATATGCACTTTTTCTTTTTGATAAGAATCACATCAGCAATCAGCCGATTCGTCATCTGGGAATCTCTCTTGGCTCGCTCATCGATCAAAATCATTCACTTGAACAGATTTCGATCTTTGAACCTCATGTCGTGACGCATGAGGATATATTAAATGAATTAAATAAGAATTTTGAGGCTCCTCTTTTAGTATATGCCAGTGATCTCTTGAATAAAAATAAATAACATCTGTGCCTTCTTTTGATCCATCATTTTTTCTATGGTAACGGCATAGACTGAAATATGAAAAAAATACATAAAAATCAGCTTCTTTTTATTCTGATCGTTTTATTTGGCGGTATCCTTATCGGATGTATCGGTTCCACTTTTCTGGAAATGGAAAATCTGAATCAGCTGGATGTGATCTTGCTTCCGATGAATGATGCCTTTGATCTGTATCCGACTTTTCTGTTTCAGTTTGCTTTACAGATGCTGTATATTATCGGTATAGTGATCTTAGGTACATCGATACTGGGAACCTTTCTGATTGCTTTTCTTTTATTTACGAAAGGTTTTCAGATCGGCTTGACTTGTATGATGTTCATCTATACCTATGAGCTAAAAGGAATATTGGGAATCTTTTTGACATTGCTGCCGCAAGTAGCTTTAGAAATGATCCCGATTGTGATTATTGCCATCTATTCTATAGAATCCAGCAATCACATTCTGTATTCTTGTCTAAATCCTCATAAGCTTAAATTGTCATTGGAGCTCAATAAAGGTTTAAATTACTTATTGCTTTCAATTGGCAGTGTTTTGATTGCCAGCTATTTAAAATCTACTTTAATTATCATGCTTATCCGTTTCTTTAATCAATTTTAAGTGATATAATAGATACGGAGGTTTTATGGAACTGAAGGAAGCATTGGAAAATTATCTTCATTATATTACTTCTGTTGATCAGAAAAGTCTTGCTACGATTTCGTCTTATCAGCACGATCTTGAAAGATATATCCATTATATGGAGTCAAATCATGTCCATGACATTGAAGATATTTCTTATGAAATGATTCATGGATACATATTGAATATGAATCATGGCTATGCTGCCGCAAGCGTAAATCATGCGATCACTTCGATTCGAATGTTTCATGAATATAGTGCGATTTCTTATAATATTCCGAATCCGACTATTTTTATCAAAACTAAAAAAAAGGAACAAAAGCTGCCGCGTTATTTGAGCGTTGAGGATGTCAATAAGCTTTTGGCTTATCAGAATGATAGCGATCAGGAAATCTGTGATGTAGCAATCTTAGAAACGATCTATGGATGTGGTCTGCGAGTAAGCGAATGTGTTTCTTTGAAGATCAGCCAGCTTTCCTTGGCACAGAAAGTTGTCAAGGTCATCGGAAAGGGAAGTAAGGAAAGACTGATTCCTTTAAATAGCAGAAATGTTGATGCTATAAAAAAATATGTGGAAATCGTTCGCAAAAAAAGGGATACGCATAAAAGTCCTTATTTATTTTTGAATCAGCATGGAAATCCATATGCAAGGGAACAGATACATACGATGCTGAAGAAAAGATGTCGAAGCGTTCAAGTAGATGAACGTATCAGTGCCCATTCTCTTCGCCACTCTTTTGCTACCCATCTTCTGGATGGTGGTGCAGATTTGCGCAGTGTTCAGGAACTTCTTGGTCATAGTGATATCTCTACGACCCAGATATATACACATGTCCAAAACAAACGTTTAAAAGATGCCTATGCATCGTTTCATCCACGAAACAGAAAGGATTAACATGAAATACAAACGTATATTTACTATTATTATTGACTCATTGGGTGTCGGTGAAATGCCCGATTGCAAAAAATTTGGTGATGAGAATGTAGATACGCTTTATCATCTTTCGAAAGCTGTCGATTCTTTTCATATTCCAAATATGCAGAAGCTGGGCTTTGCGAACCTGCATCCCATCGAACATGTGGAAGCGGTCGATGAACCGCTTGGCTATTATACGAAAATGATGGAAATCAGCAATGGCAAGGATACCATGACAGGACATTGGGAACTGATGGGATTAAAGATTACAACACCTTTTAAAACATTTACAGAAACAGGTTTTCCGAAGAGCCTTTTAGATGAGCTGGAAAAAAGGACCGGTCATAAGATCGTCGGCAATAAGAGTGCCAGCGGAACAGAAATCTTAGATGAGCTGGGTGAACATCAGATGAAAACAAATGATATGATCGTTTATACATCGGCTGATTCTGTTTTACAGATTTGTGGCCATGAAGAAACTTTCGGATTAGAGGAGCTTTATCGCTGTTGTGAGATTGCCCGCGAGCTTACGATGAAGGATGAATATAAGGTTGGTCGTGTCATTGCCCGTCCTTATATCGGTGACGGAAAGGGTCATTTCACACGCACGAGCAATCGTCATGATTATGCGTTGAAACCATTTGGCAGAACGGTATTAAATGAATTAAAGGATCATGGCTATGATGTAATTTCTGTCGGCAAGATCAATGATATTTTTGACGGTGAGGGTATTACGGAGGCGTATAAGTCAAAAAGCTCTGTTCATGGCATGGAACAGACCATTGAAATCAGCGAGAAGAATTTCAATGGACTTTGCTTTGTCAATCTTGTTGACTTTGATGCTTTATGGGGTCATCGCCGTAATCCTCAAGGATATGCAAGCGAGCTTGAAAAATTTGATGTTAAGCTTGGTGAACTTTTAAGCAAGCTTAAAGAAGATGATCTTTTGATCATCAGTGCTGATCATGGTAATGATCCTACTGCCAAAGGAACGGATCACACCCGTGAGATGGTACCGTTTGTGTGCTATTCACCATCGTTTAGCGGACATGGAAAAATGCCGCTTAGTCAAACATTTGCATCTCTTGGATGTACGATAGCTGATAATTTTGGTGTTAAGCTGCCGGATATCGGTGAATCATATTTGGAATATTTGAAATAATATAAATAGGAGGAATCTTTTATGTCGAATTGTGACGGATGCCCAAGTCAGGGCAATTGCGGTAAAAATCAGGATGAATGCGGTGTAAAGCTTAATCCAAACAATCATATCAAAAAGGTTATTGCTGTCATGTCAGGAAAAGGCGGAGTCGGCAAGTCAAGTATGACGACGCTTTTAGCTAAAGCGGCAAATGCCAGAGGACTTCATGTAGGTGTCATGGATGCTGATATTACAGGTCCTTCTATTCCGCGACTTTTTAATCTTCAACATGAAAAAGCATATGGAGATGGTCAGAAGCAGATCTATCCTGTTGTAGATGAAGATGGTATTAAGACCATGTCGATCAATTATTTGATCGAAGAAGAAAATACTCCTGTAATATGGAGAGGCCCGATTATCAATAGTGCGATCCAACAGTTTTGGAATGATGTGCTTTGGGGCGATCTGGACGTACTTTTTATTGACATGCCGCCAGGTACAGGAGATATCGCATTAACGATCATGCAGACATTGCCGGTGAGCGGAGTCATCATGGTATCGACACCTCAGCCGATGGTTTCGATGATTGTATCCAAAGCAATCAATATGTTGAATCAGATGAATGTACCGGTATTAGGTGTCATTGAGAATATGGCTTATGTAGAATGTCCTGACTGCGGAAAGAAGATTGAGCTATATGACAATAATGTAGATGAGTTTATTAAAGAGAATCATGTACCATTATTGGCAGAATTACCATTTAATAATGGAATTTCTCGATTAAATCATGAAGATCAGATAAATGAATCAGATACGGAAGCAATTAAGAAATGGATATTTCCGGTGGTTGATCAGCTGTTTGTCAATCAATAAATATAAAATAAAGAATGCTGTAAGTCACAGACATTCTTTTTTATTAAATAAAGATAAACAGATTTATAACATAATATAGATTATGCGAAGTAACGTAAGCCTCAATCTGAGGCTATAGATGTATGCTCTTCCTTATAAATTCTTTAGGGGATTGAAGTTGTTCTATAAGATAGTGAATCGCTGATATCCAATTAACAGGGATTTCTTCTTTATAGAAGAGTCTTTTTTCATTTGTAGAGATATAACGTATCTTTTCTTTAGGGTTGCGTATCACATGGATAGTAATCGTTTTAGAAGCAGAAAGCCCTTGTCGATCATGTGCATGATACGTTACTTCATATTGACCGATAACAGCAGTGTTAACATTCCCGCTATACGTAAGCGTATCTGATACATCGCCATCTTGTTCATCATATGCAGATACATTGTTGAAGTAATCAAATTCTTCATACTGGTAGATCGTAATATCTTCTGCCAGGATAAAAGGTGGTGTATTTCCCTGCACTACGGTGACATGTAAAATATTTTCTGCTTTTTTTCCGTCACTGTCTTTGACCTCAAGATGCAAGTCATATTCACCGGGGAGAGAAATATCAACAGGATGTTTCATAGTGACTTTATCTGTAATTATTCCATCTTCAGGATCACTTGCCTTTATGTATTCTTTAAAATTAAATTCATGTACTTGTAAGGTTGTAATCGTAGGATGGTTTAAAATTTCGATCATTGGCGGCTGATTGGTGTCAATGACATGAATCTTTAAAGCCTCTCCAGAAAAGTCTACCCAGTTTCCGGCAATCCATGAATCAAATGCATTTCCCTCAGAAACAACATTCCTTCCAAGCTTGCAGACACTGCTATTCCCTGTTTTTACCTTATAGTAGATTGTAGATTCATTGACATGACGATCATAGACATGAGTGAAGGTACTGCCTTCATCAAAAAAACGATTATATCCGTACATTGCATTACATAATGATGAAGCTTGTCTTATCTTTGAACTTTTTGCCGGTGAAATACGCTCAAAAACTGCATAATCAGCAACAGTTAATCTTGTATCATAAAGATTCGAAGATATCTGATACTCGATTTTGCCTTTTTTTAAGACGACCGGTGTAAGTATTGGATAGAACACATCTGTATATTTTGTAAATCCAAGGATATTGGAATGTACGGCAAGCTGTGCTTTATACGATTCATCAATTTTTAAATCTTTTAACGGAATATTAAAAGAAAATCCTACCTGATCATAATTATAGTAGCAGCTGCCACCCTGCTGATAATACTCATTCTCTTTACATCTTCGTACATTTAAGACCTTCATGGTATTTGTCTGTGAATTGTATGAAGGCTTTGAGTGATAGGTAATCTTATCATTGGCAGAAGTTAGGATCAATGCATAATCATGTGTTGATGATGTGTTGTAATGATGTGTATTTACAGCCATTCCCCACCCTTGTATCTGTATAGAGGAATCGGTGATCCTTACAGAAGTAATTTCAAAAGGAAAATTCTTTTTGTCTGTTGAAGATGCTTTGACAGGCATGGTAAAAAGGACAATAAATACAAATAAAAATAGTAGAAAAGTTTTTTTCATAAAATACCTCCTACTATTTTATATGCATCAAATGTTCAAAATTCCCAAAATTAATCTCGATTTCTGCTTCCGCGAATCAATAAAATACGCAGAATATTTAAAACTGTCGTAATCAATGCTGCAACATAGGTAAATGCTGCTGCTCTGAGCATCTTTTTCGAAGAAGAAATTTCACTATCCTCGATGATACCATTTGCTTTCAGCTGAACGATAGCACGACTGGAAGCATTAAATTCAATCGGTAATGTTACCAGCTGAAACAACATGATAAGTATTAGGGCGAAGATACCAAACATCAGCAAGAAATCAATATTCGATATGAGTCCGATAAAAATTGAAACCCATCCGAGCTGAGAAGCAATCTGTGTTGCCGGGAGCATCTTATTACGTAAAGCAATAAAGCCATAACCTTCAGCATGCTGGAGCGCATGTCCCACCTCATGGGCAGCGACAGATACACTGGCAATTGATGAATTGTAGTATATATCACTTGACAGATTAACAACCTTTTTCGTTGGATCATAATAATCTGATAATGTTCCTCTATTGCTTGGAACGATTGAAACGTCGTAGATACCGTTTCTTTCAAGGATCAGCTTGGCAGCATCACATCCGCGCATCTGATGAAGCGTTGGCATCTTACGATATTTTTGATAAGAGCTGGAAAGAAAAGACTGCGATATCATCATGATGACGATAATAAATATCCAAATGAAATAGTCCATATCTATTCTCCTTTCTTTTTATTCTATTATACCACAGTTAACAAATATTTATATGACAGAATCGTAACCGCAGATTAGAATCGATTTTCTTTTCAAATATGCATTTTCTTATATATAAAAAAGAAGCGCTGTGCTTCTTATTTAACTGCTTCTTTTAAAGCCTTGGCAGCCTTAAAACCAGGAGCCTTTGTTTCAGGAATCTGGATCGTTTCTTTTGTAGCAGGATTGATACCTGTGCGTGCAGCACGTGTTTTTACTTCGAATTTTCCAAATCCGCTGATATCTACTTTATTTCCTTCTACTAATGAAGCAGTAATCGTATCGAATACTGTTTCAACAGCTACCGTAGCATCCTTTTTTGTCATATCCAATTTATTTGCTACTACATCAATCAGACTTTTTTTGTTTAAAACTTCACTCATTTAAATTACCTCCGTGACAGGGGTATCATACCATTATCACAGACATTATTCAATCATTTTTAGGAATTTTCATAAAATTTTCACATTAAAGAACGATTGCGATAACATTGCCTTTTCCTTTATTTACCAGCTTTGTCAAAATATCCTGCAAACGGACGCGTGCGGTTTCCGGAATCATGGATAATTTTACATTCAGACCATCTTTGATCAGATCAGAAAGCTTACGCCCAAAAATATCTGATTCCCAGATTGTCTGTGAATTTTCACTGTCCCTTGTCAGATATCGAATCAATTCTTCGCTTTGCTGTTTGGAGCCTATGATCGGTTCAAAGCTGCTTTCGACATCTACCTTGATCATATGGATGCTTGGTGCAACAGCCTTCAGCTTGACGCCATAGCGGCTTCCCTGCTTGATGATTTCCGGCTGTGATAGCTCGATCTCATCCAGTGATGCACTTGCAAAGCCATAACCTGTAAGCTTCACCATCTTTAATGCATTGGAGATAGCATCATATTCCTTTTTAGCTTTTGAAAAATCCTGCATCAAAGAAAGCAATGAAGCTTTATCTACGACATCGACATGGATGATTTCCTTCAGGATTTGGCTGTATAAGCCTTTTTGTACTTGGATTTCGACATTGACATTACCGGTTCCGGGATCAATGCTGGCAAGATGCGATGACTCGATGTATTCATTTTCATTTAAAGCGAGGGTCAATGTTTCGACTTCCTTTAATTTTTCAATGATCGACATTCCCTGTTGGATCGAATCATTGATCGTCTTTTTCAGCCAGTGGCTCTTATCCAGTACATCGACCCATGTCGGAAGCTGAATGCTAATTTGAGCGACCGGAAATTCATACAAGGCTTCCTTAAGCAGCTGTAAGATATCGCTTTCCTCTAAACGGTTGACAGCGAGAGCTAAAACAGGAGCATGAACTTTTTCCTTTAAACGGGCAACGACATTTTCACATTGCGCAGAGGCAGGATTTTTTGAATTAACGATGATGATAAATGGTTTTCCGATCTGATCCAATTCTTCAATAACTTCCATTTCTGCCTGTAAATAGGCTTCTCTTGGAATATCGGTAATCGAACCGTCGCTTGTGATGACGATACCGATCGTTGAATGATCTTGAATGACCTTCTGGGTCCCTACCTTTGCGGCCTCATCAAATGGAATCGCATCATCAAACCATGGTGTACGAACCATTCTTATACCGTTTTCATCTTTATAGCCCTTTGCTTCTTCAATCACGTAACCCACACAGTCAACCAGACGTACATTGACCTTAAAACCATCTTCAAATTCAATTTGTGCTGCACTATTTGGCACAAATTTAGGTTCAGCAGTAAGGATCGTTCTTCCTTCGCCCGATTGTGGCAATTCATCCGTCATGCGGGCTTTTTCATATTCATCATGTACGTATGGAAGGACTGCCTTTTCCATAAATTTTTTAATAAAAGTACTTTTACCGACACGCACAGGCCCTACGATTCCTAAATATATGTCACCGCCGCACCTTTGTGCAATATTTTTATAGACTTCCAGTGTATTCATTTCAATCCTCCTAGTCATTAAACCTTATGAGAATCGGTAGTCCTTTATTACAATAAAAAGCAGATTACTCTGCTTTTAGTTCTCGTAGCATCAAATCCTTGGCACTTTGGGAAGGCTTTTTATTTTCATAAAGAACCTGGTAGATTTCTTCAACGATCGGCATTTCGACATGAAGATCTTTCTTTAACTGATGAAGCACCTGAGTCGTACGGATTCCTTCTACGGTCTTATGATTATTCTCCCAGTACACCTTTGATGTATCTGCTTTTCCGATCTGATAACCGGCTTCAAAATTACGGGAATGGGTACTTGTACAAGTAACGATCAGATCACCCATGCCTGTAAGCCCCATAAACGTCTTTTCCTGACCGCCGCTGGCAACCCCAAAGCGGATCATCTCTGCCAGTCCTCGGGTAATCAGGGCAGCTCTGGTGTTGTCACCATAGCCCAAACCTGCCAGCATCCCGCTTGCTAAAGCAATTGAATTTTTAGTGGCAACTCCCAATTCACTTCCAATTTCATCATTTCCGGTATAAACCCTGAAATAATTGTTGGAAAAAACATTCTGAACAATTTTAGCGTCCTCTTCATTTAACGAAACAGAGCATACGCTTGTCAGCATACGGATCACGACTTCCTCAGCATGTGAAGGACCGATCAAAGATACGACACTGCTTAATTTCTCTTTATCGAAAACAGAACGTATGGCTTCTGACATTCGCTTTCCGGTTGTTGGATCAAAACCCTTTGATGTATTTACAAGAATAATCTTTTTGTTAAGAAAAGGCTGTATCTGAGCACAAACTTCAGATGTGACCGCACTTGGAACAGACATGACGACAATATCGGCATCAGCCACTTTAGAAATGTCCAAGGTTCCCTGCAGTTTTTCATTTAAGACTACATCATCGAAATATTTGGAATTTGTATGAAACGTATTGATTTCATTAATTTCTGCAGCATTATTTCCATAAATCAAGACCTCATGTCCATTATCCACGCAAATCTGTGCAAGGGCGCTTCCCCAGCTCCCACTTCCAATTACAAATACTTTCATCTTATTTCTCTCTTTCTCTAGCAATGATACGTAATGTCGTACCGGTAAAATTAAAGGCTTCACGAAGCTTATTTTCTAAAAATCTGCGATAAGAAAAATGCATCAGTTCAGGATCATTGACAAACAAAACAAATGTCGGCGGTGCAACGCTTACCTGTGAAGCATAATAGATACGCAGACGTTTTCCATTGTGCGTCGGTGGCGGCGTCATCAGCTGAGCATCCATGATGACCTCATTTAACACATTGGTCTGTATGCGCATCAGGGAATAATCATGCACCTCATCGATCAATGGCAATATCTGATGGATCCGTTGTTTTTTCAAAGCACTTACAAACAAAATCGGCGCATAACCTAAATAAATAAATTCATTTCTGATCTTCTTTTCAATTTCAATCTGGGTATGACTGTCCTTTTCAACACAATCCCATTTATTATACAGGATGATGATGCCCTTTCCTGCCTCATGCGCATAGCCGGCAACATGCTTATCCTGCTCCCTTATTCCTGTTTCACCATCCAGCACCACACAAACAACATCGCTTCTCTCAATAGCACTCATAGCACGCAATACCGAATATTTTTCGATATTCTCATAAACCTTGCCTCTTTTTCTTATCCCTGCAGTATCAATGACGACATATTCCTTGCCATCATGCTTAAAAGGCGTATCAATAGCATCACGCGTAGTCCCTTCGATATTGGAAACGATCGTTCGGTCTTCATTTAAAATAGCATTCACTAAGGAGCTTTTACCGACATTAGGCCGTCCGATAAATGCAAAAGAAGTAATCCCTTCATATTCACGGCGATTTTTTTCAGGAAAAGTTTTTACAAGCGCGTCCAGCATATCACCGATACCGATGCCGTGAATACCGCTGACCGCAATAGGATCACCGACTCCTAAGCTGTAAAATTCATAAATATTTGAAAGCAGATGATTGTCATCAATCTTATTTACCGCTAAAATCACAGGCTTTTTTGAACGTATCAGCATTTTCGCAATATATTCATCATCATGCGTGACACCCTCTGTTCCACTGACGATGAAAATAATAGAATCAGCTTCTTCAATCGCTATTTCAACCTGCATTTCAATTTCTTTTTGAAAAGGCTGGTCCGCCAGCTGAATACCTCCGGTATCGATTACTCGAAACTCTTTCGTCAGCCATTCTACCTTGCCGTAAATTCGATCACGGGTCACACCCGGAGTATCTTCGACAATGCTCTTTCTTTCACCGATAATGCGGTTAAAAATCGTACTTTTGCCCACATTCGGTCTTCCTACGATAGCACATACACCATTAATCATATACGACTCCCAAACGATTCAATTCGTTTTCGATCTTTGAAACGACTTCATCGATCGTTAAATCAGAGCTATCAATTTCAATAGCATCTTCAGCTTTTTTTAAAGGCGAATGTTCACGATGCATATCCTGATAATCTCTTTTTTCAATATCTTTGATGATCTCATCTCTATCAAAATCAATTCCTTTTTCTATGTATTCCTTAATACGACGATCTGCCCTCGCACCAGGTGAGGCAACCAGATATATCTTTAATTCGGCATCCTTCAACACAACCGTACCGATATCACGTCCATCAAGGATGTAACCTTTGTTTTTGGCAATCTGCTGCTGGAGTTCGACCAAACGCTTGCGTACCTTGAAATGTCTGCTGACACAACTGGCACCCATAGAGATATCATTCGTACGAATCTTATCCGAAACATCTTCATGATCCAGATATACATGACCTTCTTTATCAAAATCGATCTCCATTCCTTTGATCATTTCTGCCAGCTTTTCTTCATCATCCCAGTCAATACCTTCTTTTTTTGCTTTATAAGCCACACAACGATACATGGCACCGGTATCCAGATGAGAATAGCCTAACAGCTTGGCACACCTTTTGGCGATGGTACTTTTTCCGGCAGCACTTGGCCCATCAATTGCAATATTAATACGCATGAAACCACCTCATCATATTCTTCCGCTATTACGAAGGATCATAAATACCGTAAAACCGATCACCGCAAATAAGGCAATGACCAAAATCAGCAGGATGATGTTCAAAAGGCGATTGGTCTTATCAATATCGCTGCTTAGCTCATTCATTTCTTCTTCCTGCTTTTCTATTTTAATCTTCATCTGCTGTGTCTGTTCATTCAGCATCTGGATATGCTGGGCAGCCTCAATGTCCTTTGATACCGCATTTTCATCTTCATCGGCTTTTAGCTCCTCATCGCTTTTAGATGCTGTTGCTTCTTCAGCAGGTTCAACCTTGGTTACGTTCATTCCGCTCGTATTTTCTTCCTTCAGAAGCTCCTGAATCTGCATCGCAATTTCCTTTTTTGACTGGACAAGAGTATTCTCATCGATCTTTGGTTCTTCTTCAATTGTTTTCACATAATCCTCTCTTCTTAACCGAGCCGGATTTTTCAATTGATTTAAAATGTCGATTTCTGTAATATCGCTTTGTAAAAGTCCTTTTTCACGATTATACTGCTTCACATCCCTGATCAGATCATCCATATATTCGTTTACAAAGGTATCTGAATCTTTTTTCGGCAATGAGAATTCCCTCTCTCTGCGTGGCGGGACTTCTTCAGTCAGCTCCATTTTTTTAAATAATACAGGATCGCTTTTTTCAGTATTGTTTTCTTCAATTGTATTGGTATCGATCTGACGGCGCAGATTCTCATATTTTTTCACTCTGGATAATTTTTCCATAATGGCCTCCTCAACTCTCTTTATTATAACAAATTTCACTCTCTATTGATATGAATTTTTATTTTTATTTCAATATAACTGCCGATAACATTTCTTATCCCACCGCTGATAAAAATAAAAGAAGATCAAAAGAAAGACACCTAAAAGTAAAATAAGGATCCAAACAAAATGAATCGAATAGATATCGACAAGAGAACCCACAGTAACGTTTCCCAATGACCCGATGATCATAGAAGTGATATTTTGAATGGAAAGGATACGTCCGCGATGGGTCGAAGGAATTCTTTTGGTAAGATAAGGTGTCGATGAAATCGTACAGATGATCTCTCCAAAAGTAAAAAGAACCATGGAAATGATACATAAGTAAAACTGATCACGTATAAAGATATAAAAAGATAATGCCAATATTTCTAAAAAATTCCCCAGATATAAGCGATGAATATCTTTCCAAGCTAAAAAGATTCTTGTAAGCAGCGGTGTCCCTATGATAACGACAGCAGCATTGATGCTTGTCAGAAAGCCAAAATACAAGGCACCTTTTTCAAAAAAAGCAGCTTCCAGATGAAGCGGGATCAAAAAATTAAACTGTGCATAAATCAAACCGCTGATGCTGGCTATCAAAAAATAAACAAGCAGCAGCTTTCGTTTGCAAAGCACTTGCCATAATGCATCGCTTTCCTTTTTTTCATAAAAGCCTTCCTCCGCTTCTGTTTCTTTTTTTATATCTTTGACAAGGAAAAAGATCAGGATCGTTGATGATAAATCAGCGAATCCGCTAATGATAAACGCCAGGGCGAGATAATTTTCAAAAAGCAAACCACCAAGGGTCGGTGCCAGAACAAGTCCCAGATTCATCGAAAGATAGCTCAGCGAATATGCCCTCTCACGCTCATCGGCACTTGTCAGATCAGCAATCAAAGAATCAAAGCTGGGTCCCTCCATCTGTTGAAAAATGCTTCCTAAGGCATAAATGAGGATGGTCACGATGGAAAGCTGCATGAATCCGCATATGAGGAAACATGTCACACCTAATAAATCCAGGGTCACGATGATCGTCTTTTTATTATAACGGTCTGCCAGTTTACCGCCAATCAGATTACAAGGAATCATGATCAGTGAAAGTACCATCATATAAAAACCGATCTGGGTTGCATCAAATCCAAGCTTATTTTTCAGGATCAAGGTCAGCATGGGCCATATCAGCGAGCCCATCGAGGTCACGATGCGTCCGAAACATAAGATATATATTTCTTTTTTTAAACCGCCATACATGGCAAACAGATGTCTTGCTATATTCATGAACCTATTTTATCACATCCAAACACAAAGAAAAAGGAATCTTATGATTCCCTAGTCTTTTGCTCTTCCTGAATATTTTCCATCTATTGTTGTTACTAAAACCGTTTCACCTTCATTGATAAAAAGCGGTACACGAATATTTAAACCGGTTTCCAGAACGGCATTTTTCTGAGCACTCGTTGCGGTATCCCCTTTAACTGCCTGTTCTGCTTCCGTAATCTTCAAAGCCACCTTATCAGGTAAGATCACTCCAAGCACTTCTCCCTCATATAAAGAAATGTTCACATTTGTATTTGGTTTGATGAAATTTAATTCCCATGTCAGTCGTTCCATCGGAATTTCCAGCTGATCATATGTTTCATTATCCATAAAGATACAGTTTGTTCCATCATCATATAAAAACTGCATCTCTCTTTTATCGATATGAGCCGGCTCTACCTTATCGCCGCCCGTAAAAGTCAGATCAGAAATCGTACCGGTACGAAGATTTTTGCTTTTGACCTTAACGATCATCTGACGCATAGCTGTCTTGTTATGGGAAACATCAAGAACAGTATAAATACCATTTTCATATTCGATCGTATTGCCCGGTTTCAAATCATTTACAATAATCATAGTTTTCTTCCTTTCGATATCCTCTTTCATTGTAATGAATTTATGATTTTTGTCAATCTTTTTGGTAAGATTCCATCCTGATCCTTCGGGTACAGCCAACATTAACCATTGCGATAAATACTGCACTCAATAAGATCATGAGCTGATCTGAATCAAGCGTTTTATGAAACAAACGGTAAAACAGATACAAGAGGAACACAAAGCATAAGGTAAAGATTCCATCCTTAAATTCAAGTATTCGCCCGTTTGCTTCATAATATTGAACAAGCATGAGCTGATATAAAGAAAATAAGAGGGTGATCAATAGGACAGACGGCTCGAAAAAACCGGTTAATACAAATGGAAACAAAATGAGTAATAAAAGAATTGAAGCTGCGATATTTTTCCACATGCTGATAGTATGCTCATCTTTCATAAACATATTCCACTGATGCAATGCACAAGTAAACCTCATCATATTGAATGATCATGCGGAATTCTGCCTTACCGCTAAAATCAAGCGTGCATTGGCTTCCTTCATAAGATGCACTTACGGTAATATCCTTTTCTTCAAAGACAAAGTCATCGCAATTTTGTTCATAAAAGTCATTTTTGATACGTCGAAGCACTTTTATTTTAACGACTTCAAGATCCGTATCTATATTTTTCAAGGTCGTAAGATGAGCAAGCTGTAAGGAAAAGTAAATAGCTCCGGCAGCCAGCAAATGAAAAAGTCCAAGGGCCAGTATCAATACATTCCCTTTATCAGTTGCATCCAAGAAAGCGTTCTTTTCTCTTTGCGTCTTTTTCATAGCTGATATAGAAACAATCTCCTTTCTGAATAAAAGAACCTTCTTTGATATTTTCCATATAGATCACATAACCGTCTTTACGGACAAGTCTGTTTTTTTCCAAGATCAAACGAGCCTCTTTTTCAAGATAAAAGAAATTCAATTCATCTTCATGGCAGCGAATCTCACTAGCGATGAGAAGGAGATGGCGAAGCTGGTAAAGAGCAATCTCATCCTCAACGGCCACATGAAAATTCTGAAGCTTATGCATAAGCGGCAATACCATCGTCAAAAGAGAGATCGAAAGCGAGAAGACAAAAAGACTTAAAAGCATTTCAAGCATGGTATATCCCTTACTGGCTGGCTTTTTCATAAATGGGATCATGATTGATTTCAACATTTTCTATCCTTTCGATAACATGAATGGTCATCAGCAGATAATTGATGATGAGAAGCACGCTGCTGAATAGAAGCAGGCTTTCAAGAAGACTGTGCCCCTTCTCATTCATTGCTGATCCACCCGCTTCCAAGCTGAAAAACAGCTTTATATCCATTGCATCTCATTGTAAATGCTTTTGAGATATTGCCCTGTTCATTGTAGTGGAACAGCAAGGGATCACAGACAAGGGGTGAAAAGAAATAATCTTTATCATTGATGGTGACCTTATTTTGATTGATGTGGATCTCATGACGTTTCTGCTTGCTGATCCCTTCAAGCTGGCTCTGTCGCAAAAGTGCTTGCAAAGCTTTAAAATGAAGATAAGAGGAATCAGGAATATGGCGGATCGTCATGCCTGTCATCACAATGAGCATAGTAAGTACAAATATCATTTCTATAAGCGTATATCCGCTATTTTTGTACACTTGCCTGACCATTGACGATTTCGATCATAGAACCGTTTGGGCAGCGGTTCTGTCCTTCCTTCAAATAGCCTTTTTCAATCAAATCACTGATTGAACCGGGTGTGACAAGATTTTCAACCTCATAAAGAAGTATCTGAGAATCAACGACGCTTGTAAGTGCCTCACATCCTTTTGTATGGATGACTTTATTTTTCTGCTGGATATTGGGTAATGTAATTAAGAAAATCAGAGAAATGACAGATAAAACAAGGATCATTTCTAATACCGTAAAACCTTTTTTCATTTCTACCTCCTATAGTTGAGTGATCATATCCAATGGCATCAGCAAAAGCTGATAGATTGAAATAACAAGGATCGCAATCAGCGCATAAGCGATGCTGCTGACAAGCTTTGATGATGTTTTCAGAATTTTTTTAAATTCTCTTTTTTGAAATTCACAGTAATCATACAAGCATCCTTCTAAATTCTGTGTGTAAAAGCCTATTTTAAAAAAGCGTTTAAAGGTCAGATCAAGATAAGGCATCTGTTCGATCACCTGCAGCATTTCTTCACCCTGTTGAAGCTTCATGCTCATTGCTTTGATGTTGATCTGCAAGAAGGTATCTTTTTTCAATTTTGTCAGACATTCGAATACCTGTTTGGTCGAATACCCTCTTTTCATGAGGATGAGTGAATGAAGGGCAAAATCATAGGAGATGATCTTTTTGATGAGAAAAAATCTTCCAAGATAATTTAAATAAAGCTGCTGATATTTTTGGTGCTGTTTCTTTTTTATAAAAAACAGAAAGATGGACAAAAAAATGATACCAGCCATGAATATCAGCAAGACGCTTAAAATAAAATAGAAGAGCTGATGCAGATGAAAACCTTTTTGTACATCGATCATCATGCTTAGCTGAGGATAGATCTGAACTTCAAAAAATATAAAGACCATGAATGCGAAAAATAAGACAAAAAGCGGATAAGCTGTTTCTTTTAACCAATCCTCACGCAGCTGTTTTTTTATCTTATGATAATCATAAGCTGAAAGGATCGCCTGATCTAATGTCGAGATTTCCATAAAAAACTGAAGGGAGGCATAAAACGGATCCTTTGAATGGAAATCAATGAACTGTTTAAAATCAGCCCCTTCCTCAAGCTGACGCTGAATACTTTCATAACGCCCGAGAATGGTCAATGATGAAAAGAGTGAATATCCTTTGCTTAGAAGAAGAGAAAGCTGAATAAGATCTTCTTTAGTAATCGTTAAGGTCGATCTTCGCATCGGTTGAACGAATGATTTTTTTCTTGACTGCTTCTCTGATCTCTTCCTGAATCGTTTTATGATTTTCAATTTTTCCGTATTCAAGATATCTTTGAAGCTCCTGCTGGGCAAGAATTTCATAAATACAGACTCGCTCCTTTCTTTTGATATCGGGATATAGACGCTGATTGACGACAGCAGTGAGCGTTTCTTTCAGATCAAAAGCTGAAAGACCTAACTCTGAGAGCCTTTTTATTGCTTCTGTGGCACTTTTCGCATGAAGCGTAGAAAATACCAGATGTCCGCTCAAAGCAGCCCTATAAACCATTTCTGCACATCTCGGATCTCTGATCTCTCCGATCATGATGACATCCGGATCATGACGCAGTAATTGCTTGATGCCCTCTTCATATGTAAAATTCATTTTTTCATTGACCTGAAGCTGAAGATAATTGGAGCTGACGATCTCAATAGGATCTTCTAATGTAATGATCTTTAATTTCTTTTGCCGGGCAATTTCCTCAAGCAAGGCATGTAAGGTCGTTGTTTTCCCGCTTCCTGTCGGTCCGCTAAACAGGATCAAGCCGCTTCTTAATGAACACCACCGTTTAAATTGAATATTCTGTGTTTTTTTCACAGAACATTGACTGATCGTGATCGGTGAATGATTATTAAGGATACGCAAGACTCCGGTTTGGCTCTGATAAGAAGAAATACAAGAAAAGCGAAAATAATATTCTTTTTCTTTCAGCTTCATCCGAAAAGTCCCGGACTGAGGAACTGTTAAATTACCAAGATCAAGATTCGCACAATATTTGAGATATTGAAAAAGAGCGTCAACCTGATCATCTTCAAAGGGCTTGAAGCCGCTGATACCGCGCATCTCACAGGAATGCCTGGTATCAGAAATTAAAAAATGAATATCCGTAGCTTTTACTTTCTGTGATTCAAAAATCAAACGATACAATATCTTTTTCATAATCCCTCCTACTATTTTATATGCATCAAAGCTTCATTTTTCCCAAAAAAAATAAAAAAAAACAGCATTTTTTTAATGCTGTCCTAAAGCTCTTTCAAATAAGGATTATTTTTAAACTCTTCAAAAAGAGTTGTATTCTCACCATGACCGCAATAAATCTTATAATCCTTATCAATTTTCGCAATTTTTTTCAATGTTGCTTTCATCTGTGAAAAACTACCGCCATAAAGATCACATCTGCCAATGCCCTCTTTAAATAAAACATCTCCGCAAAACATCAGATCATCAATCAACAGCAATACGCTTCCCTTGGTATGTCCGCTCGCTTCTATGACTTCAAATTCAAAGGGTCCTATTTTTGTAACAGGCTGATAGTGAGATACCGCAGCCTTGACTGTAAAAGGCTCAGCCATCACGCTGGCATTCTTTTTGCTGTCGCGCAGCATCTCTTCATCATCCTCAGAAATATAAACGTCACAATGCAATTGTTTGACTAACGGATCCACAGCTTGAATATGATCAAAATGACCATGTGTCAAACAAATCGCATCAACGCAAAGTCCTTCAACCTCTTTCAGGATCCGTTTTGGATTCGCTGCGGGATCAATGATGATGCAATGATCAGCTTCCTTTAAGATATAGGTATTGGTAAATACATTTCCCAATACAAGACGTATGACTTCTTTCATCACGTACAATATAAAAAAAGCCGATAAAGGCTTTCTTTATTTCTTCTCCTTATGTTCAGTTTTCTTATTGCAGCGTGGGCAGTATTTGTTGACTACCATGCGGTCAGGATTTTTCTTTTTATTTCTTGTTGAGATGTAGTTTTCTTCTCCACAGACTGAACATTTTAATGTTAGACGATCTCTCATAATTCCTCCTATTCATTAATTTGCCTACAAATTATAACACAGTATTTCTTAAAATACCAGCCTTTATTCGTAGGTTTTATAGTATTCTACCAATGCATCATACACGATAGACATACATACGTTGGATTCCAAATTGCCTGTTGATGAGGTCGGAGCAACACAGGCAAAGGCAATGGTCGGATTCTCACTTGGTGCAAAACCGATCATGATCGAGTTTGACGTATCATCGCTGACCGTTCCTACCTCGGCAGTTCCTGTCTTTGCGGCAATGTCCTTATTCAATGAGGCAAAGCCTGCACCACAGGCACCGGAGCTGATACATTGGCGCATACCTTCCTTGACACGCTCCAGATATGCTTCATTTCCGTTCAAAACATCAATGACCTGCGTACCAAACTGTTCAACGATCGTTTCATCATCATTGATCTCATAGATCTGCTTCATGAAATGCGGTCTGACCTTGACTCCCGTACCTACCGTTGACACATATTGCAAAAGCTGAATCGGCGTATAGCTTTCATACTGACCGATTGAAAAGTCAAGCAGATGTCCGGAGGTATCATCCGTACCCGGATAGCCGCTTTCTTCATATGGAACATCTAATTGTGTTTCCGTTCCCAATCCGAACATACTGAAATATTTACGGTAAAGCTCATAAGCATTTTCAACGTTTGGCAGATTTAAGGCACCATACGGCGTATAATAGCCCCCGCCAAGACGGATCGCGATATGGAACATATAAACGTTACTGGATTGGCGGATCGCTTCGATATCGTTGATCAGGCCTTTATTGTTGTAACTTCCCTTCACAAGACCACCGGCAAAGTACATGGTCGTATCGTTGATAACTTCTCCGGGCTGTACTGCACCTTCATTAAGCCCCATATACAAGACCGCCGGTTTTACGGAAGAACCCGGAAGAAAGCTTTGCAGATAATTACCGCTGGCAAAAGGAATAAAGGACCCATCATCCTGAATTTGCTGGCCGCTCATAGCCAAAATTTCACCATTCTGCGGATTCATCATCACCAAAAACGCCTGTTTAAAGTCTTTTCGATAAACGTTGCTGCGGGCATTTGTAAGATACTTCTGCAAGATAGCATCAACCCGCTGCTGCAGATCGATATCGATGGTCAGCTGGATGTTATATCCTTTTTTACCTTCCTGGATCGTCGTAAAGATAGGACTTCCCGTATCCTCGTCATAGGTGATCTGCTTGATCGTTTTTGTGCCGCTGAGATAATTTTCATATTCTTTTTCCAAACCGCTTGTTCCGAAACGATCATTCAATGCATAATCATTTGCAAGATAATAATCTTTGCTGCCTTCTTCAAGACCTGTGGTCGATACACGGCCGAAGACATCGCGCAAAACACTGCCATAAGGATAAACACGCTGTGAATCCGTAGAAATGTCAAAACCGACGAATTCCTCTTTGTGTTCGATCAGATATGCCGTATTTTCTTCAGAAGCGTTCTCAACCACAACTGCACTGCTGATCAGCGTCGCCTGTTCCATCTTGTACATGACCGGCCAGGCGATATATTTCTGCTCATTGGTCAAATATCCCCGATTCGCATCAGCTTCATCCTGCGCAGCATTTCTTAATTCTTCGATCATCTCAGAAGTGATCTTTGAAATCTTGATGGAATATTGTTCACTGTCAGAAAGCTTTTTCTGGTCATCGCTCAATAACGAAGCACCTCTGTCTTTCGCAACCATGATATAATAATCCTTCCATTCACGTTCCGTGATAGAATCGCTCTGAATATCAAACTGTACCGCAAATTTATAAGCAAGCTGCCATTTGCTTTCGCTGTAAGAGCTCAGATCCTTTTGAGGATAATATGTAATGTTGACGATTTCCTCGCTGGAAACTAACACATTGCCATTCCGATCGATCATATCACCTCTTGGAGGCGAGGAAATCTGATTCTTTTGCGTAAATGCCGCTAATTTCACGATATACTCATCCTGTGAAAAATATTGAATTTGGATCAAACGTACGGCAATCACAAAAAAGCAGGCAAACACCGATAAAATCAAGATCCTTGCCCTTTTATTCACGACCTTATTAAAATCCATGTTGGATCGTAACAGATCGGAGCTTCTTTTTCTCATTCTTGCATCTAATTCTTTAAATGGATTTCTTAACATGAAAATATTATACATCATTCTTTTGATTCTTGCATCTAAAAAATTATGTGATATTCTATTAGTGAGGTGAAAAAAATGACAACACGTTCAGAAACAAGAGCCATCATGGTAAATGACCTGCAGATCGGTCATCAAAATAAAGTTATCATCCAGTCGATGTGCAATACAAAAACAAGTGATATCGAAGCAACCGTTAAACAAATACTCGCTTTGGAAAAGGCCGGCTGCCAGCTTGTCCGTTTAGCGGTGGTCAGCATTGATGAAGCCAAAGCTATTTCTGAAATCAAAAAAAGGGTTCATATTCCTTTAGTTGCTGATATTCATTATGATTATCGCATCGCAATCGAATGCATCCATCAGGGGATCGACAAGATACGGCTGAATCCCGGAAATATCGGTTCAAAGGAAAATGTCCGTAAGGTAGTGAACGAATGTAAGAAATATCATATTCCGATCCGTATCGGTATCAACGCCGGATCTTTGGAAAAGGATATCCATGATAAATACGGCAGGCCTACTGCTCAGGGAATGATCGAAAGTGCCCAAAGACATGTGAATATCTTAGAAGAGCTGGATTTTCATGATATTGCACTTTCATTTAAATCAAGCGATGTCAATCTCTGCATCGAAACCTATGAGCTTGCTTCCAAGACCTTCGATTACCCTCTTCATTTAGGCGTGACCGAAGCAGGTACCGTGTTTACCAGCTCTATCAAATCGAGTGCAGCTTTGTCTGTTTTGCTTCATCAGGGAATCGGTGATACGATCCGTATCAGCGTCAATGGTGATCCGGTTCAGGAAATCATGATTGCCAAGCAGCTTTTAAAGTGCCTCCATCTCATCGATCATGTACCAAATCTGATTGCCTGTCCGATGTGCGGCAGGACCAGCTATGACATTGAAAGCGTCATAAAAGAAATCGAGCCGTTTTTGATGAACATAAATGCTGATATCAATGTAGCCATCATGGGCTGTGCTGTAAATGGTCCGGGAGAAGCCAGACATGCGGATATTGCGATCGCAGGAGGAAAGGATGAAGGTCTGCTTATCAAAAAAGGCAAGATCATTGAAAAGCTCCCAACTGAAAAGATGGCAGATCGTTTAAAAGAAGAAATACTTAAAATGACAGCTTCGAAGGATGAAGCATAAAAGGCTTGTAAAAAGATGATTTCTGTACTGAAATCATCTTTTATTTGATATTGACAAACTGCTGGTTACGAAGCATTTCAATTTCTTCCTTATAAGGAGGCTTCTTTTCGATATAAGGAGTTTCCAGGATGATCGGGATATTTTCCAGCAAAGGGTGATGGGCAATCTGACAAAGCTTTTCAAAACCGATTGCACCATGTCCTAAATTTTCATGACGGTCTTTCCGTGCTCCGCAAATATTTTTAGAATCATTTAAATGAACGACTTTCAAATAGCTCAAACCGATGATCTCATCAAACATCCGTAATATTTGATCAAAATCACTGAGATCGTAACCGGCATCATGAATATGACAGGTATCCAGACAGACCCCCAGCTTCTTTATATGTACACCGTCGATCATTTGTCTGATTTCTTCAAACGTACGGCCACATTCACTTCCCTTGCCGGCCATCGTTTCTAAACAAAGAATACATTTCTGGGAATCGTCAAGAGCAGCATTTAACCCCTGTATGATGCTTTGAATACCGACATCGCTTCCGGCATTCACATGACTTCCCGGATGCAGGATCAAATAAGGAGATCCGATAGCGTCTGTTCGGATAATTTCATTTTTTAATAATTCGATACTGTTCTCATAGGTCTGCGGGTTCAGCGTATTTGCCAGATTGATCAGATAAGGGGCATGCACAACGACATGTTCCATTGAAAGATGATTTTCTTTTAGCAGAGCTTTTGCTTCATCAATTTTTAATTTTTCGATAGGAACCCTTCTGCCATTCTGCGGCGGTCCCGTATAAATCATGCAGGCATTGGCATGATAGCTGAGCATCTCTTTTATGCTTCCTAAAACATAATCAGGAGATGACATGGATACATGTGAACCTATGATCATTCTTCATGACCTCTTTTTTGGATCTGTGAAGCAATGGCTCTTTCTTTTTTCTGTTTTCTTATTTCCTCCTGGATCATGGCTCGTTTTGCTTTTCGTTTCAATTTTTCAACCTCCTGCTTACGCTTCTTTTTATATCCCGGCTTTACTGTTTTTTTCTTACGGTTGACGATCATGCTGACTTTTTTATCAAGCTCGCTTTGTTTATGTTCTTTTGGCTTATTTTTATCCTTTAAAGTGATCCATTGTCCGTCTTTAATATTCATATATTGAAAATGGATTCCCTTATTGGTCAGCTGGCGGATGGCATTTTCATCTTCTTTTTTGTAAAGGGAGTAGCAGATACCGCTCATACCTGCTCTGCCGCATCTGCCGGCACGATGGATATAGAAATCAATCTCACTTGGAAAGCCCAATGAAATAACATGTGAAATGCCCTTGATATCAATTCCTCTTGCAGCAATATCACTGGCAACGATATAGGTCTTATCCAGATTCATCAGGTTTTTCATGGCATTCTTACGTGCTCTTGAAGGCATATCGCCATGAAGCTCGATCAGATCATAACCATGATCACGCATTTCCTGAGCCACCTTTGCGGCTTCGCTGCGTGTATTGGCAAAGATCAGACAAACATAAGGCTTAAAACCTTTTAATACTTCCAAGAGCTTTTCATGGTATTCCTGATGCTTGCACGGGATACAGATATGTTCGATCTTAGGCGCGCTGATATGCGTATCATCTTCGATTTTGACCGTTACCGGATTATGCATATATTTTTTTAGGAAAAGCTGTAATCCCTGGGGCATCGTGGCACTGAAGGAGAGCATCTGAAGATCCTTTCGCATCTTCGAGGCAAAGGCATCAATATCCTCAAGAAAACCGAATTCCAAAGTCATATCCGCTTCATCAATGACCAGCAGCGATGCTCTGTCAATACGAAGCGTCTTTTCTTCGAGAAACAGATCCTTGATCCTTCCCGGCGTACCGATGACGACATGCGGCTGTATCCGTAAGGTCGTATTTTGTTTGTTTTTATCTATACCGCCACTGATCAGGCGAACACGACATCCCTTTAATGCTTCAGAAAGATCGGCAGCCCGCATATACAGCTGTAATGCAAGTTCACGGGTAGGGGCCGTTATGACCACCTGGACCTCATTTAAGCTTGGATCGATTCTTTCAATGATCGGAATCAGAAAAGCATGAGTTTTTCCAGTACCGGTATCACTGATGCCAATGACATCCTTTCCTTTACAAACCAGCGGAATTACTTTCTGCTGGATGGGGGTCGGAGCTATGAATCCGTTATGTTCGATAAAATCTTTTGTTGTTTGTTTGAATGTATAATCTGAAAATTTGCTCATAACTTTTCTCCTTTTTCTTGTTTATAATTATAACATAATTTTCCCAGATATGATATGATGATGACGAGGTGAAACAATGGAAGTAATCACAATTACCCCAAGAGGCTACTGCAAAGGCGTAGTCAATGCGATTGAAATCGCCAAAAGAACCAGAAAACAGCATCCCCATGATAAAATAACGATCTTAGGCATGCTGGTCCATAATCGCTTTGTCGTAGAGGCTCTTCAAAAATATCAAATATACAGCGTCGACACGGATAAAAAAACACGCTATGAGCTTTTAGACGAAATAGATGAAGGCTATGTCATCTTTACCGCCCACGGCGTCAGCGAACGTGTTGTCAACAAGGCAAAAGCCAAAGGATTAAAGATCGTTGATGCCACATGTGAATATGTTTCATTTATCCATACGCTGATCAAAGAAAAATTAGATGAAGGTTATACGATTGGCTATATCGGTAAAAAACATCATCCCGAAAGCGAAGCAGTGCTTGAAATCAGCGACAAGGTTCATTTGATCGAAACAGAAGATGACCTAACCTTCACAAATGAAAAGCTCTTCTTTACAAATCAGACGACACTCTCTTCTTATCAGACTGCTGCTCTTTATGAAAGCATCGCCAGAAAATATCCCCATGCACTTATCAGCAATGAGATCTGCAGCGCGACACGATGTCGTCAGCAGGCAGTCATGAAGCTTGAAAGAGCAGACGCTTTTATTGTTGTCGGTGATCCTAAAAGCCATAATACACAGAAACTGGCACAGCTGGCACAAAACAAAGCCGATCATGTTTTCTGCGTTGAAAATCTGGAGGCATTATTAAAAGAAGATCTGCATGCATTTCAAAAAGTAGCCGTAACAAGCGGCGCATCAACGCCTACTAAAATTACTCAGCAGATCATCCATTATCTCCAGACAGAAGAAATCATTCCCTTAAAAACAGAAGATGTCATTTAAAAACAGATGCTAAGCACCTGTTTTTCTTTGAATCATTTTTAGAAGATGAGTCAGCTCATCCGTCTGCTTTGAATCATGTAACATCTGAAGGATCTCCTGTATTTTTTGTTTACGAAACTTCCAATAATCCTGAAAGGTATCGCCCTGCAGATATTTTCCAAAAATATAATCTTCTTCGGTATAATGATCATGTCCGTGCTGACAGACCAAGATCGTATAATAATGTCCTTCATGAATGATTCTTTCATCAGTGATCTTCATATCATGTGCAATGATCCATTTTCTCAGATCATAGACATCTCCATTAATTTGCAGAATGAGCATCTCAAACTGATCAAGATCATGCTTTTCAAGAATCTTTTTGAGCGTATCAAAGCCCATACCGCTGATGACGCATACATTCGCATCGGCCGGTACATGTTCAAGGCCATCAGAAAGCACAGGAAAAATACGATCTTCAAGATTCATTTCCCGAATCGTCCTTTTCGCATTTTCTAAGGGTCCTTGTGCGATATCACAGGCATAGCATTTAACCGCTTTTCCATGAAGAACCGCAAGCGTGCACAAATAGGCATGGTCACAGCCGATATCTGCGACAATGCTGTTTTGCGGTATCAGCTTTTCGATTTCACGGATCCTTTTTGAAATTCTCATTGTGCTTTATCAACAAAATCCTTTAACCGTTTTGAGCGTGTAGGATGTTTCAGCTTACGTAAAGCCTTTGCCTCGATCTGACGGATACGTTCACGGGTCACATTAAATTCACGACCAACCTCTTCCAACGTCCTTGTACGTCCGTCATAAAGACCGAAACGAAGACGCAGAACCTTTTCCTCACGATCTGTCAATCCCTGCAGCACAAGGTTGATCTCATCCTTCAAAAGCTGGTTGTTGGCATATTCATCCGGTGACATCGCATTCTCATCTTCAAGGAAGTCACCCAAATGTGAATCATCCTCTTCACCGATCGGCGTTTCCAGCGATACCGGTTCAAGGGCAATCTTTTGAATTTCACGTACCTTTTCAGGAGTAATGCCATCCATCTTTTCCGCAATTTCCTCAGCTGTCGGATCTCTGCCAAGATCCTGTACCAGCTGGCGCTGGATACGGGTCAATTTGTTGATCGTTTCGACCATATGTACAGGAATACGAATCGTTCTGGCCTGATCGGCAATTGCACGTGTGATTGCTTGACGGATCCACCATGTCGCATATGTTGAAAACTTAAATCCTTTGGTGTAATCAAATTTTTCAACCGCCTTCACAAGACCCATGTTACCTTCCTGAATCAAATCAAGAAAGAGCATGCCGCGCCCAACGTATTTTTTAGCAATGCTGACTACCAAACGAAGGTTGGCAGCGATCAGCGTCTTTTTCGCTTCCTCGTCGCCTTCCTGAATGCGTCGTGCAATTTCCGGCTCATCTTCCGGATTCAAAAGATCGACACGTCCGATTTCTTTCAAATACATCTTGACCGGATCATTGATCTTAGCCTGAGAAGAATTCGCAAACGACTGTTCAAGCGATTCGATATCGCTTGCTAAAGCATCATCTTCATCAAATTCATCATCAAGATCCAAATCATCAAAATCACCGATATCATCCGGCTCATCAAGCACGATCGATGGATCATTCAGATTCAGATCCTCATCATCAGAAACTTCGATATCATTCTTGGTCAGCCAATCAAACAGCTCATCTGTGTCATCATCGCTTAAATCCAAGTGTTCTGTCGCACTAGCAATATCCTTCTGATACAAAACATGATCCTTCTGATACTTTTCCAAAAGATCTTCTTTTATTTCATCCAATGTCTTCAAACTATTGATTTCCTTTGTTTTTTCTTGCTTCATAATTTCTCCTAACTGATCCTACAACTGACTGCTTTTTCTACGCAATTCTATGATCTCATTCATCAATCTGGCCTTATCCAGCGGATTCGACATTTTTTTAGCCAGCTCAGACATTTCCTTGATTTTAGCTTCAATGCACTTATCATGAATCTTACGGATGGCATCCTTCAAGACCTCCATATTAAAGGCTTTCGGTGCCAATTCCCATTCACACAGATCGATCAGAAGCTTTTTGACTTCCTCCTCTTTGATCTGATTCAACAGATCCGCTGCCTGTATCGTATCGGAAAGCCGATACTCATTGATCAGATATAAGGCAAGCTGATTACAAACAGGATGAATCAGAAAGCCAAGATCATTTTTAAATACATTGACCGCCTGACGTGAAAGAAGCATTTGGCCTAATATTTCATATTCAGCCGCTTCCCCATATCTAAATTGAATATTTTTAGATATATTTCGTAAAACAGTTTTTGGCTTAACAGTCCTTTGACTCATATCAAAGCCTGTAATCTCATAAAGCTTCTTTAAATAGTTTTCTCTTAAAAAAGCTTCTTTTACACGTTCAATTTCAACGCTCATCTCCTTGGCATATTCAACTTTCTGCGAATAATTCTCCAAATGATATCTGCTTTGAAGATATTCGAAACAGAAATCGATCCATGAAATCGTTTTGTAAGACAGGGATCTTAATTCATCGATCCCATATTTTTCAATGATCTCATCGGGATCAAGACCGCTCTTATTATCGACAACCTCAAATACAAGAGCGCTCTCACTCGCCATCTTGCCGAATTTATAAATGGCATTGATGCCCGCAGCATCACCATCGTAACAGACATCTACCTTGACATGCATCTGTTTCAACAGTTTTAGCTGCTCCTTGGTACAGGCTGTTCCCAAAGTGGCAACCACATCTTCAATGCCTGCCTTATAAAAGGCTATCGTATCCATGGCTCCTTCTACCAGAAGTACCCGCTGGGTCTTCTTGCAGACCTCTAAAGCACGATGATAATTGAAAAGAACATTTCCCTTTACATAACATGGCGTTTCTGACGTATTGATATACTTCGCTTCATCCCCATCGCCGATTCTTCTTGCGGTAAAGGCAATGGGATTGCCATAGCGGTCATGAATCGGAATCGTGATCCTTGATGAAAAAACATCATGGATTCCCTGACTGGTCAAACGTACGAGATTGGCTTCTATCATTTCATCGTCTTTAAATTTTTTCGCCTTCAAGTAATGATATAGCGCATCTTCTTTAGGATTGTAGCCAATTTCAAACTTTTTAATCAAATCATCACGAATTTGCCGCTTATGCAGATAATCCAGAATATCGTTATGACCGCCCGATAGAAGCATGTAATGCGTATAATCGATAAACGCCTGGTTAAGCTTATAATAAGGTGCCAGATGAGCGTTGACATGATTTGAAGTGATTTCGATATCACCAACATCAATGTTACAGATCTTGGCAACCTTCACGACACTCTCAACAAAAGAGATGTTCTCATAGCGTGATACAAAGTTAAAGACATTGCCCCCTGCACCACACGCAAAGCATTTAAAGATCTGCTTATCCTGTGAAACGCTCATCGAAGGGTCGTGATCATCATGAAAAGGACACATTCCCACATAGCTTTTTCCTTTATGTGAAAGCGGGATATATTTTGAGATGACCTCAACGATATCACTGCGGGAACGTATTTCATTGATTTTGTCTTCACTTAATCTAGCCATCAGCTTTCCTTCCTAAAATGCGATCTTTGAAGAAATATATTCATTTAAATCTTCGATCTTGATTCTTTCCTGCTCCATGGAATCACGATCACGAACCGTAACACAACCGTCATTCTCAGTATCGAAATCAGGTGTGATGCAGAATGGCGTTCCGATCGCATCCGCTCTGCGATAACGCTTGCCGATGCTGCCTGCATCATCAACATCAACAGCAAAATCAACACACAGCTGTTCAAAAAGCTTCATAGCCAGATCATTCTGTTTTTTACTAAGCGGCGTGATACAAGCCTTGACAGGTGCTAAGGCCGGATGCAGATGCATTACGATACGCGTATCCTTATCGTTGATGACCTCTTCATCATAAGCATCCGCAAAAACACTGAGGAAAACTCTTTCCACACCCACTGCCGGTTCAATGCAGTAAGGGATATACTTCTCATGGGTCATCGGATCCATATATTCCAGATTTTCCTTGGAATGTTCCATATGACGCTTTAGATCGTAATCCGTACGATCTGCAATGCCCCACAGTTCGCCCCAGCCGAACGGAAAGTTATATTCGATATCACAGGTCGCTTTGGAATAGAAGGACAGCTCTTCCTTCGCATGATCACGGAAACGCAGATTTTCCGGCTTGATTCCATAATGCGTCAAGAAATCCATGCACGTCTTTTTCCAATAATCGTACCACTTCAGATCTTCGCCGGGCTTACAGAAAAATTCCATTTCCATCTGTTCAAACTCACGTGTCCTGAATATAAAATTACCGGTCGTAATTTCATTTCTTAAAGATTTTCCTACCTGGCAAATACCAAAAGGAAGCTTTTTACGCATGGTTCTTTGAACGTTCTTAAAATTCACAAACATTCCCTGCGCAGTTTCAGGACGGAGATAGATCGTGCTCTTCGCATCCTCCAAAGTCCCCTGAAATGTTTTAAACATCAAATTAAACTGACGGATCTCTGTGAAGTCATGGGCACCGCAGTTTGGACAGCCGATATGATTGTCCTTGATATACTGCATCATTTGTTCGTTGCTCCAGCCTTCCGGATTCACTTTGCCATTTGAAAACTCTTCGATCAGATGATCCGCGCGATGACGGGTCTTGCATACCTTGCAATCCATCAAAGGATCTGAAAAGCCCTGTAAATGTCCCGTTGCTTCCCAAACCTTTGGATTCATCAAAATAGCACTCTGAATGCCTACATTGTAGGGTGACGTCTGGACAAATTTTCTCCACCAGGCCGTTTTAATATTGTTTTTTAATTCTACTCCTAAAGGTCCGAAATCCCACGTATTGCTCAGACCGCCGTATATCTCGGAACCCTGATATACAAATCCTGAATTTTTCGCATGATTGACGATTTTTTCAAAACTGAAATCACCCATATGTTATGCCTCCTAAATTTTAATTGTGCAAACAAACTCATCCTATTTTATAACACAAAAACCACTTGATTGTCAAATTAAGCAAGTGGCTGTAAAACCTCTAAAAACGCATGGCTGCGAAGCGTGATCTCACCATAGCGATGTAAAAGCTCAACAAGATAGCTGACTGACTGGAAGGAAAGTGTCGAAGCTGCTTCTAAAGCCTGATAATTCTCAAGAGAAGCGTGCGCTGCATAGCGTAAATTTTTTAATTCATCCACGCTTAGATGATAATGACGCGTCTGATCAAAGCAATGAACGCATACAAAACCGCCATCCGGAATCGATAAGGCACATAATCCTTTCTCCGAAGAACAAAGCACGCACGCATCGACCACGATCGAAACGCCGCTTGAGCGCAGCACTTCACATAACAGCAAGGCATAGATACAATAAGGATTCGCACAGCTGTCCAGGATTTCTATATATTGAAGAGCATCTTCAAAGCAGATGTCAGTCTTATTCATGATTTCAAGAAAACACGAATAAATGCTTTTGCGGATCAGATCATGTTCAATATTCAAAAAACGTTTTACCATTTCCGCATTTTTCAACAGCACGATCTTCGACGTATTCTTATCGATCGTATGAAAAAGGCTGTAACATCCTACTTCTGTATAATTACGGTTTTTAGAATGTGTTTTTAATACCCCTTTTGCTTTCATGCTTATCTTTCCAAAAGGCGTAAGCACATTCATGAGCACATCATGATCATGAATGAGCGTATTTGTCAAGACGATGCCCTTAAAATCACTCATCAAGCTCACCGATACCAAACTGATGGATCTTGCTCTCCTTATTGCGCCAATTTTCTTCTATGCGTACATACAGCTCCAATTCAACCCTTTTGCCCAGAATGAAGCGTAATTCCTTTTGCGCATCTAAACGAATAGAAGAAATCATCTTACCCTGTTTGCCGATCAATATACCCTTCTGACTGGCTCTTTCAACAATGACCATCGCCTGGATATAGATCTTATTTTCAGTTTCTTCCCTATTTTCAATGACCACCGCCACCGAATGCGGGATTTCCTCCTGTGTCCGATAAATGATTTTTTCACGGATCAGTTCACTGATCAAAAAATTCTGATCGTGATCACAAATCGTATCACTATCAAAATACATAGGTCCCTCTGAAAGATATTTCTTCGTCGTTTTGATCAATTCATCGACATTTCGCCTTTCAAGAGCGCTTAATGGAAAGATCTCTTTAAAATCATATCGTTTTTGCCATTGCAAGATCAACTGCATGACCTTATCGCGTGACAAAAGCTCCGCCTTATTTAAGATAAGAAAAATATTTTCCGATTTTCCTTTGATCTGATTTAATACAAATTCTTCTCCATGTCCAAAAGGAACCGATGCATCCACCATATAATAAATGACATCAACATCCTGTAAAGACGCATAAGCACTTTTATTCAGCGTACGGCCCAATTCATGATGCGGTTTATGGATCCCCGGGGTATCAATAAAGATCATCTGAGAATCCTCATCACTTAAGATCCCCTGGATATTGTTGCGCGTTGTTTGCGGCTTGCTTGAAATGATCGCCAGCTTTTGATTCATAATGCTGTTCAAAAGCGTGCTCTTGCCGGCATTAGGACGTCCTACGATTGCGATAAAACCGCTTTTCATCTTATAGATCCTCTTGCGTAAAGCTCATCGGAAGAAGCTGTTCGATCGTTGTTTCAAGCTGTGATGTACGGTTCGCCAGATAAATCGGCGTATCTTTTTTCAACAGCTCGACCAGGACCTGTCGGCAGGCACCGCAAGGTGCGGCAATCGTATTTCCTTCACAAACGATAGCCAAAGCCTTGATATCCTCTTTGCGGACACCTTTGGAATATGCTGCGAAAACCGCACTTCTTTCCGCACAATTGGTAAGTCCGAATGAGGCATTTTCAATATTTGCACCATCATAAAAATCACCATTCACCGTTTCAAGACATGCTCCGACACGATATCGTGAATAAGGTGCATAGGCATTTTCCAGATTTTTAAAAGCTCTTTCTACTAATTTCTGATCAATCATCGTAATACTCCTTTCAGGATCATACATCCTATCACAACTGCATATAAACTGGCAAGCAGGACACAACCGGCACTCAGATCCTTGATATATTTGATCTTTACGTTAAGATGAGGATCAATAAGATCACAGATGCGCTCAACAGCAGTATTTACCATTTCACATAAGACGACGATAAAAACAGCGCTGACGATCCAAAGCCATTCCTCACCACTAAATCCATATATCCAGCCAAAAACAAGCACAGCCGCAGCAAAGACCAATTGAAGCCGGACGCTTTTGTCTTTGACGGCACAGCCAAGACCACTGAATGCAGCCTTAAATTTCTTAAAAAGAGAAACCATCCAATATCACATCCTGCAAAGCGAACATCTCTTTTTCATCCTCTTCATTCATGTGATCATAGCCGAGAAGATGTAAAAGCCCATGGGTACATAAAAAGCTGATCTCACGGCATTCGCTGTGCCCATACTCTTTGGCCTGCTTTCTCACCGCATCCACACTGATGAAAATATCTCCCAGCTCTGCTTCGATTTCCTCCAGCATGATCTCATCCTCACTATCCTTCAATGCAAAGCTGATCACATCTGTAGGACGATCGATATTTCTATACGATTTATTGATTTCATGGATCTCGCGGTCATTCACCAGAATGATCGATACGTCATAATCCCGATCAACCCTGCATACCTCACGCGTCTTTTCAAAAATACGCTGAAATCTCTCTTCATATTCATTCCATTTTTCATCATTTGTCTGATTGATGAGCGTTATCATAATCCACCTCGAATTCTTTTCTATTATAACATAAAAACGATTGCTTTCTTGCTCCAAATCATATAAAAATGAAATTTTGTCATTTTTAAAAAACCTTTAGCGGGATCATATACCCTTACCTTCTTTTGAACATCCTCGACCAACACATAATGGCCATGATGATCAAAGCCGATAAAAGCAATATACGGTGTTTTTTTTATGAGATGAAGCGAAGATACCGCCTGACAAGGAAGTACCAGATTCAATTCTTCAAACAGATCTGACATACATAAGCCCTTTTCACCGAGCTTTTTTTCACAGCGGCAGATTACCTTTGTTAAATCTGTATCAATCAATTCATTCAGTCGTTTTAATACCTCAATACCACAGTTCATATTTATACCTCCTACTCTTATATATCCATTCCAAATAAAAAAAAGAAACTTCTGATGTTTCTTTTTTAAGAATTTTCATATTTTTCGTAACGTTCAAGTATTTTTTGTACCATCGGATGACGAACGACATCATGACTTGTCAGTTCAACACAGCTGATACCCTCAACATCATGCAGATACTCGATTGCCTGCGTCAGACCGCATTCCTTGGGCTTCACAAGATCGATCTGGGTCGTATCACCGGTGATCACGATCTTCGAATTAAAGCCCATGCGTGTCAAAAACATCTTCATCTGTGAACGCGTCGTATTCTGTGCCTCATCCAGAATGATGAAAGCATTATCCAGCGTCCTGCCACGCATATAGGCCAAAGGAGCAATTTCTATGACATCTTTTTCCATGAGCTTTGCCACCTGCTCATTTCCCAGCATATCATACAAGGCATCATAAAGAGGACGTAAATAAGGATCGACCTTTTCTTTCAGATCACCCGGTAAGAAGCCTAAAGATTCACCCGCTTCTACGGCCGGACGTGTCAGCACGATTCGAGAGAAAACGCCCTTTTTCAGCTGGCTGACAGCATAAACGACTGCAAGATAAGTTTTTCCGGTGCCTGCCACTCCGCTTGCAAAGACGATATCACTGTTTTCCATGCTCTCAATAAGCACGCGCTGACCGATCGTTTTAGGAAAGATCAGCTTACCGTTAAATGTCTTGGCAATCGGCTCATTTGAAAAATGAAGCTTTTTGGAATAAGGATACTTCTTCACCAGATTACATAGATATTGGACATCGCTTAAAGACAGCTGATGGGTTTGTTCCATCAAAGAATAACAGTTTTTGATCACCTTCAGGCACAACTCATTTTCTCCAAGGCATATCAAAGAATTATCATCAAAAACGAGCTGGCAATCAAATTCATTCTCTAAAAGCTTTAAATACTGATCATTTGGACCACAAAGCATTCTTCTTTCATCCATTTCCCAATAAGAAACATCTAAACTGTATTTATTCATCACTTTCTCCTACTACCGCAATCATCTCATATAAAACATAATAATTGGACATCCTTATTGTAGCTGAATCTTCTTCAAATTGCAAAGGAATCTCTTTGACAATATATTCATCTTTATCAAGTGACAGCTGCATCCTGCTTTTCATCAGACATAAATAATAATTGATGGCCTCGGGAAGCTCATTTTTAGAGATTTCCACGTCAATGCGTTCAAAGGTATAGGCATAGACCTTTCCCAATACATCGCTTGTCTTCTCTTCTTCCTTGCTATCCAAAATGATATGGCTGACCAAGACTTCTCCTTTTTGTACTTTTTGATTGATCTTGACGACCTTATTCCCTTTCGCTACATCAAAAGCGGCAATGACACCATCTTTAGAAGCGATAAGATCATATGGATGAAACTGTGAAAGCTCCATTTTTTCACGGGGAAGAAAATGAATTTCCAGCTTGGAACCTTTTTGATGTACGGCATACCAGTTGAGATCCTGATTCAGCTCAGCCAGCTTTTTATAGATACTTGTACTGTCCCAATAGAAAAAAGGTGTTTGAAACTGTTTCAGCTTTGTTTCGATGAGATCGTGATGGAAATCACTTTCACCCAGGATCTCTACCTGAAAAATAGTTTTGGATAAACCCAAAAACAAAAGCAGCGAACAAATCAAAGCAGCTATTTTTTCTTTGCTGGCAAAAAAGCGAAACACCATGCCCATCATGCCGATACTTGACTGATAGTGAATGAGCGGATGTTTTTGAAGCAATGTTCGATATTTACAAGAAGAAGAAAAATAAACATATTTCTCTTCCCTCAGATGGTAGATGGTAATACGATGCTGCATCACATAAGCCATCACTTCATAAATATCACATTCCGCCTTATAAAGATCATGCCCTCTCATGAGCTAAAAAATCAACCTTCCTGATTTTCCCTTTTAAGATGATCTCATCCGCATTCAGATAGACGATAAAAAGCTCCTCACCGCTAATCATGACAGTCGTATGCGCCGTTTCAATATGTATCTCTTGGATCGATACCTTACTGATTTTTTTATAATGAATGATACTGATTTTTTCATCAGATAATGTGATCATCAGACACCTCATTTCAGTATATGAAAGAAGTGTCCGTAAACTGAACTTATTTGCAAAGATAAAAAAAAGGGCACTTTAAATTCGTGTGTGGGTGTGCCATAGCTCTAAACTTTGGTGTTGCCATTTTAAAACCTATTTAACTTTATGTGTGGGTATCTTTAACATCTCATGTGGGTACCCTCTTTTTAGTATGAA
>NZ_CALVGS010000114.1 GCF_944327115.1 uncultured Traorella sp.
TATGTACAGGTGTGCGTGCCGATCGTAAGCTTGTAGAGTCTTTCTATGGTATCACTCCAGAGATTTATGAAGCAGGTGATGCGATAAGGACCAGAAAAATACAGGAAGCTGTATTTGAAGGATATGGAATCGGAGCCATGATCTAAAGATAAATCAAAATTGAAAAAAGTGATTAATTTTGAAGTGAAAGAGGTATCTTTATCAAGGGTAAAAATAAAAAAAGAACATTCTCCTGTTGAATAGCACAGGAGAATGTTTTTGAAATAAAACCATTAATATAAATGGGAGATAACAGAAAAAGGTATAAAAAATCAAAATAAAACTATTGCGTTATGCTATAATAAAAACAACTTTTAACAAAAAGAAAGGAGGATGTGATGAAGTGTGTCACTAAATATTATGTTAATAAAAAAATTGAAAGAAATAGTAGAAAAACAGCATTCAAATAGTGAAAATGATTATTTAATTGCAAAATATATTTTGGAGCATCCTTATGAAGTAGTCAATTATAGTGTAAATGATCTGTCAAAAGAAACCTTTACAAGTAATTCATCCGTTATTCGTTTTAGTAAGAAACTAGGATTTAAAGGATTTCCTGAATTAAAAATAGCCATCGCAAAAGATATTGATGAATTTTATGGAAATGAGGAAAAAGTAGAATTTAATATTCCAATAAAACAAGGACAAAGTAAACATGAAATAAGTAAGGTTTTTTTTGATTTATATGTTCAAACTATTGAAGAAACGTATAAGCATTTAAATATGGAATCTTTGGAAAAAGCAGCAAAATTAATTACAGAGGCTGATCATGTGACAATTTATGGGAAAAGTAATTCTTTATTAGTTGCAGAGAATTTTTACTTGAAAATTAGGAAAATTGGAATAGTTGCTAGTTGTGATTCTTTAAGGGGATTTCAAAGAGTATTGACTCGAAAGAAAAGAATCAAAGAAATAGCCGTATTTATTTCTCATTATTTAAATAATGAACAAACAAAAAAGATGATTTTTCAATTAAAAGAACATGGATATAAAGTGATTTTAGTAACATCTAACATAGAATCACCTATTTGTAAGATTGTTGATGTTGTATTGGGAATTTTCAATGGAGAAAGTTATGTTAAAATGGGTAATTTTTCTTCACAATTAGCAGAAGAATTTGTTTTAGATATATTATATGGAATTCTTTTTGAGCGTGATTATAATCAAAATATAGAATTGATTTCACGCGTAAATGGTGGATTTGATGAAAATCAATTTAAACGATGAAAAATAATTTCAAAAAATCGTTTTATTTAAAAGAAAGTGTGGCATAAATTTCCAACAGCCTTGCACTTTCTTTTGTTTTTTCTAAATCTATTTTATAGTAGGACTGTAAAGCTTTTGAGCGAGGAGGTTAGAATATGAAAAATAATGCTCAAGAAATTTTGAATTATGTCGGAGGACAAGATAACATTATTCAATTTACTCATTGTGCTACAAGATTACGTTTTGTAGTCAAAAATGAATCAAAGGTAGAATTTGAAAAACTTAATGAATTAAAGGATGTTATTTCGTCTCAAAAAGCTAATGGTCAAATTCAAGTCATAGTCGGAGGGAAAGTTGTTGAATTGTTCGATGACATTTGTAAACTTCTTCCTGAAAATGCTATTTCAAAAGAAATGGTAGAGGAACAAGAAGGAGATGCAATGATACCTACTAAAAAAAATCCTATCTCATTAGTAGTTGATACCATTTGTCAAATTTTCTCTCCGATTTTACCAGTTTTAGTTGGGTGTGGATTATCAAAAGCATTCATTAATACTTTGGTTAAAATTGGAGTCGTAGCGTCTGGTAGTGATGTTGTTATCGTATTTACAATGGTATCAGATTTAGTATTCTATTTCATGCCATTTTTATTAGCGGTTTCAACAGCTGAAAAATTTAAAACAAATAAATTTCTTGCTCTTACAACAACAGGAATCTTAATGTCGAATTTAATGATGACTTCGGCAACTAACGGAACGGAATTATCATTTTTAGGATTTAATGTATTAGTAAGGAATTATTCATCTACAATTATACCAGCAATCTTAACTACGATTGTATTAAGTTACATTTATAAAACGGTTAATAAGATATTGCCTGTGATGATTCGTTCAATCTTTACACCAGTCATTACATTAATTATTATGACACCTATTACATTATTAGTTACTGGACCTATTGGTTACCACTTAGGAGTTTATGTTGCTGAATTCATTACGGGTATATATTCCATTGCAGGTGTATTTGGACCATTTATATTGGGGTTATTAAGATCACCTTTGACTGTATTAGGTCTTCATTATTCTATTGGCCCTATTCAGGTTACAGAAATCGCATCTGTAGGATTCTCTGTACTTTTACCAACTGCTTTGTGTTCTAACATTGCTCAAGCTGGTGCAACTATGGGAATTGCAATTCTATCTAAAAATAAAGAAGAAAAAGTTGGTGCGTTAAGTGCATCTGTTACAGCCTTGTGTGGTATCACTGAACCGGCAATGTTTGGTTATACATTAAAATATAAAACACCATTCATGTGTAGCTGTTTAGCAGCAGCTATTTCATCTACATTCATGTCATTCTTTCATGCAAAAGGATTTGCGACGGGATTACCAAGTTTATTAACACTTGTTAACTTTGGAACCGAACCAGAAATTTTTCTATACGTTGGGGTTGCATTATCATTTATATTGAGTTGTATATTCGTTTTAATAACAGGAATTAACAGAAAAGAAAACAAATTATTTGATAAAATAATGGGAAAAAAAGCGTAAGCTAGACAAGGAGGTATTATATGAAACACTTATCTTTTCCAAAAAATTTCCTTTGGGGTGGTGCAATTGCAGATTTTCAAGCAGAAGGAGGCTATACAGAAAGCGGGAGAGGCTTAGTAACGTTAGATTTTGTTACTCAAGGAACAAAAGATGAACCTAGAAAAATTACTTATATGTTACCTGATGGGAGCAAACATGTTTCAGATTTTAGAGCGCCGTTACCTGATGGTGCAAAAGGGTATTTAGATCCGAATTATTACTATCCTTCATTAAATGCTGTTGATTTTTACCACCATTATAAGGAAGACATTCGTTTAATGGCAGAAATGGGTTGTACAACATTTAGATTTTCAATTTGCTGGACAAGAATTTTTCCACGAGGGGATGAAGAGATTCCGAATGAAGATGGACTGAAATTTTATGAAAATATAGTTGATGAGTGTTTAAAATATGGTATTGAACCATTAATTACTATTTGTCATGATGAAATACCTGTCTATCTGGCAGATACGATTCATGGCTGGTTAGATCGGAAAACTATTGATTATTATTTAAATTTGTGTAAAGCATTATTTAACCGTTTAGGTTCTAAAGTCAAATACTGGTTGACTTTTAATGAAATTAATACATTAAATGGCTATGAAATGTTTGGGTGCACACAAAGAGATCATAAGGTACGATTTATTGGGGCTCATCATATGTTTATTGCAAGTGCTTTAGCGGTTAAGATGTGTCATGAAATGATTCCTGGTGCAAAAGTAGGAGCAATGTTTGCTTCTTCTCCATGTTATCCGTTGACTTGCAAACCGGAAGATGTATTCATGCAACTACAAGCTAGAAGACGGACATGGCTATACGCTGATGTAATGATGCGTGGTTATTATCCAGGATATGCGGAAACTATTTTAGAATATTATGATGCTCAAATACCATGGCAAGATGGCGATAAAGAAATTTTGAAAGAAGGGACATTAGATTTTTATTCCTTTAGTTGCTATCGTTCAACAACTGTTAATAAAGATAGTTCATTCAAGTATCAAGGTGTTGAAACATTATGTTTTGATCAAAATCCATATCTACCAAATACCAATTGGGGATGGCCGGTTGATCCAATGAGTCTAAGATATGTTTTGAATGAAGTTTATGATCGTTATCAAAAACCAATTTTTATTGTCGAAAATGGAATGGGAGAAATCGATATTCCAGATGAAAATGGATTTGTAAATGATACGTATCGAATTGAATACTTAAAAAAACATTTTAAAGAAATACGCAAAGCAGTATGTTTAGATCATGTTGATGTAATTGGTTATACAATGTGGGGCTGTATTGATTTAGTTTCATTAGGTACTGGAGAAATGAAAAAACGTTATGGATGGATTTATGTTGATATGGATGATTTGGGGAATGGAACGAAAAGAAGGATTCCTAAAGCTTCCTACTATTGGATGCAAAAATTCTTGAAATCAAATGGAGAGATTCTTGATCAAGATAATGATGCATTAATAATTTAATATTTAACAGGTGATGAATTCACCTGTTAGTTTTTAAGAAGGAATTGAGTTATGGGATTATTTGATTTTTTAAAAAAAGAAAGAAATATTAAAAAAAGTGGAATTATATATTCACCTACGAACGGGGAAATTAAACCAATTTGTGAAACACCAGATCAAATGTTTGCTAAAAAGTTAATAGGAGATGGGGCAATTATTTTTAATTCTGATGGAAATATAATTGCTCCATTTGATGGAAAAGTAAAAATGCTTTTTCCTACAAAACATGCCATTGGTCTGGAATCAAACGACGGTATAGAAATACTAATCCATTATGGAATAAATACAGTAGAATTAAAAGGAGAAGGGTTCAGAACTTATGTAAAGCAGGGAGATATAATAAAAACTGGTAATAAATTACTTGTTGTTGATAATGCATTGTTGGAAAGCAGAGGACTCATAACATGCGTGATTATTGCCGTTACATATCCTAAAGATATAAAAATTGAAATGTTAAAAAATGGAATCATTCAACAAAAAGAAGAGATAATTCAGGTTATTAAATAAACATTCAGATCGAAGATAAGGTGAGTTAAATGAGGTAAAATTGATATTTAAAATGATACGGCTTATTTTTTTATTAGCTGTTGGAAATATTGTACGTACTGGCAGTTATTGCCAAAATTATTATTGGTGCAACTGTCAAACTATGTGATCATCAATCAGATATTTTAAAAAATTGAAACATCAATAATAAATAGAGTGTTCTATTATGCATGCCAGCATTACCTTTCATGTATAGAATGCAGATCTATTTAATATAAAATTGGTTGTATTAACATGAAAGAAGTGAATCTCTTCTTAGTTTTGAGATTCACTATTTTTATAAGATAACTATTTTTCTATCTTCTTTTGATTTGGATATTTCGTTTTCGATTGATGGTTTGCTCACAAAAATAAAAACACAGCCTATTGTCCAGCTGTGTTTGTTTCATTTTTGTTTTTTTGTTCGATCAAATACTGGGTAACAGCATTCATTCTTTTTTCTAATTTTTTACGATAGCCTTTTTCGCTCCATGCGCC